>JBPOJN010000021.1:0-29164 GCA_052033505.1 Myxococcota bacterium | reverse complement strand
CGACGTCAGTCCTTCTTCGTCTCCGGACGGAACGCGCGAGTTGAAGAAAAATTTCAGCTCAAAAAGTCCACGGGGTGTCTGCACGAATTTATTCGTCGTCACTCGTGAAACGGTGGATTCGTGCATGCCGATGTCTTGGGCCACGTCCCGTAGTAGCATGGGGCGCAGGGCATGGATGCCTTTTTCCAAAAATTCTTTTTGGAACTTCACGATGGAGCAAGTGACGCGGTAAAGCGTTCTTTGTCTTTGGTGAATGCTCCGGATCAGCCACATCGCCGAACGTAATTTGTCTTGGATGTATTCCTTGGCGTTGTCCGGCATTTCTTTGCGGTGAAGCGCATTGCGGTAAAAATTGCTGACTTGGAGTTTCGGGAGTCCGTCGTCATTTAAGAAGACGATATATTCCGGACCGACCTGTTCCACGAAGACGTCCGGCGTGATGTATTGGGGACGCTCGCCGCCGAAGGGGCGTCCGGGTTTTGGTTCCAGAGTGGAGATGAGGTGCGCGAGTTCTTTGAGACGGACCAAGGTCAGCCGCATGTCTTTAATAATGGCCGGGTAATTTTTCCGTTCCAAGTCTTCGAGGTGATAATCGATCAAAGTTTCCAGTTGCATCCGGTCCGAGTGGTCGAAAGGGCGGATCTGGATTTTTAGGCATTCTTTCAAGTCGCGTGCGCCGACGCCGGGAGGGTCGAACTCCTGGATGCGCGACAAGACCTGCTCCGTATCGAAGAGCGAAACGCCGTTCGCCTGGCTTAACTCCATCAAGTCGGCCTTGCAGTAACCGTCGTCGTCGACGGCGCCGATGATTTCCTCGGCGATCTCGACTTCTTTTTGGGGCATGCCTGCCATGTGCAGCTGCCAGATTAGGTGATCTTGAAGGGAGGCACCCACGGGAGCCAAGTTTTCATAAGCGGGGGGTTCGTCCGCGAAGTTCCCACCTTCGGAGGGTCCTTCGGCGCTATTGTAGTTTCCAAGGTAGTTTTCCCAATCGAAATTGGTCGGTTCCTTGAGTTCGCCCGTTGTTGTGCCAACTTCGGCCGTTTTCTTGTCCGAAGAATCATGCAGGAGGGCCATGGGTTCAGTGACGGAGACTTCTTCGGATTCTTTCGGCGCTTCCTCGGGCATCTCCTCAAGGATGGGATTCTCCATCAGCTCGCTTTGGACCAAGTTTTCAAGTTCCAGGCGCGAGAGTTGGAGAAGTTTGATCGCTTGCTGAAGTTGCGGTGTGATGACGAGCTGCTGGGAGAGTTTGATGCTTTGTTTTATTTCCAAAGCCATAAGATATTTTGCTCTCTGTTCTTGTCGTTCTCGCCCAAGCCACTCTATTTCAAGCGAATATGTCGGAATGAAGTCTTATAAATTCTGTAGGCTGATTTTAGAAACGACGTGAAACCTTGTCAAGAAAGACACCGGAAAATCAGGATTTATTTTCAGAGAGAGGATTTCGTCTTGACATTTTGCGACTTGCGTTCGGTTTCCTCAACCGCGGTTTTTTCGGCCGCCTGATTCGCCTGATTCGCCTGATTCGATTGACTCGCTGGATTTGATTGCCCCGACCACGCACGGCGCAAGCCGAACTCGGACGCGGCTTTGATGAAGCGCGTGAAGAGAGGGTGCGGCTGATGGGGTCGTGATTTGAATTCGGGATGGAACTGGCAGCCTAGGAACCACGGGTGTTTTTTAAGCTCCACCATTTCGACCAAGCCCCCCTGAGGACAGATTCCTGAGATGACGAGGCCTTTGGCGGACAATTTTTCTTTGAAGGCGTTGTTGAACTCGAAACGATGACGGTGCCGTTCCGTGATGTGACGCTCGGAATAGGCCTCGAAGGCGAGCGTGCCTTTTTCGACGTCGCACGGGTAAGCGCCCAGGCGCATGCTGGCGCCTTTCATGACGACGGCCTTCTGCTCCTCCATGAGCGCGATGACGGGATGGCTCGTCTGCGGATCGAGTTCGGTCGAGTTTGCGTCTTTGAATCCGCACACGTTGCGCGCGAATTCGATGACGGCCAATTGCATCCCTAAGCAAATGCCGAAGTAGGGGACCTTGTTTTCGCGTGCGTACTGGATCGCTGCGATCTTGCCTTCGACGCCGCGGTTTCCGAAGCCACCGGGTACTAAGATGCCGTCGTGTTTGGAGAGTATCGCGGCGATATTGTCCGACGCTTCCAGTTCTTCGGAGTCGTAAAACTCGAGATGGACCTTCGTTTCATTCACAAAGCCCGCGTGTCTCAAGGCTTCGTTGAGGCTTTTGTAGGAATCCGTCAGATGGACGTATTTGCCGACCACGGCGATCGAAACCGAGCCGCGGGGATTCCGGATTTTGGCCGCCAGTGTCTTCCACGCCGTCAGATCCGGAGACTTGGTCCAGATATTCAAGATCTCGACGATCTTCTCATCGATGCCTTCTTCGTGAAGAGCCAGAGGCACTTCATAAATCGATTCGACGTCCTGCGCCGTCATCACGCACTGGGCGGGCATGTTACAGAACATTGCGATCTTGGCCTTCAGTTCTTTCGAAAGCACGCGGTCGGTACGGCAGAGCAGGAGGTCCGGCTGGATACCGATCTCGCGCATCTTGCCCACCGAGTGCTGCGTGGGTTTCGTCTTGAGTTCGCCCGCGGTGGGGATGAAGGGAACCAAGGTCAGATGGATATAAAGGCAGTTTTCCTCGCCGACGTCGAAACGGAACTGACGGATGGCTTCCAAGAACGGTAGGCTCTCGATGTCGCCCACGGTGCCGCCGATTTCGACAATCGCGATGTCGACTTTTTGGGCGGCCTGCATGACGGCGCCTTTGATCTCGTCCGTGATGTGGGGGATGACTTGGACGGTCTTGCCGAGGTATTCGCCTTTTCTCTCTTTATTGATGACGGCTTCGTAGATGCGGCCGGTCGTGAAGTTGTTCAACCGCGTGGTACGGATGTGGGTGAAGCGCTCATAATGACCGAGATCCAAATCCGTCTCGGCACCGTCTTCGGTGACGAAGACTTCGCCGTGCTGGAACGGGTTCATGGTGCCGGCGTCGACATTGAGATACGGGTCCAGTTTTTGGATGCTGACGGTGAGTCCGCGCGCTTCCAGCAGAGATCCGATGGATGCAGCCGCAAGGCCTTTACCGAGGGAGGAGACGACGCCTCCGGTGACGAAGATAAACTTGGTTTTCATATTAATTTTTTCGGAAAAATTTCCTGGCTGGAATTTCTCTTTAGACCTGTTCGAAAAAAACGCCAGGGGAATTTTCATAAAGGCGAAAAAATAATCCGCACCTTTTGACGGTCGCCTTGAGAGCCATAAATTTCTTGTGTTTCATAGAAGGGCAACCTTATATCCGGGCCTCATCGTGTTTCATCCAGACCACCTAAAGAGGAGGATCGCCGGTATGACCTTTACGAAAAGAATGACCTTAGCCGTCGGAATGCTGTGCCTGTTCGCAGTCGTCGCTTCGAAGGCGCGTGCCGAAGACATTAAAATCGGGACCGTGAATTTTCAGAACGCCTTGAACGAAGTCGAGCAGGGCAAGAAGGCAAAAGCCGCTTTGAAGGCCGAGTTCGACGCGAAACAGGCGAAACTCACCGCCCAGCAAGAAGAGCTGAAACGTCTCCAAGAAGAAGCGCAGAAACAAGCGTCCGTTCTCTCCCAAGAAGCCATGGCCGCCAAGCAGAAGGCCTTTCAGGAAAAATTCCTCGAGCTTCAGAAGAATATGGGCGGTTTCCGCGAAGAGCTGATGCGCCGCGAAGGCAAGATGACGGGTCAAATTCTGGACAACCTGAAGCAAATCACCGCCGAAGTGGGTCAGAAAGAAGGCTTCTCGCTCATCGTCGAAACTTCTCAGGATGCTGTTCTCTACGCGAAATCGAAAGAAGACCTCACGGCCCGTTTGATCACTCTCTACAATCAACGATTCACGGGGCCTCTGAAGACGGAATAAGCGACCGGACATGGACAAAGACCTCGTCTCGATCTTGGCGTGTCCCAAATGCAAGGGGCCTGTCGGTCTTTCGCAAAATGAGAAGGGATTGGCTTGTCCCGCTTGCCAAGTGCTTTTTCCGATCCGCGACGGTGTCCCGATGATGCTTTCCGAGGAGGCTCAGCCCATGGTGAAATCCGATAAAGAGAGTGATCGTTCTTCCAGCTCCGCGGGATCGGGCCCCACGGGAGTCAAGTCCGTGTTTTTAGTCGTCGAGGGTCAGGATAAGGGGCGTAAAATCGAAGTCGAACAAGGTACGTGCCGCGCTTTAGGACGTTCGTTAGACGACGTCGAACGCACCAAGATTTTCAGCGTCGACACGACCTTGTCCCTCGATGAAAACTCCAAAAAACTTGTGGTCCAATACCTAAGCCGCCAGTTTCAAGGCGGTCAGGCGAAAAACTCCGATAAGCCCGGCGTCGAGATGTTGGGCGGTTTCTTGAGGGATCACGACGTGGCGCTCCAAGACATCTCAATTTCCAGGCTGCATGCGATGCTGTACTACGACGCTTCGGGTCGCGTAGGCGTCTTGGACTTGGTCAGCAAAAACGGCACCTTCGTGAACGGCGCCGAAGTCGAATCCAAAATTCTCAAAAAAGGCGACCTGGTCACGATCGGTGGCACCAAGATCCGGTTTGAGGCGTAAATCTTAAGAAGTCTGGCACTTTTATGAGGAAGTTCCGATGCCTATCGTATCGGTTCGGATGCCAAACATATCTTCCGCAAGGATTCGTCAAGGTCGTTCGGTAAGCCTCTCTTTCTAAGTTGTAAGAAAAACATTTCGACATCCCGATACATTTGGTAGATCGCTCCCCTATGCACTCCATGACAGGTTTCGGCATCGCGCGCGGAAAGGTGGGACGGTCCCATCTCGTCGTCGAAGCACGCTCGGTGAATCACCGTTTCTGCGAAATTTCCCTCAAAGGCTTAGGCTCCTTTTCGCTCTTCGAGCCGGACGTCGCGCGCTTGGTGCGCGGGCAGTTCTCCCGCGGCAAATTTGATCTCTTCGTGCGCAGTGAGCAGGCGGAAAAGGAAGACAAAGAAATCGATTTAGCGAAAAGATCTCATCAGATTTTGAAGAAAATCCAGGCGCAATTGGGCATCAAAGGGCCGATTTCCTTAGCCGAAGTACTGGCGTTCCGCGGCATATTGTTCGCGCACGCGCCGCAGGAAGACGCCGAAACGCTCCGCCGTCCGTTTGCCGACCTCTGTGCAAAGGCCATGCAGGGGCTCAAATCCATGCGCGCGGCCGAAGGGAAGCGTCTCTATAAATGGTTCGAAGGCCGAGAACGGCACATGGGTAAACTGATCGACGCGATCGAAAAAGAGTCCGCGAAACGCAGCCATCAGTACCGGCAACGCTTGGAGCGCAAGTTTCAGTCGTCCCAAAAACCCTTGGAAGAAGGCCGTATGATCCAAGAAGCGGCGCTGATGGCTGAGCGCGCCGACGTCATGGAAGAAATCGTGCGTCTGCGCAGTCATTTAAAAGAATTGGGCCGTTTGATCCGTTTGACCGAGCCTACAGGACGGAAATTGGACTTTTTGGCCCAGGAAATGGGCCGCGAGATCAATACCATCGGATCGAAATCCCAAGGCGTGAAGCTCACGCATCAGGTCGTTGAATTTAAAACCGATCTGGAAAGAATCCGCGAACAAGTGCAGAATGTGGAATGATGTCTTCTCCTTACCGCCCCGGCCGCTATTTTGTGCTCTCCGCCCCCTCGGGCGCCGGTAAAACTACGCTTTCAAACCGTCTTTTCGCCGATTTTCCTGACATCGGGGCCTCCGTCTCCTGCACCACGCGTCCGCCGCGGGCGGGTGAAAGGAACGGTATCGACTATCATTTCATAGACGACGCTCTCTTCCGCCGGCGCATGGATGAAGGCTTGTTTTTCGAATGGGAAGAGGTTCACGGATTTTTGTACGGGACGCCGAAAGAAGAACTCTTGGACCGCCGCGCGCGCGGGGAAGACACGATCCTGGATATCGATGTGAAGGGCGCTTTGAGCATTAAAAAAGCATTTCCCGAAAGCCTATTGATCTTCGTGATGCCTCCGTCTTTGGAAGATCTGGAAAAGCGCCTCATGGCGCGCAAGACCGAAGGCGAGGAAACCCTCAAAAGACGGCTGGAAAACGCCAAACGAGAGATGGCCGAACGCGATAAGTTTGATTATATTATCGTCAACGACGATTTGGATCGCGCGTACGACGAATTGAAATCCATCTTGCTCAAAAACCGGTAATGGTAAGACTCGAAGACATCCTGGAAGAGGTCCATCGCTACAATCCCGAGACCGACCTCGATCTCGTGAAGAAGGCCTACGTTTATTCTGCGAAAGTGCATCAAGGGCAAATGCGCCGTTCCGGTGAGCCTTATCTGGTCCATCCGCTCGAGGTCGCTCATATCCTAGCGAAGATGCACCTCGACGCCCCGTCGATTGCTACGGGGCTTTTGCACGATACGGTCGAAGACACGCTTGCGACGCTTAAAGACATCGAAGAAATTTTCGGCAAACCCATCGCGCGCTTGGTTGACGGCGTCACCAAGCTTTCGAAGATCAATTTTTTGTCGAAGGAACAGCGCCAAGCCGAGAACTTCCGCAAAATGTTCATGGCCATGGCCGAAGACATCCGCGTGATCTTGGTCAAGCTCGCTGACCGTCTTCACAACATGCGCACGCTGGAGCATCTCTCCGAAGAAAAGCAGATCCGCATCGCGCAAGAAACCCTCGATATTTACGCGCCGATCGCCGGACGCTTAGGGATGCAGGAAGTGAAGATCGAGCTCGAAAACCTCTGCCTGCGCTATCTGAAACCCGAGATCTCGCGCAAGCTCGACAAGTCTGTCGCGGAGCTGGCGAAAAAAAGCGAAAAGCTATTGGGCAACATCCGCGAGACTTTGGCCAAGAAAATGCTCGAATATGGCCTGCGCGCCGAGATCCAGGACCGCCTGAAACATGTCTACAGCATTTATAAAAAAATAGAGGAGGACGCGTTGGAGTTCGATCAGATCGACGACTTGATCGCGTTTCGCGTGATCGTGTCCTCGATCCCTCAGTGTTACGAGACCTTGGGGGTCATTCATTCGCTTTGGAAGCCTGTGCCTGGCCGTTTCAAGGACTATATTGGCATGCCGAAAACGAACCACTACCAATCCCTGCATACGACGGTCATCGGTCCGAAAGGCCAGCGCATCGAGTTTCAGATCCGGACGCGCGACATGCACGAGATCTCGGAGTGGGGCATTGCCTCGCACTGGAAGTACAAAGAAACCGGCGAAATCGACATGAAGGATGAGCTGAAATTCCGCTGGGTCCGCCAGTTTTTGGAGTGGCAGAAAGATTTATCCGACCCGGCCGAATATCTCGACACCGTCAAGCTCGACCTCTTCGCGACCGACGTTTATGTTTTTACCCCGAAAGGCGACATCCGTGAACTGCCCAGCGGCTCGACGCCGATCGATTTCGCGTACTCGGTCCATACCGAGGTCGGGCACCGCTGCATCGGCGCGCGCGTGAATGGCCGCATGGTGCCTTTGCGTTATCAATTGAAGAGCGGGGACACGGTCGACATCATTACCCAGGAGGGCCATCATCCCTCGAAGGACTGGCTTAAATTCACTCATACCTCGAGCGCCAAATCCAAGATCCGGCATTACATCCGCGAGGAACAGCGGGAACAGGCAGAGGTCTTAGGGCGCGAGCTCTTGAGGCGCGAACTCGACCGATACGGCCTGACCAGCGCTAAGCTTTTAAGGGGCGAGGCCTATGAGGCTTTCGCGCAAGAACGCGGTTTCAAATCCGAAAAAGACCTGCTGGCCTTGATCGGTTACAATAAAGTCCCTGTCTCTCAAGTGCTCGAAGTTTTGTTACCCAAAGAAAAGCTCCAGAATGCAGAGCCGGTACAAGGACAGGGCGCGCTTCCCAAAAAAGAATCCGCGATCTCGCGCATCTTCAAAAAAGCCTTCGAAAAAACCCGCGGGGCGATCCGCGTCAGCGGTTACGATGATATGCTCGTGCTCTTGGCCAAGTGCTGCAACCCGATTCCCGGAGATGACATCATCGGCTTTATCACGAGGGGCCGCGGCGTGACGGTCCATCAGTCCACCTGCAGCAAAGTCCTCTCGACCGACCCCGCGCGCCGCGTGGATACAACCTGGAACCTCAAATCCGACATCCCGATTTCGACCAAGATTCGCGTCGTCTGCGTGGACAAGCCGGGCCTCTTGGCGGAAATCAGCCATGCGATTTCTTCCGAAAGCGTCAATATCAGCCAGGCGCATTGCCGCTCGATGGGCGATCAGAAGACGATCAATACGTTCGAAGTGGGCGTGAAGGATCTCAAGCACCTTCATCAACTCATGAAGGCCCTGGAAAAAGTCAAAGGCGTGATCTCAGCGGAGCGGGTGAGGGACTAGCTTCGATCACGAGCTGTACCGAGAGCTGTCCCACCGAGGGTGGGGCTGAAGTTGCTTAAGCCGCTTTTTGAACTAAGCCGGAACGAATGCAGCGGGTGCAGGTCTTGACGTGGCGCACGGTGCCGTCCACGAGGGCGCGGACGCGTTGAAGATTCGGGCGCGAGGTGCGTTTGGTTTTGTTATTGGCGTGGCTGACATTGTTGCCGACCAAGCGCTTTTTTTCACAATAGAAACAACTATAAGCCATAAAGTCTCCGAAAAAGAGAACCGCTGCTAACAGCGAGGCGGAAGAAATGCAAGCGGAAGTTTCGGATCCTTCAGAGAAGCGGAATCAGGACTTAGGTGGGGAAGGTGAGGCCCTGGCCGCTGATTTCCTGGTCCGGAATGGATATCAGGTGCGGGAGAAAAACTACCGTTGCCGTCTGGGGGAAGTGGATTTGATCGTCGAGAAGAGGTTCGGCCCGAAGAAACTCCGGAAAATCTCCTTCGTCGAAGTCAAAACCCGCCGCACGGTCGAAAGCGTAGCCCTGCACGAAGTCATATCTTCGTCCAAACGCCGCCATATCTCGCGCGTGGCTCAGCATTACATCACGGCGCAGGGACTTCAGGAGATCGATGCGGACTTCGCCGTCATTTTGATCGATTTCTCTTCTGGCAAACCTCAAATTGAACTCCTCGAAGACGCTTTTACGCTTGCTTGGGGTTATTGAGTCTTTATAGTCCGCGCCCATGTCTTTTCAAAATCTTCCCGAAGTTTTCATAGCGACCTGCGAGCGTTTCGGCGACGCGGCGGCGTTTTCATTCCATCGAGACGGGCGCTGGCAGAACATGTCTTGGAATCAGGCGCGACGGAAGGTGGTTTTCCTGGCTGGCCTCCTTGAAAAACGAGGCATTAAGTCGGGTGATCGCGTGGCCATCTTATCGGCGACGCGCGTGGAATGGACTCTTGCCGATCTGGCGATCTTATCGGTGGGCGCGGTGACGGTGCCGATTTACCCTTCGAATACGGCCGAACAAATCGATTACATCCTGAAAAATTCGGAGTCGAAGCTCCTCTTCGTTGAAAATTCTAAACAAGCCGAGAAAGCCCGTGGAATGCCCGTCATTCCAATGGAAGGGGAATCAGAAGATCTGGGGTGGGACCTGAAAAGCGAGGAAGACGCGTACCGGGAGCGTTTGAAAAAAATTGCGCCTCAAGACGTCGCGACCATCGTCTATACTTCCGGAACGACGGGGCATCCGAAAGGCGTTGTCTTGACCCACGCGAATTTTCTGGCCGAAAATGAAGCCCTCCAAGAAGTTTTGCCGCTCTCGCCGTCCGACGTGGGGTTGCTGTTTTTACCTTTGGCCCACATTTTCGCGCGCGCTTTTCAGTTTTGGCAGATCTTTATAGGGTGTCGTCAGGCGTATTCGCGCGGGTTTGAGTATTTCCCTGAAGATTTGATCTCGGTGAAGCCGACGTACTTCGCGGCGGTGCCCAGGATCTATGAGAAGTTCAGCGACAAAATCCGCGCCGCGATCGAGCGCCGTCCGAAGTTTCTAAGACCTTTTTTGGCTCCTCTGATTAAGAAAAAAGTTAGGGCCTTGTTCGGCGGCCATCTCAGGTTCGCGATTTCCGGCGGAGCTCCTTTATCGGGCGATGTTGCGTCATTCTTCGAGAAAAACGGGGTTCTTGTTATCGAAGGCTACGGTCTCACGGAAACCACGGCCGGCATTTCCATGAACCGCGAAAAAAATTACCGCTTCGGTACCGTAGGTTTGACTGCCTCCTGCGTCGAGCTTCGCATCGCGGAAGACGGGGAAATTTTGGTCCGGAGTCCGATGGTTTTCCGAGGATATTATAAAAATCCGGAAGCGACTGTGGAAGTTCTATCTCCCGAAGGCTGGTTTCATACCGGCGACGTGGGTGTAGTCGATTCAGACGGGTTTTTAAAGATTACCGACCGCAAAAAAGACCTGATCGTGACCTCCGCCGGAAAGAACATCGCTCCGCAGAACATCGAGGGATTGTTTAAAACGATCCCATGGATCAATCAGGTCTTGGTGCATGGGGACCGGAGGAATTATCTCACGGCGCTGGTGACGTTGGCGCCCGAAGCTGCGTTGGACTTCGCGAAATCACGCGGAGTGGCTTGTGCCGATCTCTCGCAGTTGGCCCGTCATCCGCAAATTTGGGCGGAGATCCGGGAGAAAGTCGGCTTGGCGATCGAGGAAAAGAACCGGATATTGGCGTCTTTCGAGACGGTGAAAAAGTTCGTCATCTTGGACGAGGATTTTTCGCAGGAGAAGGGCGAGCTGACTCCGACCTTGAAGCTCCGCAGAAAATTCGTGGGCGAAAAGTACAAAGACGTGCTAGACAAACTTTACTCAACACCGTAAACGCCGTCGAAACCTTTAAGGAGGTAGTCTATGTCACAGGCCGCAGGAGAAGGTGGAAAAGGTACGGGGCTCGCTCCGAATGTTGCGAGTCTTCTGTGCTACATCTGCATGCCGATCACGAGCATCATTTTCATGATGATCGAGAAAGAGAACAAAGACGTCCAATTCCACGCGTGGCAAGGGACGATCGTCGGTGTGGCCTACATCGTTTTCGTCATTGTCCTTAACATTCTCACGATGATCTTAAGCGCCATCGCAGGTTTCTTGGCGATGATTTTCAGCGTGCTCGGCGATGGTCATCGCCCTGGGCGTCTGCGTCGTTTGGGTCATTTTGATGGTGAAGGCCTATCAAGGTGAGCGTTGGAAACTTCCTTACATCGGTGACATCGCCGAGAAAAAGGCCGGAATCGCTTAAATTTTTAAGTGTGCGCCGTTAAATTATTCCTCGGCGTTCCTTGTCCCGGTTGCGGTTTACTACGCTGTTTTTGGGCCCTCCTGCATTTCGATGTCGGGAGGGCCTTTTCTTTTTTTCCGATCTGGCCGGCGTTCGTGCTTTTCGCCGTTTTCCGCAAGAAGCGCTATGCGGGGGAAGTCTTTTTGGTTTTACTCTTCGCGCAGTGGGTGTTTCGGCTCATTTACGGCGGCCTTCCCGCATGAACTTAAGTAGGCTCGGGGTATTTTTCATTGACGGAACGGTCGGCGTCCCTCAAAAAACAAAACACGAAAGGAATTTTGACTATGACACCCAAAGACTACTTCGAATCCAAACTTCCCGAGAGCCTGAAGGCCAAAGGCGATAAAGTTTCGAGCATCAACGCCGTCTATCAATTCGACATCAAAGGTCCTACCGGTGGAACCTGGGCTGTGGATCTGACTACGCCGGGCGGCAAAGTGTCTTCGGGGCCCGCCGCGAATGCGAATTGCACGGTCACGATGGAAGACGAAAACTTCGTGAAGCTCGTCACGGGCCAACTCAACCCTCAAATGGCCTTCATGACCGGCAAGCTCAAAGTCGCCGGCAACATGGGTCTTGCCTTGAAGCTTGCCAGTATCATCGGCTAGTCTGTCCACGTGCCCAAAATCGCGCTTGCCCAAATCAATACGACGATCGGCGATTTCGACGGCACGGTCCGCAAGGTTTTAGACTTCATTACCCGCGCGAAAAATCAGAAGGCCGACTTAGTCGTTTTTCCCGAAATGACGTTGACCGGCTATCCTCCGCGCGATTTGCTGGAAGAGCCTCATTTCATCGAATGTAACCTGCGCGCCTTGGATCAAGTCGCAAAGGCGGCCGACGGCATCGACGTCGTCTTAGGCTACGTCTCCCGGCGCCCGGGCGATACCGGCAAACCGCTCTCGAACGCCGCCGCGCTTTGCCGCTCCGGTAAAATCGCTGCGACCTATTCCAAGAATCTCCTGCCGACGTACGACGTCTTCGATGAAGGCCGTTATTTCGAGCCCGGCGCCGAGGTCGCGGTTTGGAATATTGGGTCTTCAAAAATGGGATTTTCGATTTGCGAAGACATCTGGAACGATAAGTCCTTGGAGCAACGCCACCTCTACGCCGCCGATCCGATTTCCGAGCAAGTCCGCCGCGGCGCGGATTTTTTGCTGAACATTTCCGCTTCGCCTTTCACCTGCGACAAACCCGGCCGCCGCCGTGCCTTGCTGGGCACGATCGCGAAGCGCCACCGCACGCCTTTAGTTTACGTGAATCTCGTCGGCAGCAACGACGAGCTGATCTTCGACGGACGCAGCATGGTCGTGGATGCTGAAGGCTGGATCGCGGCCGAGGCGAAGGCTTACGAAGAAGACCTGTTGCTGATCGATACTGAAAACCTGACTCCTGCGCCTCTTCCCGCTTTCGACGACCTCGAGTGTATTTTTAAGGCCTTGGTCTTAGGGATTCGTGATTACGCTCGTAAATGTGGTTTTCGACAAGCCGTGTTGGGATTATCGGGAGGTATCGATTCGACGTTGGTCGCGATCTTAGCCGCGGAAGCTCTGGGTCCTGAAAACATCTTGGGCGTCGCCATGCCATCGCCGTATTCCAGCGCTTCCAGCCTCGAAGACGCGCGGGGATTGGCCGAAAATCTCAAGATCCAATTTCAGCAATATCCGATCTCTCAGGTCTACTCCGCCTACCGCGGCCTCTTCGACCGAGACGGCGCGCCCGATTTGGCCGACGAAAACATCCAGGCCCGCATCCGTGGCAACATCCTCATGTCCCTCTCGAACCGTCATGGCCCCTTGGTGCTGACTACGGGCAACAAATCCGAACTCGCCGTGGGTTATTGCACGCTTTACGGTGACATGAGTGGGGGGCTTGCCGTCATTTCGGACGTGCCGAAGACCTTGGTCTATGAACTCTGCGGATGGATCCAAAAAAGAAAGCACGTGATTCCCGAATCGGTTTTTACCAAACCGCCGTCGGCCGAACTCCGTCCCGATCAAAAAGACAGCGACTCCTTGCCACCTTACGACGTCTTGGATCCCATCCTAAAAGCCGTGATTGAAGAGAAAAAATCGGAAGCCGAAATCATCGCGATGGGCTTTGACCCTGTCGTTGTGGCCGACGTTCTGCGGCGTCTCCATACCAATGAATACAAGCGCCGCCAGGCCGCCCCCGGACTTAAGATCACCTCCCGCGCCTTCGGCATCGGTTGGCGCTATCCTATCGCGAAAAAAATCTGAATTGACATGATTTTTTTGTAAGGCAAAATGTCAGACATGGAAGCTAATCGCAAAACAGCCAGCCTCAGGGATCTCCAGCATCACATGGCCGAGATTATGGGGTGGATCGATCATGGAGACGAGGTTGTGATCACGCGGCGGAAGCGGATCATAGCCCGGCTTGTTCCGGATCGTCCCCAAAAGAGATTATTGCGATGGCCCGATTTTATCGCGCGTGCCCGCGCCATCGTCAAAAAACCAAGCGGTGCGCCTCTTTCTGACGTCCTTATCGAGGATCGGGAAGAGCGAATTTGAAGACGTATCTCGATTCCAGCGCCCTCGTGAAACTCTATTATCCCGAACCTGAATCCGAGGCCCTGGCCCTTTGGGTGCGGCAAAATGGAGAAGCCATTCCCTATACGTCGCTGCATGACCTCGAATTGACCAACGTCATTTCCCTCAAAGTCTTCCGTCGGGAAATCCGAAAAGCGCAGCAAAAAGCCATTTTAAGCGGTCTGAGAGCCGATCTTCAAAATGAAATACTGGAACGGATTTTACCCAATTGGGGCGAGGTTTTTTCTCAGGCTGCAAAGCTCAGTGAAAGACATGCAGGTAAGCTCGGTTGCCGCTCGTTGGACATTCTTCACGTTTCGATCGCACTCAGCGGCGGTTATGAAAAATTCCTGACCTTCGATAAACGGCAGATCAAGCTCGCCAAGATGGTAGGATTAAAAATGATGAACCCCCTAAAATAGCCTTCATGCCCGGCACCCTCTACATCGTTGCGACTCCTTTGGGAAATCTTGAAGACATCACCCTGCGCGCGATCCGGATTTTAAAGGAAGTTGATCTCATCGCCTGCGAAGATACGCGACATACGGCGAAGCTGCTCGCGGCCTTGGAAATCCGTAAATCACTCACGAGCTATTTCGACCACAATAAATCCTCCAAAGGCGAAGATCTCTTGAACCGTTTGCATGATGGGCAGAATATCGCGCTGGTCTCGGACGCGGGAACGCCGTGTATTTCCGATCCCGGGTTTAATTTAGTCCGCGCTGCCGTCGAAAAGGGCATTCCCGTCGTGACGATTCCCGGACCTTCCGCCGTCGTCGCAGCCGTGGCCGCGTCCGGATTGCCGACGGACCGGTTTTTATTTTTGGGATTTCTTCCGCAGAAACCGGGGAAAAGACGAAAACTACTTCAGTCTTTAGAGCAAGAAACGGCCACGATCATTTTTTACGAATCTCCCTTCAGGGTCGAGAAGACGCTGCGTCTCTTGCTGGAGTTAGGAGAGGGTTGGAGATCGCGAAAAGCTGTTCTAGCCCATGAAATGACGAAAATTCACGAAGGTTTCCTGCGCGGGACCATTGAAGAGCTATTGCAGTCCCCGGAAAAAATCGTTGAAAAAGGCGAGTGGACGATCCTGATCGAAGGCGCGCCCGATCTTTAAGAATAGAATTCCCGGACTTTTTCTTCCAAGACGTGAAGCTTACGGCTGTCGACGACTTTTCCGCGGCGTAAGGTGAGTCGGTTGTCGCAGTAAAGCTTCACGGCGCGCGCGAGGACTTTTGCTTCCAGGTCTTTTCCCCTGGTGATGATCTTTTCCAAAGTATGCCGCGTTTTGTCGATCCGGAACGAGTCTTGGCAAATGATCGGCCCCTGATCGAGGTCCGTCGTCACGAAATGCGCGGTCACGCCCACGACTTCGACGCCTTTGTCGTAGGCCTGATGATAAGGCCGCGCGCCGGGAAACGCCGGGAGCAGGGAAGGGTGGATATTGATGATCCGGCCCTCGTAACGGAAGCAAAACTCCGGTGATAAGATCTGCATGTAGCGCGCGAGCACGACGAGGTCGACGTCATATTGACTGAGTTTATCGATCAGGAAACGCTCGTGGTCTTTCTTGACGTCGGAAGCGTGATGAAAAAACGGGATACCGTACTTCTTGGCCAGAGGCTTCAAGTCCGGACGGTTCGAGAGGATCACGATGGGGTTGGCCTTGGTAACGCCTTTTTTGATGTCTCGCAGGATGGCTTCCAAACCGTGCGTTTCTTTCGTGACCAAGAGGGCGACATTTTTCGTGCGCCGGTCGCGATCCAGTCTTAAGTCCACGTCCATCTGGATCTCGCGGCCGACGTCTTTCAGGCCTTTTCGCAAGTCTTCGATCGAAGAGGGGATGTCACTCAGGTCCACGACCATATTCATGATCAAGTAGCCGTCGAGTATGCGTTGATCGATGTCCTCGATGTTGATTTTGTTTTGAAAGAGATGGGTTGTGACGGTGGCAATGATACCTTTGTGATCGGGACCCGCGACGCGGATACGGCCTTTATTGGGATAAAAAGAGTGTGTCATAGGATTTTTTGGGGTTTTTAGGGAGTTTTGTGCCTTTTTAAGGCAAATGAAACTAGAATTAGCATTGACATAATCGACCGAGGTTCCTAACATGCGCGCACTTTCGCCGAAGAACCATTCCCTTTTATCCATGGATGCGGTTTTTAAGCGACATAATTGAGAGACATTTTTATGGAAACAAAAATCAGAATGGCCCGTTTCGGTGCCAAGAAAAAACCTTTTTATCGTATCGTCGTGACGACCTCCACCTCTCCCCGTAACGGCCGTTTCCTCGAAGTCGTTGGTCACTACGATCCTTCCCGTGGCATTGCCGAAGCCAAAGTAGACCGGGAAAAGATCAATGCTTGGATCAAGAAGGGCGCAAAGACTTCGGAGTTAGTCGGTCGGATCTTGAAGACCGCGGGCACATAGCAGCGTAAGAGGAGGTTCGTATGGGGGCGACTTTAAAGGAACTCGTAGAGTTCATGGCTAGGGCTTTGGTAGATCAGCCGGAACACGTAGAAGTGAACGAGATCGACGGGGAGCAGACGACGGTAATCGAACTCAAGGTAGCGAAAGAAGATTTGGGAAAAGTCATCGGCAAGCAAGGCCGTACCGCCCAATCGATGAGGACCATCTTAGGGGCTGTCTCCACGAAACTGCGCAAACGATCCGTGCTTGAAATTATTGAGTAAGATTTGGCTATTCACTTTGACATCCTGACTCTGTTTCCTTCCCTCTTTGATTCTCCCTTCTCCGACTCAATTCTTCAAAAAGCCCTAACCAAAGGTTTCGTATCCTGTCGTTTTCACGACATCCGTTCGTTCACGCACGACAAGCACCGGACCGCCGACGACGTGCCGTACGGCGGCGGGGCGGGTATGGTCATGAAGCCGGAGCCCATCGTCGAAGCCTTGGAAGCGGCTTCTTCTGCAGCCACGCCAGGTGAGCGGATACGGCGGATTTATCTTTCGCCGCAAGGCCGTGTCCTCCATCAAAGCCACTTGAAGGACTATCTCGCTTACGACCGGATCGTCTTGCTCTGCGGACGCTACGAGGGCGTCGATGAGCGCGTGTTGGAGAATCACATCGACGAAGAAGTTTCGATCGGCGACTATGTGCTGACCGGAGGAGAGTTCGCCGCGATGGTCTTCGTCGACGCGGTGACGCGTTTGATTCCGGGCGTGTTGGGAAACCACTCGTCTTTGGATCAGGAATCCTTCACTCAGCCTCTTTTAGAATATCCGCAATACACGAGACCTCCCGAGTTTCGCGGCCACAAAGTGCCCGATATCTTGTTATCCGGGGATCACAAAAAAATCGAAGCATGGCGGCGCGAAAAATCCTTAGAAAAAACCAAGAAGCGCCGTCCTGATTTGCTGAAGTAATTCCCTCATTCCGTAGGAAGTCTTGGGAGCTTTTCCCTTTACAGCCTGCGTCAAAATATGTTCCGCTTTGACACATAACGAAAATTCGCAGGGAGGTTTCCGATGGGCGTGACGATCATCCAGAAAAGCGATCTTACGAAAAAGAAGCCGAACGCCAAAGTCGCATTGGTATTGGCGGGCGGGGCGATCACCGGCGGGACCTTTAAAATCGGCGGGTTGAAGGCGCTCAACGACTTCCTGGTCAATCGCAAGGTCACGGACTTCGACATGTACGTCGGTGTCTCGGCTGGCGCCTTCATCAACTCCCACATCGCCTCCGGCGTCGGTCCCGAGGAGATCCTGAAAATCTTGGACGGTAGCTCCGAGCATTTCGCGCAACTGTCCCCGTTCGACGTCTACCGCCCGAACCTTTTTGAATTCGCTCAAAAGCCTTTGTCGTATCTTTACCGAAAGATGACGTACCTGCCGGGCATCGTTTATGATTCGATGGTGTCGCTGCCGAACCTCTGGCAGCCTCTCAAAGAAAGTTTTTTGCAGTTTTGTTCCGAACCTAAATATTCCCACCTGGAAAACCTGCTGCGCCCGCTCGCGAAGGTCATTTACTCTTCGCGCATGATGCCTTCGATCGGGGAGGCCTTTCCGTCCGGTTTTTTCAGCGGTGAAGGTTTAGAAAGCTATATCCGCGGGAATTTCGAAGCGAATCATCTGACGAATAATTTTAAAGTCTTGAAGCGTGTGCGCGGCAAGTCGCTTTACATCGTGAGTACGGATTTGGACACGGGCGACCGCGTCGTTTTCGGTCCCGACGAGAAGAATGACATCTCGATCTCACAGGCCGTGCAGGCGTCTTCCTCGATTCCGGTCCTCTACAAACCCGCGCGTTTCCGCGGCGTGGATTACATCGACGGCGCGGTCAAGCGTACGACGAACATGGATTTGGCGATACGCAAAGGCGCCGAACTCGTGGTCTGCTACAATCCATTCCGGCCGTATTCCAATAAACTCGTGCTGGAATATCTGCGCGAGGAAGACCGTTACGTGACGAAAAACCGCCGCCTCTCCGACAGCGGTCTCCTGATGATCTTGAACCAAGTCTTCCGCACCGTTTTTCACACGCGTATCCGCTACTTCATCGACCAGATGGTCATGGACCGTACGTTCAAGGGCGACATCGTCTTGATCGAACCCAAGGACGATGACTCGACGTTCTTCGAAATGAATCCGTTCAGCTTCTGGAACCGCGCGCGAGCGGCCAAGCACGGGTTCGAGTCGGTCAAGCAGACTATCGAAGACCGTTTCGACGAGCTTTCACGCATCTTCGGCAGCTACGGCATCCAGATGACGCGCGACGTGGTCGAACAGGGTTTCTGTCAATTGACGAAATCCACCTCCGACGACGCGACGATCATGAACATCCTGGAAAAAGAATCGCGGCCGCGCGCGACATTGGATTCAAAGGATTCAAAGCCCCACGCGAAGACACACGCCAAGAAAAAACTCAGATTGGTCGCCTAAGAGTTTGACGGATTCACTCTCCATGAAAATTTATTCCGTCTCCGAAGTCACCCGGGAAATCCGCAGCTCGATCGAGGAGAGGTTCCCCGAGCTCTGGGTCGAAGGAGAGATCTCGAATTTCAAGCCCGCCGGTTCCGGCCACTACTATTTCAGCCTCAAAGACGAAAACGCCCAAATCAAGGCCGTGATGTTCCGCGGGGCCAACCGCCTGCTTCGTTTTCAGATCGAGAACGGACTGCGCGTCTTAGGCCACGGCCGCGTCTCTGTTTATGAACCGCGCGGCGAATATCAGATCATACTGGAGTTTTTGGAGCCTAAAGGCGTCGGTGATCTCCAGTTGGCTTTCGAGCAGTTGAAGAAAAAACTGGAAGCCGAAGGTCTCTTTGAGGCTTCCCGTAAAAAGCCGCTCCCTCTTTATCCGCGCCGTATCGCCATCGTCACGTCTCCCACGGGCGCCGTCATTCGCGACATGATCCATGTGCTGACGCGAAGATTTCCATGCGCTGAGATCGTTCTTTTTCCCGTGGCCGTCCAGGGCGCCGGGGCGGCGGCGGACATCGCCAACGCCATTGCCGAGATGAATCGACGGGAAGGTCTCGATATTTTAATCGTCGGACGCGGCGGGGGATCGATCGAGGACCTTTGGGCCTTTAATGAAGAAGTTGTCGCGCGCGCGATCGCGGCCTCGAAAATTCCCGTCATCTCGGCCGTGGGTCACGAAACGGATTTTACGATCGCGGATTTCGTGGCCGACGTCCGCGCGCCGACGCCTTCAGCGGCCGCCGAAATCGCGGTGCCTGTGCTTGAGGACTTGCGCGAAAGTCTTCACCAAAGCCGTCGGCGCCTGTGGCAAGGCTTGGAACAACGCATCGAAACCGCCGCGTTGAAGCTTAAGAACTGGAAGTCTTATTTCCGGAATCCCGAGCGCCGCGTGACCGAGGCGATGATGACGCTGGATCATTTGAGGGAAAAAATGACATCGTCTCTCGAGCATCGGCTCGAAATACAGATGGCCGCTGCGTCGTCCCTGTCCAAACGCCTCGCTTCCGTCAGTCCTTTGGCGATCTTGGATCGAGGCTATGCGATCGTGTCCAAATCGGGTGCGACAGCACCTTTAAAAAATCCCGCGGAGGTTTCGCCGGGGGAAATCCTCGAAATTCGTTTGGCGAGGGGCAAGCTGAATACGTCGGTGATTTAGGATTGCTCTTGTTTTGTCCACACGTTAGCCCTGACTCTCGATGCCTAAAGCTATAAAAACTGAAAAACCTGAGACCGTAAAATTCGAGACCATGCTCGAAAAACTCGAAACCCTCGTCGAAAAAATCGAGGGCGGGGAGATTTCGCTCGAGGATTCGCTCAAGGCCTACGAAGAAGGCATGGGGTTGGTGACGGCCTGTGAAGCTTATTTGAACGACGCCCAGAAGCGCATCAAAGTCCTCCTCAAAGACCGCGACGGCGTCCTGCAGGAAAAAGATTTCGAAACGGAAGACGAATGAACCTGAAAACTTACATGGAAACCAAGAGACGGGACGTCGACGTCTTCTTGGAGGAATCCCTGAAATCCCCGGACGCGTCGTTCGACCGCATCTACGAATCCATGCGCTACAGCGTGCTCGCGGGGGGCAAGCGCATCCGCCCGGTGCTCTTGATGGCCGCGTGGGAAGCGTGTCTCTCTGAAGATCGGAGAACGCCGGCAGGCCATCGATCGGCACTGGCCGTCGGTGCCGCGCTGGAAATGATCCATACGTATTCTCTCATTCATGACGATCTTCCCGCGATGGATAACGACGATTTAAGGCGCGGCCGTCCGACGAACCACAAGGTATACGGAGACGCGTTGGCGATATTAGCCGGAGATTCCCTACTCACGGAGGCCTTCGGCGTCATCGCGAAGATTTCCGGTATTCCCGCGCAGACCTTACTCAGCATCATCAACGACATCGCCGAGAGCTCGGGCGCCCAGGGCATGGCCGGTGGCCAAGCCTTGGACCTCGCCGCCGAAGGCCGGAAAATTTCGCGCGAAGAATTGGAAACTGTTCACCGTCATAAAACCGGCTGCCTGATCCGCGTTTCGGTGACCAGCGGCGCGAAGCTCGCCGGGGCGGATGCGGACCGACTGGCCGCGATCGCGACCTACGGCCGTTGCATCGGGCTTTCGTTCCAGATCGCCGACGACATCCTGGACGTGGAAGGCGGCACCGAAGAGTTGGGCAAGACTGCGGGCGCCGACGCGCGCAACGAAAAATCAACGTACCCTGCGTTATTAGGCCTCCAAGAATCCAAGCGACTGGCGAGCCACGCGACTGAAGAAGCCTTGGAAGCCCTGAAGATTTTCCCCGATTCTGCCGAACCTTTGCGGGAGATCGCGCGCTACATCATCCAACGAAAGAACTAAGATGGCTTTTGTTCAAAAAAGAATCGCGATCGCGACGCACGAGGCGACCCAGGTTATTGACGTGACGGAGGACGTGAAAGAATTCGTCGAGACGTTAGGTCGCGTTTCCGGCCTCGTCGTCGTCGCGAGTCTGCACACGACAATGGGCATCGTGATCAACGAAAAATGCGAGGCCCTCGAGCAGGACATCCGCGAATTTCTGAAAAAACTCGCCCCTCCGGGAGACGGTTACCGCCACGACGCGATCGCAGTCGACGGGCGGCCGAACGCGCACAGCCATCTCTTAGGCTTGGTAATTCCCAGCCAGGTGACTTTGGTGGTGCACGAAGGAAGGCTGGAGTTGGGCACATGGCAGTCCCTCTTCGCGGTGGAGCTCGACGGTCCGAGGCCGAAGCGCGAGATCCGCGTGACGTTCGTAGGAGCCTGAAAATTTCATGTTGGAACCCAGAGACATACCTGGATTTTTCGCCGAACGTTCGGAATTAACACCGGAAGACTACGTGTTTTTCGACTACGTCTTCGAAACCGACATCGATCCCCGAGTGGCAGCCGCGAATCTCTGCTGTGAGCAAAGCACGGCGCAATGGAAACGGCCCGGCGTCGACGAGGATTTCAGGCCACGGCACGGGGCGAAAGCGGTTTTGCTCGAAAAAATCAAGCATCGTACCTACCGCATCACCGTCGCGCATCCGCATCGGAATTTCGGTCCGCGCATTCCGAATCTGCTTTCAGCGGCGGCGGGGGAGGGCCCTTTTTACTGTCCCGGTATTTCGATCATCAAATGGACCGATTTTCACCTGCCCAAAAGTTTCCTGAATAGCTTCGAAGGCCCACGTTTCGGAAGCGACGGGATCCGGAAAATCTTGAACGTCTTCGACCGTCCGATTTTCCTGGGCGTCGTGAAACCGAACATCGGACTCGCGCCGCGGGATTTCGCCGAACTCGCGTACCAGAGTTGGCTGGGCGGTCTCGACATCGCCAAGGACGACGAGATGTTGGCCGAGACGGATTGGTCGCCCTTGAAAGAGCGCGCCCGGCTGTGCGCGGAAGCCTTGAGAAAAGCCGAAAAAGAAACGGGACAGAAGAAAATATTCGTTTCGAACATCACCGACGAAGTCGACCAAATCTGGAAAAACCACGACGACGTCGTCTCCGAAGGCGTCAACATGGTCATGATCAACGCCATCATGACCGGATTTTCAGCGGTGCGCGCGTTGGCCCGCATTTCCAAAGTCCCGGTCCTAAGCCACTTCACCGGCATGGCCGTGCTTTCGCGCCTGCCCAACTACGGCATCAGTTCGTTGGTGCAGACGAAACTGCAACGCTTGGCCGGCGGCGACCTGATCGTGCTGCCGGGTTTCGGTGAACGCATGAGCACCTCCGACGAGGAAGTCCTGCAAAACATCAAAGCCTGCCTCGAGCCTTGGGGCGGTTTGAAGTCTTCTTTGCCCGTGCCCGGAGGTAGCGACAGCGCCGAGACGTTACCGGGAGTGTTTCAAAAAATCGGACATACGGATTTCGGCTTCATCTGTGGCCGCGGGGTTTACGGCCATCCCGAAGGCGCGGCTGCCGGCGCCCGGTCCCTCCACGAAGCCTGGGACCGCCTCCGCCCACGCTCTTCGCTTTCCCCCGACTCCTAAAATGAAAACCCGCGCCGATCTTTTATTGGTCGCCCAAGGCCTGGCCGCCACACGTAGCGAAGCCCAGGCGCTGATCATGGCAGGGGTGGTATTTGTCGACGAAAAACGCGTCGAAAAATCCGGCGATAATCTCCCCAGCGGCGTTTCTCTCACGGTCAAAGAAAAACTGCCGTTCGTCAGCCGCGGCGGTTTGAAGCTTCAAGGGGCGTTGGAACATTTCAAAGTTCCGGTCTTAGGGAAAACTTGTCTCGACGTCGGCGCGTCGACCGGAGGGTTCACCGACTGTCTCCTGCAGCGCGGAGCGGCCAAGGTCTATGCGATCGATGTGGGACATGGGCAACTGCATCCGAAACTCAGGAACGACGCACGTGTGGTTTGCCTCGAAGAAACCAATTTCCGTCATTTCGACGCCCGGGAAATACCCGAACCCGTGACCTTGGCCGTGGCGGACGTTTCGTTCATTTCGTTGTCGTTGATCCTTCCCAACATCGTCAAAGTCCTCGCGCCGGAGTCCGATATCCTCTGTCTGGTCAAGCCCCAGTTTGAGCTTTCGCCTAAGGAGGTTAAAAAAGGCGTCGTGACCTCGGAAGACTTACGTCGGAAGGCCGTGAAAAAAATCGAAGACGTCGCCCTAAGCCTAAAACTCGAGGTCTTGGGTGGTTTGGACTCCCCGATCAAAGGCCCGAAGGGCAATCACGAATATCTGCTCTATTTGCGAAAGCCCAAGAACTGTGACACGAATGCCTAAGACATGAAAAAATTTTGGACCCTCTTCTGCCTGATTTTTCTGACGTCCGGGTGTGCCGGAAGAAGGACGGAACCGCGGATCTCTTTAGCCCCGAAAGAAAAGGGCGCTTCGTATTATTATCTCGCTTCCGAGGCGGATTTGAGACGGGGCGACTTGACTGCGGCCCTGGAGAAGATCGATCAGGCGATCCTGATCGACCCCATGCAAGCGCGTCTTTGGTATAAGAGGGCGTTTTTGAATGCCGCTTCGGGAAATATCGAAAAGGCCCAAGAAGACATCGGCAAGTCGCTGGAGTTCGATCCTTCGGACGCGGAGGCCTGGGCACTCTCGGGAAAAATCTACCAAAGCTTAAACCGGCTCCCGGAGGCCATTCGCCAATATTCCCAAGCTCTTGCGCTGAAAGCCCGCTTAGGACACGACACGGACGACGTCAGCGTTTTGTTGATCGAAGCGAACGTGGTCCGGAAGCATTATCAATCCGCCTTGAACGTCGCCAAAGATTGGGAGCGTCGGGAGCCTGAGAATGTCTCTCCGATCCTCTATCAGGCGTCCTTGCTGCAAAACGTGTTCAAGGATTCGGTGGGTGCGGCGAACGCCTATGAACGCGTGCTCGAAATCGATCCCAACCACGGCACAGCCCTGACTTCGCTCGCGCAGTTGGCGTTATTGCGTCACGAAGAACAAAAGGCCCTGGAAATCCTCGAGAGGATGGAAAGCCTGGCCTCGCAAAATAAATCGGAAGATTTGTCTCAAGATATCGCGGTCAAACTCAAGATCGCTCTGATTTACTACGAGCAAAAGCAATACGACAAAGCGATCTCGAAATTCCGCGAATTAGCTGAGCTTCATCCCGACCAGGACCGCGTGATTTATTACCTGGGTGTCATCTACGAAAACCTGAAGCGCGATGCGGAGGCCGAAGCCGAGTTTTCCAAGATAAGCATAAGTTCTAATTTTTACAAAGACGGCCGCCTGCACTTGGCCTATCTGAAAGTCCGGGCCGGCCGCGCCGACGAGGCGATCCGTATCCTCGAAGAAGCCATCGCGCAGAAACCGCAAGTGGCCGCTCTCTATGAGTATCTGGCGGAAATCCTCAAAAATAAGAAACGCTACGAAGAGATGGTCGCCCTGCTGAAAAAAGGCGTCCAAAAAAGCCCCGAAAAGGACGGCCTGTATTATCTTTTGGGTGAGACTTATGACCGGCTGGACCGTTTCGACGACATGGTTAAAACCATGCGCGAAGCGATCAAGTCCAATCCAAAAAACGCGAACGCCTTGAATTATCTGGGCTACTCCCTCGCGGAGCGCGGCGGGAATTTAGACGAAGCCTTGGAGCTGACGAAGCGGGCGTTGATTTTGAAGCCGAACGACGGTTACGTGACCGACAGCGTGGGATGGATTTATTTCAAGAAAGGCGACGTCGCGGCGGCCGAAGAATATATCCGGCGCGCGCTTCTGCAGACCCCTCAGGACCCGGCGATCTTAGAACACATGGGTGACCTCTTGATGAAAAAAGGGGATCGTACTCAAGCCTTGCGCTATTACCGCGAGGCCTTCGTGCGACTCCAGCAAACTCCCGCGGCCGCCGAGACCTTACTCAAGGACGTCGAGCGGTTGGGCGAAAAAATAAAAAGTCTCATGAAAGGTTCGCCATGAACGTCAGAATTAAATGCCTTTTCTCACTGATGCTTCTTTTCTGCGGCTGCGCCGGCATGCCGCACTCGCGTGACGTTTCGCCTTTGGAAGCCGCGCGCGTGCGCGAGCAAGTATCCGTGGCCTTGGGGCGGAGGGAAGCACGTATCGCTGGGATCAAGGGGTTGGCCACGGTCCGCGTGAGCGCCGGGATTTTCAGCGTGAAAGGCGACTCGGTCTTCGCGTTGGCGCATCCCGCGAAAGTCCGTATCGAGGCTCTGACCGATATCGGGGTCCCACAGTCACGCGTCTTGATCGACGGGGATTCGTTGACTCTCCTTTGGCCGCTTAAAAACCTTTACTACCGTGGGCGCGCATCCCCCGAAAATCTGGAACATTTTTTGAGGCTGCCACTCGACGTTCGGTCTTTGATCGACCTTTTGACCGGGGTGATTCCGCCGGACGGCGCATGGACGGTCTCGCGCCGGAAAGGCGATTGGTTCCTACGTTCTCCGGGTTCCGAACTCGTGGTGAAGGAAGAGGGCGGGAGCTGGGTGCCGCTGCGCTATGTTGACAAAGAAAAGAAATACGAAGTGACCTATTCGGAGTTTTTGGAACGCGACAGCGTCGCACTGCCGGGACGCATCCAGGCGCGGTTTCCGGATTCGCGCATCGACGTCCGGTATCAAGACGTGGAGTTGAACCCGAAAATATCGAAAAAACTTTTCGAATTGCCCATCCCCAAGGAGGCGCGTCCTCTTGAAGACTAAGCTTAAAATCTTGGTAAGCTTCTTATTGGCTGCATTTGTCATCGGCTGTGGC
Organism: Myxococcota bacterium; assembly: GCA_052033505.1. Lineage (GTDB taxonomy): Bacteria > UBA10199 > UBA10199 > JACPAL01 > JBPOJN01. The sequence continues at coordinate 3,249 of JBPOJN010000021.1, read as the reverse complement.
GTCACTGCTTCCAAAGACCCGCAAACCCTCGTCTGGCACCTGGGCGCCGAACCGGATATTTTGAACCCCATTACCTCCACCGACGCCTATGCCTCTCGGATCGAAGGGTTGATCTACGACTCGTTGATCGAGCGCGACAACGTCACGCTCGAGTGGAAGCCGAAGATGGCGGAGCGCTGGGAGATTTCGCCCGACAAGAAAACGTTCACGTTCTTTCTGCGGCCCGGCATCCGCTGGCACGACGGTAAGCCCGTCACGGCCGATGATATCCTGTATTCTTTTCAAAAAATCATGGACCCGACGGTCGATGCGCCGCACCTACGCGTTTATTATCAAGACATTCAGAAGGTCGAAAAAGTCGACGAGCTGACGGTACGGTTCGTTTACAAAAAACCGTACTTTTTGGCCTTGGAGTTTTGCGGGGGAATTCCGATCCTTCCGAAGCATCTGTATGACGACGGGCAGGATTTCAATAAACACCCTCTGAACCGTGCACCCGTGGGCAACGGCCCGTATCGTTTCGTGCGCTGGGATACAGGCAAGAAAATCGTCCTCGAAAGGAATGAAGGCTACTGGGGGGCGGCTATCGGCAAAATGCCCGACATCAAGCGGCTCAGTTTGGAAGTGGTCGCCGAAGACACGGTCGCTTTGCAGCTGCTCAAAAAAGGCGAACTCGACTATGCGGGGTTGAGGCCGATCCAGTGGGTGCGCCAGACGGACTCGGAGAATTTCAAAAAAAACTTCGAGAAGTATAAGTTTTACACGCCGGGCTACAGTTTTATCGGCTGGAACCTGCGTAGCCCGTTCTTCTCCGACAGGCGCGTGCGCCGCGCGATGACGCAGCTCGTGAACCGGCAGGCGATATTGGAGAAATTGAATTACGGTCTCGGCCGCATCGTGACCGGGCCTTTTTACTACGATTCGAATGACTATGACCATAGCGTCGCGCCTTTGCCTTATGATCCGGAGCAGGCGAAGAAATTATTGCTGGAAGCGGGTTGGACCGATCATGACGGCGACGGTCTCCTCGATAAAGACGGGCGCCCGTTCCGTTTCGAATTTTTGATCCCCTCGGGGCGCCGTTTCGCCGAGCGTCTCGCGACGATTTTGAAGGAAGATCTGAAACACGTCGGCATCGCGATGGAGATCCAAAAGCTCGAATGGGCCGTGTTCGTGAAAAGCTTGGACGAAAGGAAGTTCGACGCCGTGACGCTGTCATGGGTCTTCGGATTCGACCAGGACCCGTACCAAGTCTGGCATTCGTCGCAGGCCGACAAGGGCTCGAACTTCGTGGGTTTTAAGAATGCGCGTTTGGACACGTTGATCGAAGAGGGTAGGGTGCAATTCGACCGGGAGGCGCGCGCGAAGCTTTATCAAGAAATCCACAGGATCGTGGACGAAGAACAGCCCTACACGTTTCTTTTCAGTACGCCCGCCTTAGTCGCCCTGCACAAGCGCTTTCAAAACGTCCAAGTCTATCCGGGCGGGATGGATCCCTTGGAGTGGAAGGTTTCGGAACCATAAATAGGAGTCCTATGAACGAATTAAATCCTTTCGACGAGGTTTTTGAACCTTTTCGCCGTTGGTTACGCCTGCTTCCTTGGTGGGAAGCACTGGGAATTTTCCTATTTTACGTCGTTTTTTTGTTTGCGTTGCAATGGGCGATTTTTCGTTTCCTGCGGGTGCTTTCGGAGAAAAGATCGCGGCCTTGGTTGTCGCTGGTTGCGGATTCCTTCCAAAGTACGATCATTATTTTTTTACTGTCCGGGACCATCGGTTTGCTCCCTCCGATGCTGAATATTTCTCGCGAATTCCGCCGCTACTTCTCTCATGCGGCCGAACTCTTGGCGGCGGTCGCCATCGCTGTTTTCGTGCATAAGTTATCGGTCGAAGCCTATCGCCGTTACCTCACGAAAGACGAAGTGCACCGCACGGATTCCAAGCTGGTCCGCTCTCTCATTGCCGTCGGTGTCTACTCGATTTTTCTCATGGTTTTTTTGCAGACCGCGGGCATCTCCATCACGCCTCTGGTGGCGTCTTTAGGTGTCGGCAGTATCGCCGTCGCCTTCGCCCTCCAACAAACTTTGGCGAGTCTTTTCGCCGGATTGTTTATTGTGACGGACCGCCCGATTCGTATCGGCGATTTTGTGAAATTGGAGTCGGGCACGGAAGGTTTTGTCGAATCCATCGGCTGGCGTAGCGTGAGGATTCGCATGCTTCCCAACATCATCGCGATCATTCCCAATTCGAAGATCGTTTCCGAGACCGTCACCAATTATTCGTTACCGGACCGGGAATTTATTTTTTCCGTCAACGTCGGTGTCGACTACGGAAGCGAGTTGGATCACGTGGAGCGGATCACGTTGCAAGTCGCCCAAGAAACCTTGAAGGAAACGCCGGAAGCCGTGCCTTCGTTCGAATCCGTGGTTCAATGGAAAACCTTCGGCGATTCGGCCATTCTGCTCTCCGTTTTGCTGAAATCGCGCGATTATACGAACCAATACCTGGTGCGAAATGCCTTCATGAAAAAACTTCATAAACGCTACCAAGCCGAAGGCATCGGCATTCCGTTTCCGACGCAAACTGTTTTTCAGAGGACAGTGAAATCACCGGAGTCTTTAAGGAGAGTCCCAGAACCCCTAAATCCTTAAGAAATCCCCAATAACCAGTTGACAAAAAACGCGCCAAACGTGACATAATTTCAACGAGTTAGCCTTAAAACCTCACTCGAACATTTAAAAAGGTAAGTCATGAGTTCGGCCATAATTACTGATAAGCCGCGTACGGCTGCTTTTTCCGTCGCTCCCAAGGGCGAGAAAATGACCGGCGCCCAGATTTTCTTGAGGACGCTCGCAGATTTGGGTGTCGACTGCATGTTCGGTTATCCCGGCGGCGTGCTTCTCTACGTCTACGACGAAATCTACAAGCAGGATAAGGTTAAACATATCCTCGCGCGGCACGAGCAGGGAGCCACGCACATGGCCGACGGCTACGCACGCGTGACGGGACGCCCTGGTATCGTGCTCGCCACGTCGGGACCGGGAGCGACGAATACGGTCACGGGGCTCGCGACGGCGATGATGGACTCGGTGCCCATGGTCTGTTTCACGGGCCAGGTGCCCGTGCATTTGATCGGTAACGACGCGTTCCAGGAGGCCGATATCGTCGGCATCACGCGGCCCTGCACGAAACATAATTACTTGGTCAAAGACGTGGCCGACCTCGAGCGCATCATTCACCAGGCTTTTT
>JBPOJN010000055.1:0-13843 GCA_052033505.1 Myxococcota bacterium | reverse complement strand
TAGCGAATGGTTGTTCCGCTGCCCCAAGAAAGCGCCCGGCCTTCCGTCGGATGAATATAAAGGAAATTATAGGCCGAAAGAGGAGAAGACAGAAAAAGCAGCGCGAGGACGGCTATTTTTTTGAGGGAGGACCCCATTTTTATTCCTCTGATTTTTTCCTTCTTTTCTGTTTCGATTTTGAAAGAGGGATTTGCCGATATAAGGTCTCAATGACGAATTCAGATGCAGCTTTTACATCGTAAGAGATACCGGGACGAATCAGACGATCTATATCGAGCAGAAACGTAGAATCATCGAGTTTTTGTCGCAAGTTGTCTATGAGTTGATCGCGATCCATTTTTTTATTCTCTCGGCTCAGATATTCTAAAAACATGGCTACGACTTTACCATAGTCGGGTTTGGCCTCACGGCTTATCCACAAATCAAAGAGATCCCTTCCCTTACGGCGCTGGTAAAGAGCGCGTAATTTCGTCGCGAGCAGTTCCTCAAGCGAAAAAGTCGTTACTAAACTCTGTCCGCTTCTCCAAGCCGTGTTTAATTGGATGGCTTTCTTCTGATAACCCTCAATAGCGAAATGTTCCCGAGTGTTGATTTCTATTTTTATATTTTGTCTCATCCCCGGCATTCCTTCCGGCGTATAAGAGTAGAAGAGACGAAACCCGTTTTTCCTCTGGTCGCGTGTCGGCTCTTCCGGAAAGATGGCCTTTAATGCGGTCCTTATCCGCTGGATCGTAGGGCCTATAGGGCCCGGATGCACTTGGACGAAATCCAAATCTTCGCTGTACCGCGCCGGAATGTCCCAATAAAGCTTGTTCAGGCAGGTGCCGCCGCGGAAAGCGAGATGAAGGCCAAGCTCCGGATCGGCATAAATGGCTTGTAAAGCGGCATGGAGCAGCAGGTCTTGCTCCACCTGTATTTTATCTTTCCAAGGAACTTGCGCATTCCATGCCGTGATGACTTGTTCCCAAATCATGCTTCTACCTCCACGGGAGCGTTTTCTACCACATGCCATTCCCGGTTAACGCGTCCTTCTTTGAGATGGGAAGCTGAGAGAGAGACGAGGGGCTTGCCTTTCTCTTTTGCAATACGGCGAAGCATTTCTAGGAGCTTATTTCCTTTATCAAAATGTTCCACCAGATATCCCAGTCTTTGAAAGGGAGCAGCGGTTGGATAGACCTTTGACAAAATCTGTAGGCGGCCAGGATCCAGACGAGGCATAAGATCGTGAATCACGAGGCAAGCGTTACCAAATCCCCCGCAGACCGACTCGTAGCCTAAAACATCCAAAGCCGTAAGTTCGGGAGACGAGTAAAAAACGGGTCCGCTCGGCGTTTTTTGCTGCTCCAGTCCTTGCGAGGGGAAATGTTTCTGAACATGGAAGTCGATCCCCAGCGAAGAAGCATTTCTTAAATGCAGCTGACGAGGAACCATCACCTGAAGAGTTTGAGGCTTGTGGTGAGCCGCTCCGTACCGGTCCGCCGCCGATAGCAGGGCGACATAATAAGGAGTTTTTTTATAACGCATCAGGGAATCCAAAACGGGGAGCGGATGCAAACCCCAATGCCTTTCCGCAGGGTGCCATAAGGCGTATAGCCCCTGAGCGAGTGACACAATTCGCTTCCGGCGTTTTAAACGGCTCATGACCTTTGAAGTATTGGTATAAGGCAGCTTAAGAATTTTTTGCGCCTCTTCGAAGGTGAAAGTCTGCTTTCCTTGAGCCTGGATGGATTCAATTAGTAAAATCTCTTTATTTCCAATATATTCCATAATCGAACTCCATATTCTATTTTAGCATATAATAGAAGTGAACTCAATCCCTCATTTTTGTGTTGGCTACTACTCTTAAGCTTCTTGCTCACGGCTTCTTGCGACAACTTGCCGTTGCCGGTGAAGAAGCCTCTTCACTACGCATATTCGCACTACAACTCACCAACCCTCCCTGCGACCCATCCAAAGAAACCGTCACCTGCTTGCCCGAAGGAGGATGAGTGAACGTCACGGTATAAGTACCGAGAGGCAGCTTTTGGCGAAATGGCGTTTCCGCTTGAGAAATGAGGTTTGGGATCGAAATTTCGGCGAACGGTTCTGCGTTGAATGCGACTTCCACGTCTTTCATTTCAGTGAGTGAAATGGTTTCTACTTGAGAGGAAGTGGCCGCAGTGAACGTGAATTTCTTGTTGAGCGTTTTGTATCCCTTCTTGGAGATCACCAAAGAAACCGGCACATTCAACGGTAAATCGTGGAACACAATCGGCGTCGCTTTCGTAATGGCCGTATCGCCGTACTGAATTTTAACGGAGGCTTCCGAAGGGATGGATGTGACTTCAAGAGATCCTAAGACCGGCTTGGGTTCTTTAATTTCCGTCGTCATGGCAACGGGATTAGCGATAGGAAGAGTATTTCTTTTTTTAGCGCTCACGAGAATGGCTAACAGAGCGGACAAAACCAAAGCGCCTCCTAAACTCCATTTGAAAATCTTTCGCTTTTTTCCGCCTGAACGAAACTGTTCGACCGTCGCGATATGCCCCGTCTCATCGAGGATTTTCGAGGAAGCCACGGGGTTCCAGTTTTCAGCCTCGGTACGGTGAGCGAAAGACGCGATCATTTGCGGCAATTGCAGGGTCTTTAGATAAGTCCTAAACGCGCTACGGTCCGATTCTTGAGGATGACGAAGCAGATAGTTTCGGATCTCTTTTTGAAATAAATCAAGATTGGGATAACGCTCCGCAGGATCGGAAGCGAGAAGTTTATCAAGAATCCCTTGCAGGTCAGGATCGGCGGATGCGGGAAAAGATACTTCGCCGGAACGCGCCATCACATAAATTTTAGTTTCCAATGGATCGTCATAAGCGGGCCGCCCGAATAGGAGTTCATAGAAAACCAGACCTAAGGAAAAAATATCCGAACGATAATCCACCGTCTCGCCGCTGGCCTGCTCGGGGGACATGTAACGAAACTTTCCCTTAATCTGTCCGGCCTTCGTGAAATCCGATTGCAAAGATGATTTAGCAATCCCAAAGTCGGAGAGCTTTACTTGGCCTTCTGTGGAAATCAGAACATTGGATGGAGAAATATCTCGGTGAACGATTTCCAACGATTGACCGGATTCGGAACGGCGCTCATGCGCGTGCTTTAAGGCTTCCGCGAGTTCCGAGACGATAAAGCAAGAGATGCCTACCGGCATTGTTTCGTTTCTTTGTCTTAGCTCCCTTAAAATCTCCCGAAGTTCGGCACCCTCCACATACTCCATGACAAGGTAAGGATTCTGCGCCTCGAAATTGAAGTCGTAGATATCGACGATATTGGGATGTTTCAGCGTGACGTGGATTTTCGCTTCGTCGCTAAAAGAGCGTTGGTAATCTTCGGAAGAAACTTTATCGGGAGTCAGGATTTTAATCGCGACAATCTTCTCAAAGCTGTTGCCGCCGAAGGACTTGGCGACCCAAACCTCGGCCATGCCTCCGCGACCGATCCTTTTGACCAGCGCGTACCGTCCTAAAAAACTTTCTTTCATTCCCCCAAGGCCCCCAAACGTTTTTGGAAACGTTTCCGTGTTTCCCGGAAACGCGTGCGTAACACCTTTTATTTTCTAAAACAATCGCAAGCCCCTTGATTTCAGCGGCTTTCCCGTTTTGCCTCCAATCGGCACGCGCCTTGCTCCGAGCCTCTCCATCAAAGGAGAGGCCATGAAACATATCTCTCGCAAAATGATCTTCAGTTTCCCCGCTTTGCTCTTTGCTTTTTCGCGTACCGCCTTCGCTCAAACCTTCGGTGTCGGAGGCGATCAAATCACAACCACCGTCAATACGGCGGGCAGTTACCTCCAAAAACTCGCCTTAGGGATCTTCGTTATCATGCTGATCGTGGGCGCGGTACGGATGGGTTTGGATCCGCAGCACCAGTCGGGTGTGAGCGTCGTGGTCGGCTGCATCATCGGCATTCTCATCACGGTCCTGGCTCCGGTCCTCGTTCAAGTCATTCAGGGTTGGGCCGGCGGGATCATGGGATTTTAACCATGACCGTCACTTCCTTAAAACTTGTCCAGACTAAGGCCCGCTGGTTGGGAATTGATTTCTTCGATGCGGTCTTTTTGATCGTGCTCTTCGCCGTCATCAATCTTTTCACGTCCGCCGTCCTCTTCGATTTTGCCTTTTGTCTGGTGACCTACATGGCGCTTCGGATCGTGAAGGCGACCAAGCCGAACCGATGGTTTCTGCACGTGCTCCGCTATTATTTTGGCACTCCCTATTACTCCGTCACTTCAAATTTAAGGAATCCTCATGAGCATCGCTAACTTCGCGATCGCGCGTTACACCCAATCTTTGGGCCGTTTTCTTCCATACTGGAAGACGGTCGAGGATTTTGTCCTTCATGTCGATGGCCGCATCACGGGAGGTCTTTCGCTTAAAGGCATTTCACTCCAATGCCTATCGGACGCGGAGCTCGAGCGTCACCGGGAACAGTTGAAATTATTCCTGCATTCTCTGCCGCAAGGCGTGGAGGTGCAATTTTTCTATGAGGTGCGTCCCTTTTCTCCGCTGCTCACCACTTACCGTCGAAAGGCCGACGAGACGGACCAAGACCGCTTTCGTTTCCTCTGGCGTGAAAAGGCCGATTACTACGAAGCACAAAGTAACCTCTGGCACACGAAGCTTTTTCTTTTCGTTAGCGTCCCGGATGAAAAAAAGAAGGAAGAGGACGGACTTTTCTCCCGCATTCGTCGCTCTTGGCGGAACACCGACTTATCGAATGTTTTTCAGACACACAAAGCCTGGGAAGAATCCCGACGTCTGAAACTCAAGCAAGCTCTCTCGGAAATCCGCTCGGCTCTTTCTTACTTGGAAATTCCTCATGAAAATCTCACACGTTCCGAAACCTTAACTCTTTTATACGAATGCTTGAATCCCAACCGATCCCGCCAAATCCCTTTGTCCGGCCGGGCCGGTGAAAATTCCCAAGGCAGGACGCTCCGTGAAGATCTCGTGTTCTCGCCGCTCCAAGCTTATCCGCGCGAGATGATCCTGGACGACACGATCCACCGGGTCATGACCTTAAGGGACATTCCGCAGCTTCAATATCCCGGCATCGTGAATCGACTTTTGAATTTAAGGGAATTTCCGTTCAATATTTCCGTCGGTCTGCGCGTCGAGAATCCAGAAAAAATGGTGGCCGCTTACAAGCGCGCCGAAATCCTGCAAGCGAATCTTCAAAAGAAACAAGGCCGAAACTACGAAGCCGAACAGAGCCAGGCCGTTCTCTCCGAAATTCTTCAATCTCTGGTGAAGGGAGACACGAAGGTTTTTGGTTTGAGTTTTTCCATTCATTACTGGGCAAGTGAAGAAGAAGAGCTGGAAGAGATAGAGGCCCGTCTTCGTCAAGAAATCCATCAAATGGGTGAAGCCAAGGAGCTTCGCGAAGAATTCGATTATCCGAATATCTGGATCGCAACGCTGCCGGGTTGCTCCCATCAAAGTTATCGCCGCTTAGAGACCATCACTCCGCAAACCTTGTCCCTCCTGCCGATCTACCAAAACAGCCACGGGGCTAAAAACCCCGTGGCCCTCTTCAAGAACCGAGGCGACGAGTTGGTGGCACAAGATCCTTTCGATAGCCGACTCACGGCTTATAACGGCGTGATCTTCGGGCCGACCGGTCGGGGCAAAAGTTTCCTCGCGCAATATCTCCTGCTTCAATACCTACGTCTCAATCCGAAAATCTTTATCATCGACATCGGCGGCTCTTACCGCCGTTTTACGAAACTTTTGGGCGGCGATTACATCGATCTCCAACAATCCTCGCCCGTCTCGCTCAATCCCTTCCTGCCTCGTGACACGGAACCCGAACCGGAACTGATGGGTTTTCTCGCCGGCATCGTCGAAAGAATGGTAAAAAACGAAGGCCAGCAGCACTTAGATAAAATCCCGCAGCACTTAATCCGAGAGTCGATCCGGCATCTTTATCAGAAGCAAGCCCGATACCCGCTGAATCTCGATGGGTTCAAACGCGTCTTGGAAGACGACTCTCAAGCCGCTTTGGATGCGGAAGACAAACACCTACTAAAAGATCTCTCTAAAAGGCTCGCTCTGTGGACCGAGGGAGAAGGCCGGAACTTGCTTGTCGGAGAAACGTCTCTTTCGCTCTCAAAGCCCGTCATCACAATCGACTTGGCGGGACTTTCCTCTAATAAGGAACTTCAAGGCATCACGATTCAAATCCTCGCGGGTTTGGTCTGGCACCAGATCAAAAAGTCACCCGGACCTAAGATCGTTCTCTTCGATGAAGTCTGGCAGCACTTGAAAGATCCGACCGCCGCTCAATTGTTGGACCAACTCTACCGAACGGCCCGCAAGCATTACGCGAGTGTGTTTTCCATTTCGCAGCAATTGGAGGATTTTCTTTCTGAAGAAAATCAAACTTCGATTATCGCCAACAGCGCGACCCGTTTCATCCTCCGCACCGACCGGGAAACGGATCTCTTAAAAAAAATCTTTCAGCTCAATGACGCGGAAATCTCCCTGATCCAGGGACTCACGATGCGGAGAGGTTACTTCTCCGAAGTCTTCGCCGCCATCGGAGACGATCATTTGGTCTTGAGAATCGAGCCGTCGCCTTCCGAATACTGGCTCTGCACGACTCATCCGGCGGATCTCGCCCAGGAAGCGGAGTTTTTTAAAACGAATCCTCAAGCCTCTCTCGAAGACATGGTGGCCGCTTTATCTCAAAAATATCCAAGGGGGTATTATGAAAAAAATTAAAAAACGCGCGCTCGGCGGCATTGCCGCTCTCCTTTTATTTCCCGCCACCGGGTCGGCATTCATGGGGATCGGGGATTCCAGCGATCTCATTCTAGGAAAGATGCTGACCGAGCTGATCGTGCACACCGAAAACTTAAGAAATGTCCTGGGGGGCATGAATTATCTGAACCATCTTCAAAACGATGTGCGCCAAGGCATCGACGATCCTTTGAACATGGAAATCTTAGGCCTCCCCACCCGGGATGAAATGACGAATGCGATCCTGCAAGAGGCGGGGCTTGAGGAAGTCCCCATCCTCGCGCGGTCCGTTCCGAATTTGAAAAGAGACGTAGAGCACATTTGGGGGAGTCTTCCCGAAGCACTTACCTTCGATGAAAGTCTTTTCCAGAGAGATATGCAGGCGATTTTTTCGCTCTCTCAAGCGGCGGCTATTCAGGATGAGTCTTCCGGTTATTTCTCTACAGGTCAGGATCTATTAGACGACTTGGAAGGCGCTCGGGAGGGAAAAGCCGCTATCCGAAACGCTCAAGCCTCGGCCCTCCAAGTCCAACAACTCTCTCACATCGAAGCCAATCAAGGACTCCAAATTTCGCTTACGGCTCAGCAGATCCTTTCGCAGAACGAACAACAAAAAGGACTCGATCATTTCACGCATGGTTACTTGGGCATGCTGGGTAGCGGCTTCGCCGGACTGAAACCCATGGGGCCCCAATGATAGCCACGACGAAATGGTTTCTCCTCTTCATAGGATTCTTAAGTCCTCTCCCGGTTTGGGCTTCGTCCTTGGAGCAGGCGACGGCCTCTCCCGGCATGACGACGGCAAAATGGGGCATGATTACGACCTGTTTTTTGCTCGGTATCTTGAAGCAATTGGCTTCGGGAGCCTTGGAAGGGGACGTACGCTTTCAATGGGGCCATCTCCTCGCGCGGCTTCTCTTCGTCGTCCTCTTCATCCATAGCGCAGGCACGATCCAAGGTTCTTTTTGGGGAGCGGCCCAATCCGTCGGCGATCAACTCATGCCGGGTCCGACTTTGGCGGATATGAATCGGGCGCTCGAAGGACGCATCGAAAAAATCAAAGACGAAGGGAAAGACAAGACGGACACGACTGCCGAAGAGGACTCGTGGAATCCAAAGACCCTCGGCAAAAACATCGCCTCCGACTTTTTCAATCGCATTTACGAATACCTAATGAAGGGCCTCGAAATGCTGGCCCTCTCCGCTTTCTTCATCTTCTACAAATTTCTGCAGTCCGCCCAAAATTGCGTGATGATGTTTTTGGCCGCGATGGTCCCGTTCATCATCCCTCCGTCCATTATTCCCGGAGTCAATACCTGGTCCTCCTGGCTTAAAATGGTGATCTCGGTCGCCCTCTGGCCGGTGGTCGCCGGTTTCCTCATCAAAGGACATCTTTCCTCCGCGTCTTCCTGGATTGCAGGCAGTGAAAGCACGCCTGGCGGTCCCATCGGCGTTTTTACAGGGGACGCTCAAAATTTCTTTCTAAACATGGATAGCTTAGGGCTTCTCGCGGAAGCCGTCGTGTATGCTTTCATGCTTCTCTCCGCTCCGTTTCTTTCCGCAGCCCTCGTGTACGGCAGCGCTCCGGCCCTAGGGATGGGCGTGTCTCTCATTGCGGCGGGAGGTTTGGGTTATCTGCGAAGCGGGATTAAAAGTCTTACGTCCTCTCCTCAAAATCCCTCCCAAGGGGAAAAATCGAAACCCTTCGAACATCCGGGAAATGCGATTCCTACGACTCCTCAACATCCGTCTTCCGGCCCTTATAGCCCTCGCTATTTGAACTCCCGGAATAGTTCCGCTTCCAGAGGGAATAAAAAATGAGGATCAAAAATTTTCTCTCACACATCTTTCCGGAGCAAACTTCTCATCCTCATCATCAAAAAAACGAACTCTGGGGTTACTGGATCGCTCATGCGGAAACATTGCGTTGGTTGATGGTCTTGTTGGTCTTAGCCGTTCTCTTTCTTTCCGGTGCGGTGATCTTCGCGACCAGAAAGCCTCCGGTCGTCGTAAGGGTCGATCAAATCGGCAATGCCGTCGTGATTCGCGACCTTGAGGCGAATAACGCTCCTTCGGACATCGAGATTGCGGCGTTCGCGAAGGATTTTCTTCGGGCTTATCTCGAGGTCAATAGTCTCACCTTCCACAAAGACTTCGCACGCGCTTTGAACCTCATGACCAAAAAGTTCCAAGCGGCTCACTTAAGGGATTTAAAAGCTCAAAACTTCGTCCAAAAAATCACGCGGGCCGGAATTCAAACCCAAGCGGAATTTAAGGACATGAATATCACCTCGAGGATGCCGACGCGGATTTACCTCGATGTGCGGGGCATCACATCGACGACGCCTCTGGAAGATCCCCATGCGCCTCCCACCAAAAGAGGCTTTATCGCCAGATTGACGATTGCCCAGGTGCCACGGACGGAACGGACGCCGAATGGCCTTTTGGTGGAGGATTATCGCCAGCATATTGTCCCGCTCGAAGAGATGATGGGCCCGCAAAAAGTCCTTCCGGAATCAACGGGATCAAAAGCCCCGTGAAAAAACTTCTTCTCATCTTCGTCTTCTTCTCTTTGCCCGCGGCGGCGGAGGAACATTTCCTCGCTTCGGGCGAGCACGCGAATTTTTCGATCTCCGTCGATTTGGAAAAAGGAGCGATGTTCGTCCTGCCGAAAATCCCGCGTTCGGTGACAGGAAAAACCCGGCCTTATTTTCAAGTCGAAGTGTACGGCGAAAAAATGATGGTAACACCCCTTCAGGCCGGCGCGCGCACCAATCTCTTCATCGACTTCGGCGACAAGACCATCGCGACCTTGCGGCTGGTTGCCGTGAATGGTGGAGGCGAAGATTTAGTGAGTCTGGTCTTACGAGAGCCACCGGCCCCGAAACGCATTCCTTTAGAACGTCCCGATTTCCCGTCCGATCTTAAATTTCTGGCCGCTCCTTGGACGATGCGCCGTTTGGGTAGTGCCGCTCATGCGGGAGCCTTGCTCGCACGCGTGGAGTATGTGGCGACCGTCGGCGATCATATTCTTCTGCCTCTGAAACTCTCCAACCAAGGCCCTACACCGCTGACCATTACCGAAATCAACGTCTCCCTCGAAACGTTAGGCGGCATGAAAGGCACGACGGCCTTGGCCGCCAGGCCCGTGCCGACTTCGTTCCATTTAGAAAATGCGACGCTCGCCAAGGGCGAGAGCGTTTTCGGAATGGCGATTATTCCTAAAGTCTCCCTCGATCATGACCAAGTTTTGGTCCTGCGCGTGACGGAAGAAAACGTGCCGGGGCCGGAAGTGAGGATTTCTTTATGACGATAGATCCTGATCTCATCGCGAACCAAGTTCTCGGAAAGGAATCTCCAAAGACCGCATTCAAAACATGGAGTCCTCGTCTGAAACGTTGGACGGTCTTCGGCTCTTTGGGCTTTGCTTTCTTAGGTCTCGTTCTGCTTTTGCATTCTTCGCGCTCAAACCGATCGAATCCCAACTCTAAAGACGACCTCGCGGCGCGGCAGACCATTCCGGATCATGAAATCAGCTCCGACTACTTGGCTTCCTTGGGAGGCTCCGAAAAAAAACTCATCGAAAAACAGAAGAATGAAGAAAAACCAGCCTCTCACATTCCACAAAATGTCCCGCTTCCGCCTGTCGGTTCGATGGTCATCTTTACCTCCGACGGATCGGGAGAAACCCGTGGAGAATTGGGTATCCCCATGGGGACCGAACTCGAAGCCGTGATTGAAAAAACGGTAATCGCCAACAATCGAGGCATCCCCGTCGTCGCCAAACTCACGTCGGACCATATCCAAGAAGGACGTCTCCTGATTCCGAAAGGAAGCCAACTCTTCGGTCAAACGGAAGGCCTGATCGAGGACAGGCTTCAGGTGCGTTTCACCCGTCTCGTTTTCCCCAATGGCAAAGACGCTCCTTTCTCCGGGGTCGCCGACGCCGAAGGCCATCTCAAAGACAAAAAAATGGGCCGGGCCATGTCCATTCTTTCGGGAGCAGCCATCGGCTCGACCGGGGTCTTCATGCCGGGAGGATCGAGCTACGGAGACACTTTTTTAAGAGGAACACACCAAGGAGCGATCCAGGACGCAGGCAAAGACTGGAACCATTACCGCAATACGCAAGCCACGCCCGTTCTCACCATTCGCGCCAAAAAACGCATCAAGATCATGGTGGATCGACCTTTATGAAAACAAAACTCATTCTTCTGTCTTTGCTGTTTCTTCTCCCACAAGCGGTGGAGGCCAAAAACCGCTTCGCCTTGGGTCCTGAGTTTGGATTCTCATTCCAGTCTCACCGAGACCCGGGCGGACACTTATCTTGGGCACCGGGGCTCCCGATAGGAATCGCAGGCGTTTATGAGTTCGGAAACGATCTTCGATCTTTCGCTTTCGATTACTCTTTCGGCTATTCGCTGCTCTCCCGACTCACGTACCGCAAGACGACTCTCGGGGGCGTGGAAGGGACTTATCGGGAAGCCGTAGATCTCTTTCATTGGATCTTCGGAGGTCGCTATTACTTCGGCGGCCGTTCCTGGCAACCTTGGAAACCATTTGCCGGTCTCGGAACCGGCTTTCAGTATTTCAAGCGAAGAGACGTGGAATTCCGCGACCGATTCAATACGCTCCTTCCGGCTCCACCTCGTGCGAATCATTTTAACTTAACCTTCGTCCCTCAACTGGGGATCGAATACCGCCCAACCTTTCGGTGGGCCGTCGGCGTTTCCCTTAAACTCCCCGTCACTTTTCGAGCCTCCGGAATCGTTCCGGCGGTCCAAGTTCCATTCACCGTGCAGGTCGCTTTTTAACCACAAAGGAGAACCCTATGAACGAATCCAAAACCGAACCTAGACCTAAGCAAGGACCCGACTGGACGATCTCGGCTCCCATCCATCTGGACTCCAAAGAGGGATCGAAAACCATTTGGACCAAGGTCGGCGTCGCCTTCAATAATTGCAAAGACGACGGCAAGGTCGAGTCGATCGCGATTCGCTTAAACCTCACTTCGAAAGACGGGGATTACGTCCTGTTTCCGTTCAAAAAGGAGGAGGTCTCGATGCAAAGCACTTAACGTTTTGCAAAGCATTGGCACAAAGGATTCGCCTCTGATTTCGCCCCCTTCGTTGCCAATGTCAGGCATTGGCTTGGTTGCCCACCCTCTCTCTACGTTAATAATTGAGTGAGGTTAGAGAGGGTGGGCAACCAACCACTTCGGGGGCGAGAGGAGGCGAATGGGAGGTAAGAAAATTTTTAAAATCAGAGTGCAGAGAAGTGAAGAGGATTAAGAAAAATGGAATTAAAAAAAGAGAAGAAGGAGAAGGAAAAAATAAGATTAAATGACCGGGATAAAGAACTGTTTCGGCTTCTATCGAAACATCGGTTTTTGACGCTGGAATTGATCTTTGAGAAATTTGAGCCGGAAGAACTCCCTTTGAAGAGAACGCAATTGCCGTCTTTTTATTATCGTCTCTATCGTCTGGTCCAGGCCGGTTATCTCCATACAATCAAGAAACAGGGAATGACGGTTTACCTCCTGGCCCGCAAGGGTTTGGAGACGATCTCTCAGGAAGGTCAAGATAATGAGGATCTTTCCTTGCCCTCACTAAGCGAACTTACGACTTTGGATCATGACTTGGCCTGCGCCCGAATCCGTTTCTATTTCGAACATCGGAAGGTCGCCCGCTGGATCACGGAACGCGAATTAAGACGCAAAGGGGAAGGAAAGCCCAAGATCCCGGACGGCGCGTTTCAGGAGAAAAATAAGGTCGTCTTCGTCGAAATTCAATTTTCCCAAAAAAGCTTCAACCGCTATCGGGAGATTTACGACTACTACGCCCGGCCCCAAGGAGGACCGGACTTTGTTCTCTATTTCTATCGCGCCCGGTCGGTCATTGAGGGGCTAATAACTCTTTCCGAAAACAATCCGCGCTTTTTCTTTTTTCCTCTGCCTCAACCTTTGCCGCCCCCCGATCACTGGATCGGCTCGCGATGCCGGGAAGCGGTCTCCCTTCAGGAGGTCATGAAAAATGAACTCGGGATTTGAAAGTTGGCTTCCGCTTTTCTCGTTGGGCCATGCGGTTGGCGAGAGTTTGGCCAAACGCTCCCAAAGAATGGGAAAAATTTATTATCGACTCATGGCAGGCCTGCTCGCGGGAACCCTGCTGACCGGATACTTCTTACTTACTTCCGGTAAGGCGGGTCTTTTTTTGAGCCGAGTTTTTTCAGAAGTCGTCGGCCTTTTGGGTGGCCGGAATGTTCCGGACCCTCTGAACCGTATCCTGATTTATGCCGGTACTTTTGTCTTTCTGTGTCTGGTCGGCGCTATTGTGTTGTCCTTCCCGTTAAGCGTCCTTTTCCTGCCTTTCCGAAGAAAAATAGTCGATTCGAAGCCGGTCTTGAGACGCTTCTCTAGGCGTCATTTCGAGCAAGGCCGTCGAAAAAGCGGCCCTGATGCCTATTTCGCCGGTATTGATGCCGAGACCGGAAAGCCTGTCTACGTCTCGGATGAATCCCGCATGATGCACACCCACATCCTGGGCGTGACCGGAGCGGCCAAGACCGAGGGAGGGATTGTGCCAGCCTTGGTGCACGATATCCTCTGGGGCTGCGGGGCCATCATTATCGACATGAAAGGGGATAAGGACCTGCTGGAACGCATCGCCGCCGTGGTGAAGGCGGCCAAGCGGGAAAAGGATTTTTATTATTTCGGCCTCGCGAAACCTTCTTGGTCCAATACGTACAATCCCTTAGGGCGCGGCAACCCGAGTGAGCAAAAAGATAAGTACATCAGTTCGCTCGTCTGGACCGAAGAGTACTACAAAAAAGTGGCCGAGATCGCTTTGCTGAAGGTCTGCAAGTCCCTACAGGCCTTAGGTAGGCCGGTCACCTTTCAAACTTTGAAATTTCTCTTATCGGATTTGAAACGACTCAAAGACTTGTCCGCCGAGTTGGTGAAGAACGGCTTACCTGACGACATCGCCGAGCTCTTGAGAGTTTTGAATAACAACACCCAAAACCTGGCGGGTCTTTTGTCCGATCTGATGGCGGTCGTCGATAGCGATTTC
>JBPOJN010000074.1:0-10968 GCA_052033505.1 Myxococcota bacterium | reverse complement strand
GCTGCCTTTGTATTAAAAACACATTCATACTAACCACCAGGCCCAAACCCCCATCTCCGGCCGCCTGGGGGGACGTTGCGCCTAATATTTGATATAAAACAAAAACACGACCGGTGCAGGCGACGATATCGATAAGGCTACGGATCTCGCGCGCAAAATGGTGTGTGAGTGGGGTATGAGCGAGCTTGGGCCTTTGGCTTTCGGACGCAAAGAGCAAGAGGTGTTTCTGGGACGGGATTTTACGCAACAACAGGAATACAGCCAAAAAACGGCCATCGAAATCGACGAGCAGGTTCGTAAAATCGTCGGCGGAAACTACGATCGCGCTAAAAAGATCCTGCAGGACAATATGGATGCCTTGCATCGTTTAGCGCAGGCTTTATTAGAATTCGAGTCCTTGGATGTCGACCAGATCGACGCTGCGATCCGTGGGGACAAGGTCGAGTCGTCGCGCCGGAACAATCCTCCGGCCTCCACGCCGCCCACCGCTCCAGCCACGGCGAAATCGGGACGCGAAAAAGAAGCCCCGATTTTCCACAATCCTCCTCTCCCGGAGCCGGGTAAAGCTTGATCTTAGGTGGTCGTCATTTCGATTTTTCCCAAGGCGTTTTCGTGATGGGGATCGTAAACGTTACCCCGGATTCGTTCTCGGACGGAGGCCGGTTTTTGGATCCTGAAAAGGCTTTGGAACACGCCTTACGCCTGCAAGAAGAAGGCGCCGACTTGATCGATATCGGCGCTGAGTCCACGAGGCCCAGATCTTTGGCTGTTACGGAAGAGGAAGAATTGAGCCGTGTGCTGCCGGCGCTCCGTAAAATCATCCCGCGTTTGAAAATTCCCGTTTCGATCGATACCCAAAAAACGGCCGTGGCCAAAGCGGCTTTTGATGAAGGCGCTGCCCTCTTGAACGACGTTTCCGCGTTGAAAAGTCCCGGGATGGCTGCGATCACCGCGAAGTACGAAAAGCCCGTGATCTTAATGCACATGCGTGGAGAGCCGGAAACGATGCAGGAGAATCCCGTATATGAAAACGTTTGCCGCGAGGTCGCCGCTTTTTTGGAGAGCCGGATCGAATTCGCGGTGAATCACGGTATTCCGCGCGACCAGATCTTGATCGATCCGGGGTTGGGTTTCGGTAAGCGCTTCGAGGATAATCTGACGCTCTTGAACCTCTTGTCGACGTTCCGCTCCCTGCAAGCGCCCATCGTCGTCGGTGCCTCGAGGAAGTCGTTTTTGAAGAAAATTTTCGGGGAAGAGGAAGCTTCACTTTTAGCGGGAAACGCGGCGGCCTCCGTGATCGCTGCTTCCCGAGGGGCCTCTATACTGCGGGTACACGACGTCGCCGTCACGAAAGCGGCAATTCGGCTTGCCATGAGAAACACCGTCCTTTAGGAAGGACGGCTTAAAAAATGGGGGAATTCCACTATGGGTAGAGAACTTTTCGGTACCGACGGCATTCGCGGACTCGCGAACCGTCACCCGATCACCTCCGAAGTGGCGCTCAATATCGGCCGCGCGCTGACGCATCTTTTTCAGAACGGCCAGAAACCCAAAATTCTGATCGGCAAGGACACGCGTCTTTCCGGTTATATGATCGAGAATGCTTTATCCTCCGGGATTTGTTCCATGGGAGGCGACGTGATCCTGATCGGTCCCATGCCGACGCCGGGCATCGCGTTCCTGACCCAAGCCATGCGGGCGGATGCGGGTATCGTCATCTCGGCCTCGCACAATCTTTTCGCGGACAACGGCATTAAAATCTTCGACCGCAACGGGCTTAAGCTCGCCGACGAGCAGGAAGAAAAAATCGAAGCCGTCATTGATTCCGGGGTTCTGGAAAACCGACCCACGGGCGACAAGATCGGCCGTGCCCGCCGCGTCGACGACGCCCCTGGACGCTATATCGAATTCACGAAATCGACGTTCCCGAAAGGTATGACCTTGGACGGTTTAGGCGTCGTGATCGATTGTGCGCACGGAGCCACCTACCACATGGCTCCGACGATCCTGTACGAATTGGGCGCGTCCGTGGCTGTCATCGGGGCTTCTCCAAACGGCTTGAACATCAATGACGGTTACGGGGCTGTTTCACCGAAACGCATGGCCGAAGAAGTCAAAAAGACGGGCGCCGACATCGGCATCGCGCTGGACGGCGACGGTGATCGCGTCGTTCTGTCGGATGAAAAAGGGAACATCATCGACGGCGACGCCTTGCTCGCGGTGCTGGGAGAGTTTTTACTTAAGAAAAAGAAGCTGCCATCACAGACAATGGCAGCGACGATCATGAGCAACCAAGCCTTGGACCGCTATATCGAAGCGCGTGGAGGTTCCGTCGTCAGGGCGGCCGTCGGCGATCGCTACGTGATGGAAAAAATGCGCGAAGCGGGTCTGAAATTCGGCGGAGAGAGCTCGGGCCATATCATCTTCACCGAATATTCCACGACCGGAGACGGCTTGGTCGCGGCGTTGCAGTTTTTATCGCTCATGAAAGAAACCGGAAAAAAAGTCTCTGAACTCGTAAAGGACTATCATCCGTTGCCCCAGATCCTGACCAATGTGCGCGTGCGCGAGAAGAAGGATTTGAACTCCCTGCCCGACGTGCAAAAACTCATGCATAGCATTGAAGAGAAGCTGGGACATGACGGTCGCATCTTGGTCCGTTATTCCGGCACCGAGCCCTTGATCCGCATCATGATCGAAGGCGAAAAACAGGACGAGATCAAGCAAATGGCCGGCGAACTTTCAACCTGTATCGAAAAAGCCTTCTCGTGAGCAAGCTAGGTGTCAACATCGATCACGTCGCGACGTTACGGCAGGCCCGCGGAACGCGCTATCCTGATCCCGTCGCCGCGGCCGCTATCTGCGAAAAAGCCGGAGCCGATCAGATCACCGTCCACTTGCGGGAGGACCGCCGGCACATCCAAGATTTCGACGTGCGTCTCTTGAAACGTTCGCTGCAAACCGACTTGAACCTCGAGATGGCGCTCACGCGCGCCATGCGCGAATTCGCGATCGACGTGCGCCCGCATTCGGTCACGATCGTTCCGGAGAAGCGCCGCGAACTCACCACCGAAGGCGGTCTCGACGTCAAAAAACACAAATCCGAACTGAAAAAATTCGTGCCGCTCATGCAGAAGCACGGCGTGCGCGTGAGTCTGTTTATTAATCCCGACCCGAAAGACGTGCTCTTGGCTGCCGAGCTTAAAGTCGACGCGATCGAGATCCACACCGGAAGTTACGCCGACGCCAAACCCGGAGACGCGGCGAATCGGGAGCTGCGCCGTATCGAGGCGGCCGCGAAACTGGGGCACGGACACGACCTCTGGGTCGCCGCGGGACACGGCCTGAACTATGCGAATACGGCCGCCGTCGCGAAGATCAAAGACATCGTCGAGTTCAACATCGGCCACGCGATCGTCGCACGGGCCGTTATGGTGGGATTGGAATCCGCTGTGAGCGAGATGAAAAAACTAATCGCGTGACCCGAGTCAAAATCCCTTCCTTGCGCAAGCGCCCGCGGAATTCCCACAAAGGGACTTTTGGCCATTTGCTTTTGATCGGCGGTTCCGCACGAAAACCTGGATCGGTCCTGCTCTCCGGCCGCGCCGCGATGAGAAGCGGGGTGGGGCTTGCGACCGTCGCCTTGCCCGAGAAAGCCTTTCGCAAATTCACGCGGGCCTTCCGCGAAGGTTTGGAGCTCATGTATGAGCCGCTCCCTTCGAACGCCCGGGGGACCTTCGCCGCGCGCGCCTGGCGTTCTTTACTGAAAATCCTGACGAAAAAAACGGCTATGGCTTTAGGTCCCGGACTAGAAGTCAACGCCGACACGAAGGTTTTCGTGAAAAATATCTTGAAAGCCACGTCGCTTCCGTTGGTTTTGGACGCCGACGGATTGAATGCGATTGCCCCTGTTGCGACCGTCCTTCGGAAATTTTTGAAAGGCCGCGCTGTCCTCACGCCGCATGTGGGAGAAATGTCGCGGCTCTTAAGTCTAAGCGTGCAGCGGATCGAGAAAGACCGGAGATTCGCCGCGCTTACTTTGGCCCGTAAAACCGGTGCTGTCGCTGTTTTGAAAGGTCCGGGAACCGTCGTCGCTTCTCCCGAAGGAAAAGTCTTCATCAATCCCACGGGAAATCCCGGCATGGCGACCGCCGGCATGGGCGATGTATTGACCGGCGTGATCGGTGCCTTGCTCGCTCAAGGCCTGAAACCTTTCGATGCGGCGGTCTTGGGTGTTTTCGTGCACGGGGCTGCGGGAGATGCGGTCGCGCGGCGTTTCGGAGAGGGTGGCTTGATCGCCTCGGACGTCATTGAGAATTTAAGGGACGCCTTAAGGAGGAAGCATGGATTTTAAATTGTTCTTCACTACTTTTGTAACCGTTTTCTTGGCCGAACTCGGGGACAAAACTCAGTTCGCCGCCGTCGCGGCCGCCGCTCAAGCCAAATCCCTGATTCCCGTCTGGCTGGGTGTGGTGTGCGCCTTAGGACTCGCGGGGACGATCGGCGTCTTGGCCGGTCGACTGCTTTCCGAATGGCTCAATCCCCAAATCCTGCGCTACGTGGCGGCCGGAGCTTTTTTCCTGATGGGAGGCTTTATCCTTTTTCAAGGAAGAAGTTAGTTCGTATTCCGCCTGAAATTTCATTTCTGCCTGGAAAATAGGCAAATTTTGAAAAAGTCATTTTAAGCTCAAAATCAACGCAATCATTTGGGCCACTGCGTCGATACTCCTAGGAGAGGTATCTTATGGGTGACGGAGTTAAGCTGGACGCAAAACTATTATTGGAAGCTGCGGTCGTCGGAGAAGCCTCTAATCAAGGAGGGGCGGACTCTACGGAAGATCCGATCGCCGGATCTTTCTATGATGAATCGAATGTCTACGAAAGCGCGGAAGCCCGTTTGACGGCTCTTTTAGGCGGAGGAGTGACGGTTAAGTTCGATGGCGGGATGGGGAAAAATTTTGCGAAGACCCAGTCGGCAGGATTTACGAAGACCGGAGAACCCGCCGATATTTTGGAGCTCAGTATCGAAAAGTGTTTCGGCGAACGTCTCTGTTTCTATGGAGGTAAAGTTCTGGAGACTGTGGGCGCGGAAATCATCGGAGCTGAAAACCCGCATACGGTCCGTTCCTTGAACTTCGGAGCCGTTCCGTTTTCAATGACCGGGGCCGGTGTCAAAATCGGCTTGAGCGACAATACGACGTTGAAACTGTTTTTGAGCTTAGGGCCGGATCAGGTAGAAAACGTGAATAAAACTTACAATACGCATCTCAATCTTTCTTTCGCGCCCAACGACAAGATTTCGGGTTTTTTAAATGCGGAGGCTGGAGCGAATGGGGTTGATGATAACTATCATGAAACCATTACGACCGACGTTGGACTGACCTACGCTTCCGGAACAGGTGCGAGCGTGTCGGCATATGTTCTTTCCGTGGCTCAGCAGAATTCAGAAAGTAACCATTGGGATTCTCTGCGTGGAGCGAACCTCTACGTGTCTTTCCGGCCTCAAGACAGTAAGGTGGGCGTGAATTTACGTGCGGGCCATACGATTAAGAGCTCCGGCAGCGATTTCCGTCATTTTTCCCAAGGAACCGCTTCTTTGCTTGTTTATCTCCAGGACGATAAATTGCAAATCCGTGTCGAAGGCGATGAGGTCATCGAGTGGGGCGGAAGCACTTTTCCCCGAGCCAGCGTTCAAGTCTTGCGGACCTTTGACTTTTAGAATCTCTTGATCGGCTTCTTCGTTTCTTCTACAAGGCCGCATGCTCTTTTCTCATTTACTGCTCCCTACGCTCCGCGAGGTTCCGTCCGAAGCGGAAGTCGTTTCGCATCGCTTGATGCTGCGTTCCGGCATGATCCGAAAGGTTGCCGCCGGGATTTATAATTACTTGCCGCTGGGCCTGCGCGTGATCCGCAAGGTCGAGACCATCATCCGCGAGGAGATGAACGCTGCGGGCGCCCAAGAACTCCTGCTGCCGATCGTGATGCCCAAAGAACTCTGGGTCGAGTCCAAGCGTTGGGATGTGTATGGCAAAGAACTCCTGCGCGTGCGCGACCGCCACGAACGCGAGTTTTGTTTCGGGCCCACGCACGAAGAAGTCATCACCGATCTCGTGCGGAACGAAGTGCGGTCCTACCGACAGCTGCCCCTTTCGCTGTATCAGATCCAAACGAAATTCCGCGATGAAGTGAGGCCTCGCTTCGGGCTCATGCGCGGCCGCGAGTTTTTGATGAAGGATTGCTATAGTTTCGACCGCGACGAAAAAACTGCGATCGAGACGTATTGGCGCATGTTCGAAGCTTATCGGAAAATTTTCGCGCGCTGCGGGTTGCAGTTCTGTCCGGTCGAAGCAGGCACCGGAGAAATCGGCGGGACGCTCTCGCATGAATTTCACGTCTTGGCCTCGTCGGGCGAAAGCGAAGTCTTCGTCGCCGACGGCGGCGAGTTCGGTTACACCGACGAAAAAATGCCCGAAGATCGAAAAGATCCGAAGACCGGCGGCGAGCTGAAAAGCTATCGCGGCATCGAAGTTGGCCAGGTTTTTTATTTGGGCACGAAGTATTCGGAGGCCTTTCACGCTGCGTATCTCGACGAAACCGGAAAAGAAAACCTCATCGTCATGGGCTGCTACGGCATCGGCGTCGGTCGCACGGCCGCGGCCGCGATCGAACAGAATCACGACGACAAAGGCATTATCTGGCCCGTGGCGATTGCACCGTTTCCCGTGACCGTCATTCCGCTCGGAGGCGCCGATACCGATATGTTCCGGGCCGCGCGGGAAATCACCGAGAGTTTGGAAAAGCAGGGCGTCGAAGTCCTGATGGACGACCGTCCCGATACCGCCGGCGTGAAGTTGAACGACGCGGACTTGTTGGGTATTCCTCTGCGCCTAGTCATCGGCAAGAAAAGCCTGGAGAAGGGCGAAGTCGAATTCAAGTTGCGAAAGACCGGCGAAGTCGTGTCTCTCAAAAAAGAATCAGCCGTCGAAACCATCCTTCAAAAACTAAAAAGCGAGCAAGGCGAGCGTGGCTAAAGACCCGCTCATCGTCGCTCTGGACGTGCCCGGAGAAGCCGAGGCTCTCCAGTGGACCGCGCGTCTGAAAGACAAGGTTTCCTTCCTTAAAGTCGGCCTCGAACTCTTCACCGCCGCTGGTCCCTGTGTCGTCCGCAAAATCCGCGCCGAAGGTTTTGAAGTTTTCCTCGATCTTAAATTTCACGACATCCCGAATACCGTCGCGCGTGCCTGCGAGTCCGCCGTCTCTCTCGGAGTCTCGCTGTTAAACGTCCACGCCTCCGGCGGCCGCGAGATGATGGAAGCCGCCGCAAAAGCCGTCGCCGGCAAAGCGACTTTGCTCGCGGTGACGAAGCTGACGAGTGATGCGCAGAAATCGGATACGGTTTCCGAAGTCGTTCGTCTCGCACAGGAAGCTCAAGGAGCGGGTTTGAATGGTGTCGTGTGCTCGGCTCAAGAAGCGTCTGCCGTGCGTGTGGCCTGTGGGCTGGGCTTCGTGATCGTGACACCGGGGATTCGTTTCGAAAATGCGCCGGAAAATGCCAATAACGACCAAAAACGCGTGATGACTCCTGCGAAAGCGATCCAGGCCGGCGCCGATTACATCGTCGTCGGTAGGCCCATACTCCAAGCCTCCGACCCCATAAATGTGATTCAAAAAATGCGTGCGACGCTTCCCCAAAAGTGAGGACTTAAGTCTCCGTTGCTAAATCGAATCTTTGAACCTCTCTGCAGTTTCTTGATTAAAAATAAGTAATATCAATAGCTTATGTATGTTGTGCGTCGTGTTCCTTTTGGCAGCGCATTTGCTCTATAGCCTTGAGCCAGCACACTTAAAACACGAAGGTTAAGGAGACACCATGGAGCTGCAAAAATTATTCGAAGGCAATCCTAATTCCTACGCCAATGCGGAGATTCCGACCACTCCCCAGAACGACGTCGTGAACCTGCAGATGCTGCTTGCGACCAGCTCCATGAAGCACGAATATGCCCGCAAAGCTTACGACCGCACGAAGTCCTTCGCCCGCCGTCAGGAATTATTGGCCCACATGAACGAGCTGAAGAGCGTTTATTTCGACGCCCGCGACAAACTCGCCACCGCGCAGCCGGATCGTTTGGAAGCGATCGAGAACGAATTGAATTACCAGAAGAGAGTCGTGCTGTCCGAGCATGGTCTGCATTAGTCGATTAATCGTTGCCACCCCTTGCATAATCGGAGAAGTCTTCGCCCCTCATGCCCTCTGAACTCGTTTACGGCCGCCATGCCGTCTTTCAACTCCTCTCCGCGGGCCGTCGTAAGGTACACCGCCTGCATCTTTTGAAGAGCGCCGTGAAGGTCAGCGGCGATCGTGAAGAGCTCCAAAAACTCGCGCGCGAAAAAGGCATCGCCGTCTCCCAGCAAGAACCCGGTTTTTTCGCCTCCCGTTTCGGCCCTCAAGCCACGCATCAAGGCATAGCGGCCGAAACCGATCCCTACCCGTATGCATCTTTAGAAAAAGCTTTAGAACAGGATACGGTACTGATTTTGGATGAAATCCAAGACCCTCAGAATTTGGGTGCTTTATGCCGGTCTGCCCACGTCTTCGGCGTCAGCGGGGTCATTATCCCGGAGACGAACGCCGCCCCGGTCGGCCCGGGGGCGTGCCATGCCTCAGTCGGTGCTGTCGAGCACCTGGCGATCGCGCGCGTGACTAGCATCGCGAAATGTTTCCCGCGCCTGAAAGAAGCCGGTTTTTGGATCTATGGGGCCGATCATGATGCGGAAAAGACCTTGTATGAAGAAAATTTCCCGAAAAAAGTCGCTCTGGTGGTCGGGAATGAAGAGAGGGGTTTGAGGCGATTGGTCAAAGAAGAGTGCGATATCTTGATCCGGATCCCGGCCATGCATGAAAAGGTGGATTCGCTCAACGCCTCGGTCGCGGGTGCAGTCATTCTTTCGGAAGTCTTAAGGCAAAGGCTTCAGAATTTTCCAAAAAGTCCATAGAAATAATTGACTTCTCGGCGGTGCATCTCTATACACTCCCCGCCTTATTCCTGAAGAGACGACTCTTTCAAAATCGCAAATTATTTTGATGAGTTAGCAAAGAAAAGCCGGTTCTTTGGTTTGGGTTTTCTTTGGAGTTTTAAATTTTGAATTGTTTTTAAAGTGTTTCGCGCTGGCGTAGCTCAGTTGGTAGAGCAGCTGATTTGTAATCAGCAGGTCGCCAGTTCGATTCTGGCCGCCAGCTCAGAAGAGCAGACGGGCGGATCGTGAAGTTGAAAGACCCGGTGGGGCGGCGGTACTGCTTAGCGGGGATTTAAATGGCAGATGTGGGGCCATCGGGGCGAGTGCGGTATCTCGCCCCGATTTCGAGCGACGATCCGGCTTTGCCGGTCGGAGCGGAAGGAGGGGTGCCCGAGTGGCCAAAGGGAGCAGACTGTAAATCTGCCGGCGTTTCGCCTTCGAAGGTTCGAATCCTTCCCCCTCCACACTCCCTAAATGGGGCTTAAGGGTTTTGCGGGAGTAACTCAGTGGTAGAGTTCCTGCCTTCCAAGCAGGATGTCGCGGGTTCGAATCCCGTCTCCCGCTAGTAAGGCAGTGAAGAGTGTTGGGTTTTGAGTGTCTAGACGCTGATCACTTAACCCTAGGCACTGTTGTTCTGCCCACGTAGCTCAGTCGGTAGAGCATCTCCATGGTAAGGAGAAGGTCACCAGTTCGATTCTGGTCGTGGGCTCACAAGTATTTGGTTTGATGAACGATAACGAATTAATTTTTTAGGAGACCCCTTATGTCTAAAGAGAAATTCGAGCGAAAGAAGCCGCACTTAAACGTAGGAACGATCGGACACGTCGATCACGGAAAGACGACGTTGACGGCGGCGTTGACGAAAGTGTTGGAGAAGAAGGGTTTTGCTAAGTTCTTGGCCTACGATCAAATCGACAAGGCGCCTGAAGAAAGAGAGCGCGGTATTACGATCGCGACGGCGCACGTCGAATACGAATCGGATAACCGCCACTACGCGCACGTCGACTGTCCGGGTCACGCGGACTACGTGAAGAATATGATTACGGGTGCGGCCCAGATGGACGGAGCGATCTTGGTCGTGTCCGCGGCCGACGGCCCGATGCCTCAGACGCGTGAGCACGTGTTGCTCGCCCGTCAGGTGAACGTCCCGTACATCGTTGTGTTCATGAACAAATGCGACATGGTCGACGACAAGGAATTGTTGGACTTGGTTGAGCTCGAAGTTCGTGAGTTGTTGAGCAAGTACGACTTCCCTGGAGATAAGACCCCGATCATCCGAGGCAGTGCGTTGAAGGCTCTGGAAGGTGATTCTGGCGAACTCGGTGAGCCGGCCATCATGAAATTGGTTGAAGCTTTGGACACGTACATCCCGATCCCTGAGAGAGCGGTGGATAAGCCGTTCTTGATGCCTGTGGAAGACGTATTCTCGATCTCCGGTCGCGGTACGGTTGCGACGGGCAGGATCGAAAAAGGAAAAGTGAAGGTTGGAGAAGAAGTGGAGCTCGTCGGTATTAGGCCGACGTCGAAGACGACGGTGACGGGCGTTGAAATGTTCCGGAAGCTGTTGGATGACGGTCAGGCGGGCGACAACGTAGGTTTGTTGCTCCGTGGTTTGAAGAGAGAAGAAGTGGAGCGCGGCCAGGTGTTGGCGAAGCCGGGCAGCATTTCTCCGCATAAGAAGTTCAAGGCGGAAGCGTATATCTTGACGAAGGAAGAGGGTGGTCGTCATACGCCGTTCTTCAACGGATATCGTCCCCAGTTTTACTTCCGTACGACGGACGTGACGGGCGTGTGCACGTTACCTGCGGGCACGGAGATGGTAATGCCTGGAGATCGAGTGACGGTGGAAGTGGAATTGATCACACCGATCGCGATGGACAAGGAATTAAGGTTCGCGATCCGTGAAGGCGGCCACACGGTAGGCGCCGGTGTTGTTGCGGAAGTGGTGGAGTA
>JBPOJN010000035.1:0-14027 GCA_052033505.1 Myxococcota bacterium | reverse complement strand
GGGAATTGAACGTCCTGCTCTCCGAGGATCCGGCACCCGCGGCGGTGTATCAGATCAATTTTCAATTGTTTAATCTCTCCCGAATCCCGGAGGCTAAGTGAAAAAGGTTTTGATCAAATTGGTTTTTGCTCTCTCGATCTTAAGCCAAGTCGCTTTGGTATGTTCTGGGACGGAGACGGGGAATCCGTCAGGTGCGGCTTGCTTGATCTTTAAAAACCAGGCGGATCCGGCTTTTTTGGACGATTTGATCGGAGGGCTTTGCGAAAAAATCACCTCGTGCGGTGTAGGGGCACTGGAAGATTGCGTGACCGCCTTGAATGGAGCTGATGGTGATCGATTGCTCGACGAGTTGGGACTACTACAAGGCTTGTATACGATTTCTTCTCTGAGAGAGTCATTAGAAGCTGGAGCAGTTGTTGCCAATGCTTCCGGTGTTTCTGCCTGTGAAATAGAAATCGAAGCCGTGACTTGCGGAGAGGTGACGGTCGCCGTTTCTGTTGGAAATTTTTCGACGACGGAAACATTGATGCCGAATATCTGCCAGCAGGTCTTTGCCGCATCGCCAGACAATGAAGGCACTGGCAGTGATCATCCCGAATGTCCTTAAACCGATCTTGTATTCCGTGGAATACAATTAAAGCCGAACGCGGTGGATTTTGAAAAATCGCCGGACGATAAGTATCGCAGCGAAAGGATATTTTTATGCGAAAACTTTTCCTTCTTTTGAGTGTTGCTTCTTTTTTGTTGTGGGGATGCGGGAATTCTCAAAACCCGGACGTACTCAATGAAACGGCGGGGCTGGTGACGTTTGCAAATTGTGAGAAGTTAGGCGACTTCCTGGAGTCGCGGGCCGGAGACCGTAACGTCGGTCTTCCTTTCGCGGAGGATGGGAGTGGCACCGCGGCCGGAGAAGAGGCCCAGACCTCGGAAAATCCCTCGCCGAGGGATGCATCTTCTGATTCCGGAAATCTCGGTCCGGTCGTGGAAGAGGCGGATTTAGTGAAACGCGAAGGCGATCGTCTGTACGCCGTCTCGGGAGAGAGTCTTTTCGTTTATGACGTTTCGAATGCGACCGCTCCGGTTCGGATCGGAACCGTATCACTTTCATTTCGTCCTCAAGAGATTTATGCGCAAAATTTTCGTATTGTCCTCATCGGTTACGGGAGTTCCGAAATCATCGTGGATCTGAGTGCAGATCAGGCTCAGACGCATGTTGCAGTCTATGATGTCGAGAATGCGTCGGCGCCGGTCTTGAAGCGTTCTTATGATTGGCAGGGTTGGTACGTGGATTCGAGAAAGGTCGGATCGGCCGTGTATTTTGCCCTGCAGTCCCAAATCTCTCCGAATTATGAGGATAACTTGCGTGCACGCGGAAATTGCGCCGAAGTCCGGGTACCCAAGGATCTCGATAGTGGGGATTATAGTTCTTATGTTTCTTGGAGCTTAATCGGTCTCGATTTGGAGACATTACCGGAGACGCCGAATCAAATTTCCTTGGTCGGCTCTTACGGCTCGATCGTGACCTCGACGCCGGAGCATTTTTATCTGGCGAATGATTTTTGGAGATCCAACGAAACGGGTCTCTATCTTTTCGACATTCGTCCTACGACCGCAGGACTGGCCCTGCGATCTTCCGCGACAGTCTCGGGTCATTTGGGGAATCAGTTTTTCTTGGACGAACAAGACGGGATCTTGCGCGTTGTTTCGACGGAATTAGGGTTTTTCGGGAAGAATTTTCTGACGACGTTCCGCGTTTCCGACGGCTCATTTGCTCCTCTGGGACGCCTCGATACGATCGCTCCGGGTGAAACGGTGACTTCGGCGCGTTTCTTGGGAAACCGAGCGTTCGTGACGACCTTCGTCTACACCGATCCTTTGATCTCCATCGATCTTTCCGACGCTGCTTCTCCGCGTATTGTTGGTGAGTTACATTTGCCCGGACGCACGGACTATCTGCAGGCTTGGGGTGAGGACCGACTATTAGCGGTGGGGTCTGGGATCAGTGGGTTTGGAGGTGTTGCTTTAAATCTTTTCGATGTTTCGGATCTCGCGCATCCGAGGCTTGTGGAACAGGAAGAGATTCCGGACGCTTATTATTCCGAGGCTCAATACGAACATCTGGCGTTTTCTTTTTTTGAAAATAGGGCGGTGTTAGCGTTGCCGGTGGAACGGGCATCGGGCGACGCGACAATCCGCGAGATGTCGGTCTATCGTGTGGATCGCGATGCTGGTTTTTCGCGTGTGGGAGGAGTGACGCATGATGACCTATATTCGGGTTATTCACCGGCCTTGAGACGTTCTCTGGAGATTGGGGATTCGTTCTACACCGTCTCGGATGCCGGCTTGAAAGTGAATGATTTTTCGCTGACACAGGACGTTTTTGAGGAAATGTTTCCGGGATTTACGCCGCCGGTGGGATGCGGATATTGTTTCGAGGATTTCTGCACGGCTTGTGCTGAGTTTAATGTTCCTTAAAACGCATATCCGAACGCAAGGTGGAATCTTCCGGTGGATTCGTCGTCTTTTTTGTCGAGCTTGAACGCGTAGTCCAGGCGTAAGGGCCCGACCGGGGTAATGTAGCGCAAGCCGGCGCCGGCGGAATGCCGCCAGGAATTCGTGCCGATCTCCTCGAAATCGTTGGTGAGGCTGCCGTTGTCCAAAAAGGCGGCGAATTTGAAATTGCTGAAAAGTTTGACCTGCAATTCGGAGGTATAGCTCACGAGGAGCTGGCCGCCGAGCGGGCGCCCGTCGGTGCCCGTCCCTCCGATCGCGTCTTCGTCGAAGCCGCGGATCGAATAATCCCCGCCCAAAAATAGCCTTTCGTCCCGCGTGAGCGTGTCGCCGCCGAAGACCTTGATGCCTTCCATGCGCGCGAAATTCAGCCACGTGACGCGATTCCCGATCGGCAGGTAGTGCGCGATAAAACCCTTGGGTTGGAGGAAGTTGAAGGTGGACGCGATGAGTTTGTTCGAGATGTCGAGTCCGGCAAAGCCGATGAAACCCTTGTGCGGGTCCGAGTAAGAGTCCCGTTTGTCGTAGCTGAAGGAGAATGAGAATTTCGATGTCGTATGGTCTTCTTCGGCGGCCCCGGTCTCGTCGGTCACGTCGGTGAAGAACGTGCGGATCAATTCATAGCGGCCCAGGAGAGAAATCTGCGGAGTGAATTCTCTTAGGAAATTCAAAGAACCGCCGCCTTCGACGGTCTTGAAGCCGGGTTTCAAGTCGCGCTCCAAGAACGTGGAGATCGACGCCTCGAACGGACGTCCCAAAAAGAAAGGGTCTTTCAACGTGATTTCGCCTTTTTGGATGTCGCGTCCACCGATCAAGCGGAAATTCCCGCGCCGGATCGTGCCGCCGAGATTGAGATGCGTGATATTTAGGTCGCCGGTGAAAAAATTGTCGGTGTCATAAGTGACGCCGAAATCCATGACGATCTTCCGGTATTCCTCGAGTTTGACGACGAGCGATACCATGGGCTGCCGTTCCGTTAAACCGATCGTCTGAATCGTAACGCTGCGGAACGCGCCCGAGCGCCGTAGGAAAGATTCGCTCTCGAGGATTCTTTTGTAACTAAAACGGTCGCCCGGACGGATGCGCATCGCGCGCAGGATGTCGCGCTTGAGCGTGCGTTCGTTGCCGACGATGACGACTTCGCCGATCTTGGTCTCGGGCCCTTCCTGGATATGAAAGACCACTTCCGAAGATTTAACCCGGAATTCGGGTTCGGCCGTCGCGTAAGGGTAGCCGCGATCGGCATAGTAAATCAGTAGGGCTTCTCTGTCCTGCTGCAACACGCTGGTGCGGAAAGGTTCCTTTTCCCGCGTATGGATCCTGCGGCGCAGGCGGCGGCCGGAAAATTCGCGGTTGCCGTCGAAGATGATGGCGTTCACCGTGGAAATCGGACCCGCATCGACGCTGTAGGTGACATGGGCCTTGTCGCGGAAACTGTTGAATTCGGCGCCCCGGTCCAGGGCTCGCGCGGAAAGGGCCCCGCGGTCGCGCATGAGAAGGGGGAGGTTCTGGAAGTCCCGTTCGACGTTCGCAGCTTGGTAATATCCGCGTTCGAAGATGGAATTTTCCTTGGTCGCGAGTTCTTTTTTAAGATCCTTTATTTCCCGCCCGCCCTCGATCGTGACGGTTTTCACGCGCGTCTGGGCGCCTTCGCGGATTTTAAAGGCGACCGTCAGTTCGTCTTCGCCCTTCTTTTCATCCTG
Source organism: Myxococcota bacterium (assembly GCA_052033505.1). GTDB lineage: Bacteria > UBA10199 > UBA10199 > JACPAL01 > JBPOJN01. Next base: position 9,813 of record JBPOJN010000035.1, on the reverse strand, counting down.
CACATCGACTTGGATTTCGGAAAAACCGCGCCGGCGGTAGTAGTCGGCGATGGCTTTTTGCGAAGATTCGATTTCGTACCGGCCGTAACCGCCGTCGGTGAACATGGGCATGTTTTTTTTAAGCGACGCGATGGTCACGCGGCGGTTGCCTTCGAAGGAGACCGAGACGTGTTTGCCCTGGTGGATCTCGAGGACGGGATTTAGCGTTTTGAGGGCTTCATCGCGGCCGAAATCCTTCACGCGCACGCGCGCACCCAGGTAGCCGCGTTTCCGGTAATCCTTGCGGATGTCGTCCAACGCTTTCCGGAAGCGCGTCGGCTTGTAGAGGAGCAGGGTATTGATCTGCGAATTGAAATAACCGGCCGGAAAAACCGTGTTGCCCTCCACGGAAATGCCTTCGATGCGGTACTGGGCGCCTTTTTTGACGTGGTAAGTGAGGTCGACGATCTTTTTCTTTTCGTTGAATTCGGTTTCGAGCGTGACCGTCGTCGCGTCGAATCCTTGGCGTTCGTAGAAAGTCTCTATTTTTTCATTTTGGGCTTCCGCCGCGGCCGGGTCGTAGAGGTCGCCCGAGTGGACCGTCACGATGCGCCGGATGCGCGTGGAGAGATAAGGGTAGGTACCGCGGATGTCGATGCCGCTGACCATGAAACCGGATTTCACGAAAAACCTTACGGTCACGTCGCGGCCGTGGCGCTGCGTCTCCACGCGCACGTCCGCGAAGCGTCCCCATTTTTTGAGGTAGGAAACGGCCTGGTCCACGCGCGCCGGGTCGTAAGGATCACCTAAGCGGATCGGGAGGAGGTTGTGAAGTTCCTTGGCCGGTTCGTAACCTTCAGACGTGATTTCAGAGATGACGAGGGAAGAGGGTCTTGCCTTTGCAAGTCCTGTTCCGAGGAAGAGTAAGACGACTGCAATCCCAATTTGTAAAAATTTTTTCACGGGAGAAAAAGTATTAATACAGGCGCACGCGGAAGGAAAGATTTACGCTGTAGGGGGGTAGGGTGGTGCTGCTGTGGCTTTTTTCCCAAGAGCGAAAGCCTTTGAGTAGAATATTATCTGTTAAATAATAGTTCGCCTGGATCGTCTTCTGCGCGCTTTCCGGGGCGAAGTCGCTTTGGAATTCGACGGTCAAGCGGTCGGTGACGTTTTTGCCGACGGCGAGTTTGGAGAGAGAGCCGTTTTCGGAGGCTTCGAGCCGGAAGACGTCCAGTCCGGTGGATTTGGCGATGGGCCGCTCCACCACGCTCGAGATTTCATTGGCCAAGATATTCGTGCCCAACGACGTGCGCGATCGACCGCTGCGCCTCAGCTCTTCGAGCGTAAGTCCGGTCGAAATCAACGACACGACGTCTTCGCGCGGCAGGGGCGGGGTGCTGTTTAAGTTGATTTCGAGGTTGGACAGGAAACCCTTCAGCTCGACTTCGACCGTATAGAGCGGGGGAATGTCTTGTTCGGCCTTTAGCGTGAGATAGGGTTCCTTCCGCGACGGATCGATGTATTCGAGTCGGCCTTCTTGCAAAATGAAATCCTCGCCGAAGAGACGAATTTCTCCATCCGTGATCGTGAACGCCCCGCGCGTCTCGGGTCTCGCGACGGTGCCACCGACGTGGAGATCGGCCAGGAGGTAGATCTCGGCGATGTTGTTTTTGATTTTTAAATCGCCGGAATTTTTGACCAAGACGTCCAACGTGACGGCGTCGAGAGAGCCGGGCCCGGTCGCTGTCGACGGATCCTCGAAAGGTTTTAAGATCAAATCGCGCACGTAAAAAGGTTTTGAATAAAGCGCGTCGACCACGTCCACGCGGCCCGAAAGGCGGGGGGCGGGCCAAGAGCCTTTCAAAGTCACGTCGGCGTCGAAATCGATGCGATAGACGCCGGATTTTGCGTATGTCAGGTCCGTTCCTTTGAAAGCCAAATCATAGTCGCGGATTTTCAAGCCGTCGGTCACCGCGCTGCCGGTCAAATGAAAACGCCCGTCGCCCATGTATCCGGTCAGCTGCGGACGCAGCGAAGAGCCGGCGAACGTCAGGGTGCCTTCGAGGTCGGAGACGGACGGGAAGTTCCGGAACTCGATCGCGCTTTTTTGGAACGCGACGCTGCCGTTTATATTCGGAGCCGATGTCGACCCGTCGAAAGAGAGATCGAGCCGGGCGACGCCTTCGCCGTCTCTGAAATAATGCGGAAGATGCTGAAGCCACGTGAGCGGCAGCAGGCCTTTGACTTTGCCCGACCAGCGCCGCACGCCGCCTCCGCGATAGGTCAAAGTCCCCGCGAGATCGCCGCCGTCGCGTTTGAACGCAAAAGACTCGATCGTGAAATTGTCGTTTTTGGTGTCGTAGAAACCCTTCAGAGTGAGCCCGGGCATGGGATCACCGTGGAAAGACGCGATGCCTTCGCTGGAGTTGAGTGTGATCGGGTTCGGCCAGAATACGGCACTGATATCCGCGCGCTGCATGTCGGTCTTGGAGAAGACGACGTCGCCGTTGGGTTGGAACGTGATTTCCGTGTTGAGATGTTCGGCCGGGCCCAGAGGAGATTGGATTTGCGTCGCGCTCGCCGTACCTTTTCCGCTGACTGCGGTCGAGCCAGGCACGCCCTGGAGATGCATCTCTCCATTGACCGTGCCGGAGGTCTCCAGAGCTGGAATCAGGTCGGAAACGGAAGCGCCCGCGAGACGGAAGTCCAAGGTTTTCAACATGGTCTTCAGCGACACGTACGGAGGCAGTTTGCGGAACTGGATGCCGCCTTTCAGCGTGCCTTGGACGCGCCCGTCGGCTCCGGGTTTGATTTCCGCGTTCCAGTCCAATTCCGGCCAATGAAAATCCAAGGTACCGGTTACCGCCGCGGCATGCAGCGAATGATGGTGCAACTCATGGATCGTTGCGCGCGCGGTCGCGCGAAGTTCGGGAATTGTGCCCTTGATCAATCCGTCGACCGTGGCGGTGCCTTTCGCGGGTCCGACGATGACGCTGGGAATTTTCGCGAAGATCGAATCGAGTTCCAGATCCCGCGCGGTGAAGGGCAGTGCGTATTCAATTTTATCCCCGATCTCGATGCGGCCCTGGCTTCGGAAGACGGCTTCTTTGGTGGATTGCGGGAGGCGTACGGCGATGTTCGAGACGGAGGCGACTTTATCTTTTACGGCCGCTTCGACGTCGAAGAAAAGGCTGTCGGGCAGGATGGACGGCACGCGGACTTCACCAGACGCGAGAAAAGACCCGCTATTTAAGCCGCCTTTCCATGAGCTTTTGAAGGCCAACACATGCTTGCTCGTTTCCCAGAAAAAATCCTCGATGCGGACGTCGTCCCGTTTGATTTTCGTCTCGAGATGCAGGCGTTTGGTGTTGCCAAGAGCGGGTAAGTTACCCGTGACGTCCAAAAGTTCCACATCCAGATCAATGCGGCTTAAGATCGTGGAACGCGCTTTCAGCTTCACTTCGGCGACCTCTCCCCACCGCGGCTCTTCGGGATTGTTTGGGCTAATAACTTTTAGGTGCAGGCGATGGATGGAGGCTTGGTCCAGCACGATGTTTTTCAGAAGCGACGATTCTTCGAAGCGCCGGAAGAAAGCGTCGATCATCTCGGGCGTTATTTTCTTGCCGCCGCCCTCACCGCCCTGGATCGTGAGCTCCGGATCGCTGACGTCGATCCGCGAGAGCTGTATTTTCCCGCCGACCAACGAAAAAGGGCTCAATCCTACGAAGACTTCCTGGGCCTGGAAATCGATTTTGCCTTTCGGGTCTTGGACGGACACGCCCGTCAGTCGGACTTTGCCGCTCAAGAATTTCAGGGAAGAATCGTGGATCGAAACTTTCCAGCCGCTGGACTTCAGGAGGATGTTCAAGAGCTGGCGGTGAAAAATCGTGCTGTGCAGGGTCGCGACGCCCGCCACGAGAAATCCCAAGACGAACAAAGACGACCATCGTCTGGGCTTCAACCGGATACCTGAAAAAACGCGGCGCATCGGCGCATAAGGCCACAATTCGGCGGAATTTTAAAGCGGGGATTGCAAGGCTTAATCGCATCGAAAATCAGCAACATTGTTCCGTCCGGACCGATATAAGCCTCATGGCTTTTTCAAACGACTTCGCGACGAGGTTTCACGCGCTCGGTCCTCTCGCTTCTTACGTGGAAGCCGCCGGGCGGTTGCCAGGTAGCGTGACTTCGGATCTAGGCCGGAAAATCTCTGCTTTTTTGGAGAAGGGCACCCCGAAATCGCAGGTCCCGTTCATCAGCGCGGCATTGGAAGATATCATTCCCGACTTGAAGGACCCGGACGACGCTTTGAGAAGGCGCGGAGTCATGGTCGTTCGGTGCGGAGTTGGTGCAAAGCGCGGCGAGACTTCACGATGATTTCCGAAAAAACCTGGGTGCAAATCGTCCGGGCATACGAGACCTTTTTGACCGATCCAGACGCGCTGACAAGTTGGGGCAGAGCGGAAATTTTCAAGCTTTGAAACATTTGGCGCAAGCCGGGGACGAGTCGGCACTACGGAAGCTGCTGGGTTTTTTCGATTACACCCAGCAGGGTTCTTTTTTGGAAAAAAGAATTGCGGTTTACGAAGTAGGAATGACACGAACCATCGGCTTCAGGGATCCGGATTCGGATCAAAATGAAATCGCCGAAGTACGGCAGGCGCTCGCGGATCTGGGGGCCGAGGAAGGTCATTTTTTCAGCTGGCCCGTCGTCGCCCATCTTTTTTCCTTAGCCGAATTTTTATCGGCCTCCGATCTGAGGAACGACGATGGTTCCGTACAGTCTCACGGTGAAGCTTTGGTCGAGATCGCTTCGCACAATCCTTCGTTATCCTCTCTCATATGCTGGGGGTTCCTGATTTCGGCGCTGACGTTGAACGGGGATTGGAACCGCATCCTGTTGGCCAGAACTCGTTCCTGTGAGGCCGCTTTGGAGCCCGATCGGCAAGAGCCCGTTGGCTTGTTGATCAAGACCAGGATCGACGAGCTTGTGGTGAAAGAAGCGATGAGAAAGCAATTTTTCCCGCCGACCCCCCATTTCGCCGCGCATGCGCCGGATCTTTTTTCGCAAGAGGCGATCTTTAAGCTCTTAGGCGGAGCTAACGACGCGATCAATCCTTACTCCCATCACGGGCGCATAGACATGCAAGGGGACAACGAGCAGACGATTGCCGAGAGAAACACCCTCATCGCGCTGGCCAAACGACGGGATGACGTCAAACAGCTATTAGATGAAAAAGCGGGAAGTTGGTGGAAGCGCGATCCGGAAAAGGCATCCGTTGGCGTCGAACCGAAAGATCGCATCGTTTCCCTCTCTCATGGACTGCCGGAAACCCGCATCATTCCTCCGGACGTTGCCTGCGTCGTCATCGGATCTTCTTACATTCCTCTTCCTCAAGGCGAAAAAACACTCACGCTGACGGCGGCTTTACTGGAGACGCGTCCCGCGCCCGGTGCTCCTCAGTCCATCACGCTGAAACGGAATCAAGAGGGGCAGTACGTGGCGATTAAAATCGAAGGTCCGTTTTTGATTCGCCCGCGTCCCTGCGATGCGGAAAGATTTTTATTTACGGGAGAGGTACTATCCGAAGGCGCCGTGCTTTCCATCTTCAGTTTCCCGTCTTCCATTCGGATCGGGCGTTCTTCGGAACATAATGCTCAAGCTCAATTGAGGGCTTTATGATTTTAAGTCTCTTGCCGCGGCGTTTAAACCCTTCTTCCCCGTCGAGTCCTTCGGGTAAAATGCCTCCGCAAGCTCCGACAGTGCAAAAAGGACTTTTGCAGCGGAGTATACTTCCTCTTGTCGCCGTGGGCGCTACCCTCGGCGGTTATGTCTGGTCCAGGTCGGACAAAAAGAGGCCTACAAAACCTGAGATGGAAAATGTTTCTCTCACATCCGGAAAGAATGAACTTCAGCTAGGTTTGCCCTATCCGCAGAATGTCTTGGCTGAAGCTCCCCTCCTGGGGGCGGCAATGCTCGATGGAGATCCCGATTTATCCATGAACGAAGGTTTGGCGGTCGGTCAGGTTTTGGACGATTTTCAAGGAAGGGACTATTTTCCGGAGCAATCATCCTCCATCAAGAACGCGATGATAGGCGAATTGAAAGTATTGCACGAAAAACTGACGCGCATATCTCCCGCCCCGCAGCTGGTTCATTTGGATTTAAGTGATTTAAAATTTTTTTATGAAGCGCATTTCAAGGCCCACACGCGAGAGGATTATGCACAGTGGTCCGAAAATCTCATACGCCTGCTCGAGGGGAAATTTACGCTGGGGAACGGAGAGAAGCTGAACGTACGATTTGTCCTGGAGCGTCCGACGGAAGCGTCTTTTACAACCGTCCGATTCAGCGCCGAAAGTTTCAAGGACTTCATCCTGTCGGACGACGCTTTTAAGGTGAAATGCGCGGAACATTTTCTCAACGCCCAAGATGGAACGGCCGAGCGCCGCGACCTCATGAATAGGATTCTCCCGAAACTGCGTGAGTCCTTGCCACCACAAACTCCGGAGAGGGAAGTACTGCTTAAATTGGCGGAAACTCCTGAATTCGTACATTTTCTGGAGCAAAAAGGGAAAGAAGCCATCGCGACGACGCTGACGGGCAATGATAATGATTTTGGTAACGCCAGTAAAGACGATGTGATTTGGATCAGCCTGGATCTCTTAGACCTCTCTTTGAGGATGAGTCTTGAGATGATGGCGGGACGCGAAAAAGGGTATGGAACCTTCGCTCCTTTTATCGGGGCGGATGGGCAATTGGCCGAAATCATGTCGCAGGTCGCCGCGCATGAGCTGGGACATGCGCTGGGATTGGAGCATCCGAGCCGGATGCTGGGCCGCCTGACGAACAGGGCGGTGATCGTGCCGCACGAAGTGCACCTTATGGACAGAAGTGACGTCCAAGATTACATGCGTCCCCTTGATTTTTTCTTCAGCCCCTTCGCATTGCACTACCTGCAGAACATTCTCGGGGTCCGACGTCCTTAAGCTGTCGTCCGTTCCAAGGCATCGATGGTCTTCTGGTAAATCCCGCCGAATCCGCCGTTCGACATGAAGCAGATCACGTCGCCTTCGCGGGCTTCTTGGGCGATGACGGCGGTGATGGCGTCGACTTCGGGAACGTAACGGGCTTTGCGGCCCGCGGCCTGCAAACCTTTCACGACGTCTTCCGGATGCAGACGGTCGGCTTCAGGGATTTTTTCGGGTTGGAACGGGGCGGCGAAGAGGATTTCGTCGGCGCCGTCAAAGGCCTTCAAAAAATCCTTCTGGAAGACGTTGCGCCGCGTGGTGTTCGAGCGCGGTTCGAAAATGGCCCAGAGTTTCCGTCCGTCGTAACGCGCACGCAGGGCGGCCAAAGTCTCTCGGATCGCCGTCGGATGGTGGGCGAAATCGTCGATGAGAGTGACGCCCCTGAAAATTCCTAAAACCTCTTGGCGGCGTTTCAGTCCCTGGAATTTCTTGACCGAGTCCTGGATTTTTTCCGGCAGGATGCCGAGATCGAGCGCAACCACGATGTCTGCGATCAGGTTTTTCAGGTTGTGCCGTCCCGGCATCGGAGACTCGAACTTGCCGATCTCACGGTCTTTGGAAATCAAGGTGAATTCCGTGGAGATGGGACCGTATTTGACGTCACGCGCGCTGTAGTCGGTCGTGGAAAAAGTTCCATCGTCGACGCCGCAGGTTAATATGCGGCAACGGGCCGTGCGAATTAATTTTAGTACATTTTCATTTTCCCCGTCCGCCACGATCAAACCTTCGGCAGGCACCAGCGCCACGAGTTTGCCAAACGCCTCCATGACATGGTCGAGATCGCGATAGATGTCCGCATGATCAAATTCGACGGAATTCAAGATCAAGCGGTGCGGCCTATAGTGCAGAAACTTAGGCCCCTTGTCGAAAAAAGCCGTGTCATACTCGTCGCCCTCGAGGATGACCTCGGGACCCGAGCCGAGTTGGTAGGACTTTTCGAAATTTTTCAGGATGCCGCCCACGAAAAATCCGGGCGAACGTCCCGCATCTTCGAGAAGCCACGCCAGCAAACCGGAAGTCGTCGTCTTCCCATGAGTGCCGGCCACGACGATGGAGGATCGGTCCGTGATAAAAAAATCCGCGAGCGCCTGCGCCATGGAGAGTAGCGGCAGACCGCGGTGCTGGACTTCGAGCACTTCCGGATTATTTTTTGAGATCGCATTGCCGACGACGACCATGTCCGGCTTCGTCGCTTCGATGTTTTCTGGCAAATATCCCATTCGGATATCGATCCCCATGGCAGCCAATTGATCGCTCATCGGAGGATAGACATTCGTGTCCGATCCCGAGACCATATGTCCCTTGGCCTTCAAAAGTCCCGCAAGGGACGCCATGCCGGTGCCGCAGATCGCGATGAGGTGGATGCGCATAGAGGAAACGTCTTGTATTTTCCTCGCCCGAAATTAAAGAGATTTCTTATGTACACCGGCACAAAAGATTACGTCGTCTCCGACGAACTCAAAGACGTCGTGAATGTCGCCCTCGCGATCGGCAGGCCGCTCTTGCTAAAAGGCGAGCCGGGCACGGGCAAGACGCTGCTCGCGGCCTCGATCGCCCAGTCTTTGAAAAGACCGTTTCTACGTTGGAACATCAAGTCGACGACGAAGGCGGTCGAAGGGCTTTACGTTTACGATACGGTCCAGCGGTTGAACGACAGCCGTTTCGGCGGCGCGGACGTGTCGGACATTAAACGTTACATCAAACCTGGAAAAATGGGCGAAGCCTTCCTTTCGCCGGAACCGACCGTGCTTCTGATCGACGAAATCGACAAGGCGGACGTGGAATTCCCGAACGATTTGTTAGCCGAGCTCGATGAGATGCGTTTTTATATTCCGGAGACGAAAGAAGAAATCACGGCGCGTCACCGGCCGATGGTCGTCATCACCTCGAACGCCGAAAAAGAACTGCCCGACGCTTTCCTGCGCCGCTGCGTCTTCCATTACATCCAATTTCCGGATGAGGCCATGATGCGCGACATCGTGCGCGTGCATTTCCCCGATCTAGAGGCGAAGATGGTCAAGGCCGCGATCGAGAAATTTTACCGCGTCCGGAACGTTTCGAGTTTGAGCAAAAAACCGTCGACTTCCGAACTTATCGATTGGTTACACGCCCTGATCGCGATGGGCCTTGATGAAAAAGCCTTGCGCGAGGACATCCCTCTGATCGGTTGCTTGCTCAAAAAAGAGCAGGATTTAAGCGCGAAACGCGCTCTTTAGAATGCTGCTCCCTTTTCTCTATACCCTCCGCGCTCTGAAAGTCCCGGTTGGGACGCAGGAATGGATTTCGCTCATGGACGCGCTTTCGCGCGATCTAGCGGACTCCTCGCTCGATCGGTTTTACCGCGTGTCGCGCGCGGTGCTGGTGAAATCGGAGTCTCTTTACGATCTCTTCGATCAGGCTTTTTTGATGTGTTTCCGGGGGCGCGAGGGGGACTTCGACATCAAGAAGGAGTTGTATAATTGGCTCGATCGCGTCGTCGCCGCCGCGGACCGGCCCGCTCTGCCCGAAGGGGCCGAGAAACTCGACCTGGAAGAATTACGCCGGAGATTTTTGGAGAGGCTCGAGGAACAAAAAGAAGAACATCACGGCGGGAATCGTTGGATCGGCACCGGCGGCACGTCGCCGTTCGGGCACTCGGGAAGCCATCCTTCCGGTATTCGCATCGGTGGTCCCGGTGGCGGGCGTTCGGCGATCCAGGTGGCTGAACAAAGGCTGTTCCGAAACTATCGCACCGATCGCGTGCTGGACACGCGGCAGATCCAGGTCGCTTTGAAGCGTTTGCGTAAGCTGGACCGCGTGGGC
>JBPOJN010000082.1:0-13214 GCA_052033505.1 Myxococcota bacterium | reverse complement strand
ATGCGCGGATACCAATAGGTAATGAAGTCCTGAGATTCTTTGGAATTAAATCCCATTTGGGTAAGCTTGGCTTCCAGGAAAGAAAGCAGATCCTTCTTTTCCACGACGAAACCGTCTTCCCGTCCGAAGTCTTCGGAGTTTAAATCCAGCACGCCGTCCCAGAAGAGATAATTGAATTTCTTGTCCTCGAAATGAAGCGTTCCATCCGGATCCGCCGTGAACCTCCAGCCGTCACGATACTCCGGATAAGCGAAGGACAGCTTGCCCTTTACCTCGAGTGAAACCCGGACGTCCGTCGTGGTTTTCGGATAGACGTAAATAACGGGTTTATCGACGACGGTTTCCATCAGCGAAGGTTCCAAATGGACATTCACCTCGATCACCTGCGAAGACCCGATCGCGATCTCTTCGGTGGTCACCTCGAGATGTTTGACGTCGTAAAAAAATTGAAATTTATGCTTTCCCGGCCGCGCCTTGAAGGAAAAACTTCCTTGGGCGTCTGCACGTACCTTTTGCTCTTTCCCGTCGATCGAGAACCGTATCACCTCTCCGGAGAAGTCCTTGTCGGTTTTTTGGAAATGAAACTTAAAGACGGCCTCGTTTTTTTTGAGTGTTTCGTCGGAGGCCGTTTTCGTGACCGTATAGTAGACCGGCAATTTAGATTGAAGCATGGCCCCCGCCATAGCCGAAAAAAAGAAAAACGAAAGGAAGAAGGACGCCGTTTTCAAGGCCATAATAAGCTCCGTTATTCGAGAAGGAATCGGAAAACTAAGGTGGTTTAAGACTTAATGAGGTCTTTGATCTTTTGCAACAGACCGTCTTTTTGGAAGGGTTTTTTCAAAAATACCTGGGCGCCCTTGGCCTTTAATTTATCTTCGATATCCGGTTCGTCCGCGCCCGAGAGGATGATGACGGGAATTCCTTGAGTTTCTTTGCGGGCACGGAGCGATTCTACCACCGATTGACCGTTGCCCGCGGGCATTTTCAAATCGAGCAGGATGAGATCAACTTTGTGCTTATGAGCCGACTCCACGGCGCGTATCCCTTCGTAGGCCGCCAGCACATCGAATCCCGCTTCTTGCAACAACTGGGTCATAATGGTCACGAATCCGCGGTCGTCGTCCGCAACCAAGATCGTCGATTTCATAGTCTCCCCCGTTTATTTCCCATTCACGTATCGGGTCACGCGATTAACAAATTTCCGATCCAAAGACTCGCAATAAATCCTCAAAAGCGGCTCCGTCTTCGAATGGCGGATCAAGACCCAGCCTCCGGAGGCGAACGTCCACTTGACGCCGTCGATGAGCGAAGTCTCGCGGATTTTTTCGCCCAATGCCTTTTCCCAAGGTCCGGATTTCAACCAATGCATCGCCTCGATCGCCGAGGTCAGTTTCAAATCGGAGCGGCGGTAATGATAGAAACCGTAGCTTCGGTGCAGGCGTTCGATCAAAACGCTCAAAGTCTTTTTCTGCGACACCAACATCTCGAGGATCAACGCATGGGTCATGAGCCCGTCTTTTAACGGCAAATGCGGACCGTAGGCCAACCCCCCGGTCTCTTCGATACCGACCAAGGGCTTGGCGTCGGCAATCATCAAGCGGCCCATGGCCTGAAATCCGACTGGCACAACTTTCAGCGAAACCCCCGCCTCCTCGCACATGCGTTTGGTCAGGTCCGAGCAGCTGATGGTTTGGTAGACGGTCCCCCGCTCGCGGCGAACGTGTAGGAGGTACCAAACCATGAGAGAGGCGAGCAGGTTATTGGACACGTACCGGCCCCGTTCATCGACGATGGAAAAGCGATCACCGTCGACGTCGGTCGCGAGCCCTATGTGCGAACGCGTACGGCGCACGAGGGCGCTCAAACCCTGCAAAGACTCCGCGTCCGGCTCCAGCTTCCGACCGCCGTAGGTCGGCTCTTCCACCATGGGGATTGCATGATGCTTGATTTTCAAGGCGTCCAAAAACATCGGAAACAAAGGCATCGTCACGCCCCCGAAGCCGTCCCAGGCCGCGCGCAGACCGGATTTTCGAATTTTGCGCACGTCGACGCGTTTCAGAATATCCCCTAAATAGCGCCTCCGGACTTTTTCGACGTCCAAGACCGCCTCGAACCGCCGGCCCGGACGAAAACCCAAGTCGGGCCCCGTAAGTTTTTTTAAGATCCGGTTCGCCTCGGCCGCGACACGGTCGGCGGAAGCACGATCCATGAGAGCGCCGTGACGGTTAAAGATCTTAAGTCCGTTGTAATAATAAGGATTGTGGCTCGCGGTGATCATGAGCCCCCAGTCATAGCGACCCTGGCGCACGAGCCAGGCTACACCCGGCGTCGAAAAAAGACGCGGCAGAATCCGAACCTTCCAGCCTTTTTCACGAAGCATAAAAGCGACGTGATGGCCGAAGTCTTCGGAAAGGAACCGATTGTCGAACCCGATGACGGCTTTCTGGCGGGGATAGAGACGGGTTAAGGCGGCAACGATCGCCGAGAGCCTTTCAAAAGTAAATCCGTCGGTCGTGATCGCACGCCAACCCGAGTCTCCGATATGAAGCGTCTTCATGCGTGTTTTTATAATAGCATACTTGTATCATGATTGACCCTTCCTCTTCAATTTTCTAGGGTGGCTCCCCAAAAAGGAACACTATGGAACGCGAATCCCCCTGGTTGATGCGGACGTATTCAGGCCACTCGTCGGCCGCGGCCTCGAATCAGCTGTATAAAACGAATCTGGCGAAAGGTCAGACCGGCCTTTCGGTCGCCTTCGACCTGCCGACGCAGACCGGCTACGACTCCGACCACGTGATGTCCCGTGGTGAAGTCGGCAAAGTCGGCGTACCCATCTCCCAAATCGGTGACATGGCGACGCTGTTTGACTGTATTCCTCTGGAAAAAATGAATACGTCCATGACGATCAATGCGACCGCCGCCTGGTTGCTCGCTCTCTACATCGCCGTCGCCGAGAAACAGGGCGGTAACGTTAAAAGCCTCCAAGGCACCACGCAAAACGACATCATCAAAGAATACCTCTCGCGCGGCACTTATATTTTTCCGCCGGAACATTCGTTGCGGCTCATCTCAGACATGATCGCATTCACCGTGCATCAAGTCCCGAAGTGGAATCCCATCAATATCTGCAGCTATCATCTGCAGGAAGCCGGGGCCACGCCCGTGCAGGAAATCGCTTATTCTCTTTGTACCGCCATCACCGTTCTGGACGCGGTCCGGGATTCCGGCAAAGTCGAACCGGCCCATTTTCCCAAAGTCGTCGGCCGCATGTCGTTTTTTGTGAACGCCGGCATCCGGTTCGTCGAAGAAATGAGTAAGATGCGTGCGTTCGTGAAACTGTGGGACAAGCTCACGCGCGAACGTTACGGCGTCACCGACGAAAAATATAAAATGTTCCGCTACGGCGTGCAGGTGAATTCACTGGGCCTCACGGAACGCCAGCCTGAAAACAACATCGCGCGCATCCTCTACGAAATGCTCGCCGTGACTCTCTCGAAAGACGCGCGCGCCCGCGCGATCCAGCTCCCGGCTTGGAACGAAGCCATGGGACTGCCGCGACCTTGGGATCAGCAACTCTCTCTACGCATGCAGCAAGTCTTGGCCTATGAGACGGACATCCTGGAATACGGCGATATTTTCAACGGCTCGGCCGTTATCGAAGCGAAGGTTAACGAACTCGTCGCCGGTGCCGAAAAGGAAATGGAAAAAGTCGCGAAGTTAGGCGGCTTACTCAAAGCCATCGATTATATGAAGCAGTCGCTCGTCACCTCCCACGCCGAGCGCATCCGCAAGATCGAAGCCGGTGAATTAAAAGTCGTCGGCGTGAATTGTTATCCGGAATCAGCCCCCTCCCCTCTCATGGTAGGTTCCGACGGCGGCATTATGAAAGTCGATCCTCGTTCGGAAAAAGAACAGATCGAGCGCCTGAACACCTTCCGAGGCAAACGCGACGAAGCCGCGGTCAAAAAAGCCCTCGAAGACCTGAAGGCCGCCGCGAAAAACAATAAGAACATCATGCCCGTCTCGATCGGCTGCGCGCACGCCGGCGTCACCACGGGCGAGTGGGCGTTTACCTTACGGGAAATGTTCGGCGAATACCGCGCCCCCACCGGCGTCGGCGGACAACGTTCCGCGGATCCGAATGCGGAACAATTCAAGGCCTTGCGGCAAAAAGTGGACGAAAAATCGAAAAAACTCGGCGGCCCGATCCGCATGTTAGTCGGCAAACCCGGCTTGGACGGCCACTCGAACGGCGCCGAACAAATCGCCGTGCGCGCGCGTGATGCCGGTTTTGAAGTGATCTACCAAGGTATCCGGCTGACTCCCGAACAAATCGTCTCCGCGGCACGCGATGAAGGCGTTCAAGTCGTCGGGCTTTCGATTTTATCCGGCTCGCACAATGAGCTGCTCGAAGACATCATGGCGCGCATGAAAAAGGCGGGGCTCGAAAAAACTCCGGTCATCGTGGGCGGCATCATTCCGGAAGCCGACAAAAAGACACTGAAAGACCTGGGCGTCGCGCGCGTCTACACGCCGAAGGATTTCGAATTGAATACGATCCTCTCGGAAATCGTGGATTTGGTTTAATCTCGCATCGTTCTTTGACCCTTCCATCATTCTTTGATCCTTCCTCAGGGTCCTCTTTGGATTTTCTCATAACATAGTATGATGCAAATCATATTCTCCAGGAGAGAACCGGTTAGAACCTCAAAAAAGGACACAAAATGAACTCAATGTCACCGGAGGAGCTTTTGAAGATGTACCGGACCGGCCAAGCGTTGATTCTCGATGTGCGGACGCCCGAAGAATACCGTTATCAACATATTCCCGAATCTCTCAATATCCCGGCCGATCAATTAACCGCGCGTTTCCATGAAATTCCGAAAGGCCGTCGTATCGCGGTAATTTGCCAGAGTGGCATGAGAAGCTCGCAATCCTGCCGGCAACTGGAACAGATGGGACTCACCGACGCCGCCACGGTCGAAGGCGGACTCAACGCTTTCAAGAAAGCCAGAGGCTCGGTCGCTCAGAATTCGCGGGTCTTGCCCATCATGAGACAAGTGCAGATCACGGCAGGAACCCTCGTGGTCACCGGAATACTCCTCTCCCGCCTCCTCCATCCGGCCTTTGTTTTTCTCTCGGTCTTCATCGGCTGCGGACTGATCTTCGCCGGCGTGACCGGATGGTGCGGGATGGCGCTTCTCTTAGGCAAAATTCCGTGGAACGCGGAGAGCCCAAAACATTGCGGAGAAAAAACATGCTAAAACCCAAAAAAATCGTGATTGTCGGCGGTGTGGCGGGAGGCGCTACCGCGGCGGCCAAGGCTAGACGCCAGGACGAGCATGCGGAGATCACCATCCTGGAAAAAGGCCAATACGTCTCCTTCGCAAATTGTGGTCTGCCTTATTTCATCGCGGAAGACATCAGGTCCCGCGAGGATCTTCTTTTGATGGATCCCCAAAAATTCTGGAAAAAATACCGCATTCAGGTGCTGACCGGACATGAAGCCGTTCAAATCCTCCGCGACCAAAAAAAGATAAGGGTAAAAACCGATCAAGGCACAGAAAAGACCTTCGACTACGACAAGCTGATCCTAAGCCAGGGAGCTTCTCCGCTCGTTCCTCCTTTTGCGGGAGCGGATCGAGAGCATGTCTTCACGCTACGAGACATCCCTGACATGGATCGTATTCATTCCTTCATCGAATCCAGAGAACCAAAGAAAGCCTGCATCATCGGCGGCGGGTTCATCGGTCTGGAGATGGCCGAGGCCTTTCACAAGCGAGGCATGTCGGTCACGATCGTGGAAAAAGCCCCGCACATCTTGCCTTTATTGGATGCCGACGTGGCTTGGGAGTTGGAAGAAACGATGCGGTCCCATGGGTTCGTCCTTAAAACGGGCCTCGGAGCCAAGGAGTTTTTGGAAGACCGCGTGATCTTGGAGGACGGATCGCGCGTAGAGGCTGATTTGGTGTTGTTGAGCATCGGAGTCAAACCCGAAATCGCTCTCGCCCGCGAGGCGGGACTGGATATCGGAAAAACCGGAGGCATCAAGGCCAACGGCCGCATGGAATCCTCCGATCCCGACATTTATGCCGTGGGCGACGCGGCGGAGACCATCCATTACCTGACCGGAAGCCGACTCCGGATTCCCCTGGCGGGTCCGGCGAACAGACAGGGCCGGATCGCCGGAGCCAACGCAGCTGGCGCCAATCTGACTTACCCCGGCGCCTTGGGCACAGCGATCGTTAGGGTCCTCAATGTCACGGTCGCGTACACCGGACTCAATTCGAAACAAGCGCAGGACGCGGGCTTTTCTTTTTTCACCTCCGTCACGCGCGATCCGTCTCACGCCTCTTACTACCCCCACGCCAAGACCATCGTGCTCAAGACGATCGTGGAAGAAGGCTCCGGACGGATTTTAGGGGCTCAAGCCCTCGGAGAAGAAGGCGTCGACAAGAGGATGGATGTCCTGGCGACGGCGATTTACTCTCGGATGAAAGTCATGGATCTCGAGAACGTCGACTTGGCTTACTCACCACCTTTTGGTTCGGCCAACGACCCGGTCAATATCGCGGGCTTCGTGGCATCTCACGAAACCAGGGGAGAAATAAAAACCATCCACGCCCTCTCACCGGAGATCGGAAACACGCAATTAATCGACGTCCGCGATCCGCAAGAAGTGGCCCGTTATGGGCGGCTGGAAGGCGCATTGTGCATTCCGCTCGATGAATTGAGGGAACGCTTTCGGGAACTTCCGCAGGAAAAGCCACTTACGGTTTATTGCCAAAAAGGTTTACGGGGTTATTTGGCGCAAAGGATCCTGTCTCAACGCGGGTTTCCTCATACTTTCAATTTGAAAGGAGGATTTTTGGAAGCCAGGGCCAATGGTTTTCGGATTCAAAAGGACTAAGTCAAAATCCCGCGCTTTCATCGATACATTTTCCGTTTAATTCCTTGAACTTCCTTGTCTCTTAAGCCATCCAAATTTCGATGTCTCTCCCACTGATTGCAGGCCTTTTTCTAGCCGTCCTCGCGCTGGGCTACACCCTTTACGGGAGTCTTATCAGTCGGTTTTTGCGCATCGACAATGCCTCCCTCACGCCGGCCCATGAACAAAACGACGGCTTGGATTTCGTGCCGACGAAACCTTTTTATCTGCTGGGTCAGCACTTCAGTGCCATTTCCGCGGCGGGTCCGATCGCAGGCCCCATCCTCGCCTGCCGCCAATTCGGGTGGTTGCCTTGCCTGCTTTGGATCGGATTAGGTGTGATCTTCATCGGAGCCGTTCATGATTTTTCGGCGCTGATCGCGAGCGTGCGCCACCGGGGACATTCCATCGCCGAGATGATCCGGGAAAATATCGGAGATCGCGCGTGGCTCGCAATGATGGCCTTCATCTGGCTATCGTTGGTTTACGTCATAGTGGCCTTCACTGACATCACGACGGGAACCTTCGTCGGTCGCATCGAAGAATTCGAGGGCCTCAAAGTCGGATTCGAACGCGGAGGCGCCGTCGCGGCCGCGACGACGATGTACCTGCTGCTCTCCATCCTGATGGGATTGATTCAGAAAAAATGGAATCCGCCGCTGTGGCTGCTCACCGCGGTCTTCGTGCCCGCGACGTTGGGCGTCGTTTGGTTCGGTACCTATATTTCGACCTGGCTCATTTTTTCGAAGGCCACCTGGTCGTATGCGATCTTGGGATATTGCTTCGTCGCGTCGCTCCTACCGGTCTGGGCCTTATTGCAGCCCCGCGGTTATTTGGGTGGATTCGTGCTGTACCTCGCGCTCGCGGTCGGCGTGATTGGAGTGTTTTTCGGCGGGTACGCCATTCAACAACCCTTATTCAAAACCTGGCAGGCTCCGGGAGAAACGGGATCTTTGTTTCCGTTCCTGTTCGTCACCATCGCCTGCGGCGCATGCTCGGGATTTCATGGACTGGTCTGCTCGGGCACGACGTCGAAGCAAATCGACCGCGAAAGCGACTGCAAACCCGTAGGCTTCGGCGCGATGCTGCTCGAAGGCTTCGTCGCCGTGATCGCGCTCGCGACCGTCATGATCGTGTCGGGGACGGACATGCAAGGGTCGCCAGGCGCCATCTACGGCGCTGGCCTCGGAAAATTCCTGACCCTCATCATCGGGGAAAAACACATGCTGTTCGCCTTGACCTTCGGTGCGATGGCGTTTTCGACGTTCGTGTTCGATACTTTGGACGTTACGACGCGTTTGGGGCGCTACATCCTCCAGGAGCTCACCGGCACGAAGGGCTGGGTTTCGGCCGCCTTGGCTACTGCCGCGACCATCGGGTTGCCGGCAGTTTTGTTGGGGCTCGCCCCGGACGGGGGCTGGCAGAGTTTCTGGACTCTTTTCGGGACGTCGAATCAATTGCTCGCCGGGCTCACGCTTCTCGGCGTCACCATCTGGCTTTATCGCACCGGACGTAAATTTTGGTTCACGCTGATCCCGATGGTTTTCGTCATGACGATCACGTTCTGGTCTTTACTGCGCCAGATCGGCAATTCGCTGCGCAACCTAAGCAGCCCTTTCCTGCAGCTTTCCACCGTAAACGGCTTCATGGCTTTGATGCTGACCTTACTCGCCCTTCTCGTTATTTTCGAAGGCGCGAAACAGGTCGGAGCGGCAAAAAAATCAAGGATGGCTCCATGACCAGGATCACGATGCCCCCATTTACCACCCTCACAGCGGGAGCGGCGACCGGTCAGGATATCGTAGCTCATCTGAGAGCCTTAGCCAAGTCTCACTCCCTTCCGGAGCTTCGGGAGTGGATCTCCCCCCAAGACCGTGCCCAAACCTTGAGTACTTTGTGCCACGTGTTGGATCACATCGATCCTAGCACCTCCCAAGGTCCGCGTTTAAACGGCTCTCTTGCCGAAAACCCATCCTTAAAAGCCGGCTTAGACGTGCGCTGGAACGTCGCGCGATTTGCCAATTTCTGTTTTTTTGTCACTGATAAATCGGATAGGCCCGTCATTACCCGCCGCCTCGCTCAAGACGAAGCCGGTACCGTGCTGCAAAGCCTGATCACCGGATTGGAAATAGTCTTGGGAGATGAAACTCGATCCGATGTTCCTCATGTTTTTTATCGTGGCGACGACGATCTGATCCTCTTTGGATGTGCGGGATCCTCTCAACTCTGGGTCGGCGAAGAAAATCGACCTCCTCTCGGCGGGATTTCTGTCACGGCGGAAGAAGGCCATCGCATGTTGAACTGTTTGAAGGGGTTCCAATCCCAAACCACTCTTGCACCCTCACAGTACATCGCGGAGGGCACGAGCGACGAGACCGTCCGCAGGCGTTGGCAGGAACGCTTAGACACGCTGGGACAGGATACGAAAGATACGTTACTCGCCCTCCTTTCAGCGGCCCTCTCCGTTTATCGCACGGCGTTACAAATCCCTTGAGTTGTCCTTCCATGGACGCTATCCCTTTCGGCCCATGGTATTGGAAAAATTCCAGGAAAAATTTTCCGACGAGATCTTAGAGCGCCGCGAAGAAAAGAACGACTTGGTCGCCGTCGTCCGCAAAAACCGCCTCCGCGATATTTTTGAATTCTTGAAAAACGACTTGGGATTCGAATTTTTGATCGACGTCTGCGGTGTGGATCGATCGAAATTGCCTTCAACCCTCGCGAAGCCCGACGAGGCCCGATTCGAAGCCGTCTATCAGTTTTACTCTCTTGCCCTGAACCAACGCTTAAGGCTCCGTGTCCGGGTGCCCGAGGGCGATGTCGTGCTGCCGTCGGCTCTGCCTTACTGGAAATCGGCCGATTGGGCCGAGCGCGCGGCCTATGACATGTTCGGCTTCATTTTCGAAGGCCATCCTCATTTGAAACGACTCCTGCTCTTCGAAGAGTTCGAAGGCCATCCCTTGAGGAAAGATTATCCGATGGCGCGCCGCCAAAAAATTCCCGTGCCGGAGACTACACCCGCTTAAAATGGAACAAGCCGCCGAAAAATTGCCCACGTCCCCGATGTCATTGAACGTCGGTCCCGCCCATCCCGCGACGCACGGCGCCTTGCGCCTCAACATCGAACTGGACGGCGAGACGATCAAAAAAGCCAAGGTCGAGATCGGGTACTTGCATCGCGCCTTCGAGAAGCATTCGGAGCACAGTACTTGGAGCCAGGTCATTCCTTATACGGACCGCTTGAACTATTGCTCGTCGCTACTGAACAACGTCGGTTACTGCTTCGTCGTCGAAAAATTGCTCGGCGTCGAAATCCCAGAGCGCGCCAAATACATCCGCGTCATCGTCTCCGAACTCGCGCGCATCATGGATCATTTGATTTGCGTCGGCACTTCGTCCGTCGACTTGGGGGGACTTTCGAATTTTTGGTACTTCTTCAACGTCCGCGAGAAGATCTACGACTTCACCGAGAAACTCTGCGGCGCGCGACTGACCACGAATTACACGCGCATCGGGGGCGTCATGCGCGACCTGACGCCCGATTTCGCGCAAGGGATCCGGGGCGTGTTGAAAGAATTGAACCAATCCATCAGCGACGTGACCAAGCTCCTCGAGCGCAACCGTATTTTCATGGACCGCACCCAAGGCGTCGGCGTCGTCTCCAAAGAAGACGCGATCAGCTGGGGTTTCACCGGCCCGTGCCTGCGCGCCTCGGGCGTGCCTTACGACGTGCGCCGCGCGCGGCCTTATTATCATTACGACGAATTCGATTTCGAAATTCCCGTAGGCTCAGTTGGCGACACCTACGACCGGCTCATGATCCGCATCGAAGAGATGAAACAGAGCGAAAAGATCATCCATCAGGCCTTGGACCGCATGCCCGAAGGTCCGGTTTTGTTGAACGATCCCAAGATCGCCTTGCCGCCCAAGGAAAAAGTCTACGGGTCGATCGAAGGCCTGATGAACCACTTCATGCTCTTGATTGACGGCATCAAAGTCCCTGCCGGCGAGACCTACGAAGCGATCGAAGCGGCCAACGGAGAGCTGGGATTCTACATCGTCAGCGACGGCGGAGCCCGGCCCTACCGCATCCACTGTCGCCCGCCCTGCTTTCCCATTTGCTCCGCTTACGAAAAAATGGTCGAAGGCGGCATGATCGCGGACGCGATCGCGATTTTGGGGAGTTTGAACATCGTCGTGGGAGAGTTGGACCGATAATATGAGCGTTCAGTTCAGCGAAAAAGCCGAAACCGTCATTCAGGACCTCCTGACCCGCTATCCCACCAAGCAAGCGGCGCTGTTACCCGTCCTGCATTTGGCCGAGAAGGAATTCGGCTGGATTTCCGAACCCGTAATGGAGTTGGTAGCCAAACGTCTGGAAGTGTCCGCAGCCCACGTCTACGGCGTCGTGACGTTTTACACGATGTATCAAACGACGCCGCCCGCGAAATTTCACCTGCAACTCTGCCGGACTCTCCCCTGCATGATGATGGGATCCGAGTCGCGTCTGGAGCACTTGAAAAAAAGTCTAAAAAAAGAAGAGGGCGCGACCACGCCGGACGGACGTTATAAACTCTCGACCGTCGAATGCTTAGCCTCCTGCGGCACGGCGCCCGCGATCCGTATCAACGAAGAGTACCGAGAAAATCTGACGATCGAGAAACTCGACTGGATCCTCGAGGAATTGGACGGGGTAGAGTGATGGATCGCGTCTTGACGAAAAATTTCGAAATCGACGACTCGCACACGCTCGAGACCTACCGCAAAGGCGGCGGCTATGAGGCGCTAAAAAAAGCTCTCGCAATGGCGCCGGATCAGGTCACTGAGGAAGTCAAAAATTCAGGACTACGCGGGCGCGGCGGTGCCGGATTCCCTTCCGGCATGAAGTGGAGTTTCATCCCTAAGAACACAGGCAAGCCGTCCTATCTCTGCATCAACGCTGACGAAAGCGAGCCGGGCACGTTTAAAGACCGCTCTATCCTCGAAAAAGATCCACATCTCTTGATCGAAGGCGGACTCATCACCGCGCACGCGATCGGGGCGAAAGCCGTTTACATTTACATGCGCGGCGAGTTCGACCTGCCCCGCCGCCGCATCGAAGCCGCGCTGGCCGAAGCCTATCAGGCCGGCATACTCGGAAAAGACACCTGTCACATGTACTTGCATCGCGGCGCCGGCGCCTACATCTGCGGCGAAGAAACCGCTCTCTTGGAATCCATCGAAGGTAAACGCGGCTATCCGCGCATCAAGCCCCCGTTTCCCGCGATCGAAGGCCTGTTCCGCTGCCCGACCGTCGTAAACAACGTCGAGACGATCGCCGCTGTCCCCTACATCCTGACGAACGGCGCGGCCGCCTATAAAAAAATGGGGACCGAAAAAAGCCCTGGCACGAAGCTCTTCTCCGTCTGCGGCCCCGTCGCGAAACCAGGCGTCTATGAAGTCGAAATGGGCACCCCGATGCGCACGTTTTTGAAAGAAACCATCGGCGGCATGCTCCCCGGAAAAATTTTAAAAGCCGTCGTTCCCGGCGGTTCGTCGATGCCGGTTTTGAACGCGCAAGACGTCGAAGAGGTCAATCTCGACTACGAATCCATCGCGGCCAAGGGATCGCTCTTAGGCTCCGGCGGCATGATCGTGATCGACGAAGACACCTGCATGGTGAAGGCGCTCATGAACCTCGCGCAATTCTACGCCCACGAATCCTGCGGCCAATGCTCTCCCTGCCGCGAAGGCACCGGCTGGTCCTACAAGATCCTGAAACGCATGACGAACGGCGACACAAAGTCGAAGGACATCGACCTGCTTCTGGATATCGGTCAAAAAATGGCGGGAAAAACGATCTGCGTGCTCGCCGACTCCCTCTCGATGCCGATCGCGAGCTACATCGGGAAATTTCGCAGTGAATTCGAGGCGCATGCCGCTGGAAATTGTCCGCGCTGCCGTCACTAGGATAAGTCTCTGCAAAGATTTGCGGTAGTTGATAAGTTTCAGAACATTCCAGTGCATCAGACGACTATACCTTTTACTTGGGGAAGATTCAGTTGATACCGATCTTCCCCCACCGGATCAAATGGCACACGAAAGTAATAAGGGGAAAGAAGATCGGCCTCTTTTTCTTCTAGGAGCCTCAGCGCCATCACGCTGCCTTTCCTCAGATCTCCCACGATGACCAGCCGTCCTTTGGGTAGAGACCATCCCATGACTTTTACGATAGACGGAAGACGATCGATTCCATTCTCCCGCAGATAGAGGCGCAATTTTTCCGAGGTCACCCCTTCCTCAG
>JBPOJN010000020.1:0-101172 GCA_052033505.1 Myxococcota bacterium | reverse complement strand
ATTTGACGATCTACGAAGGCATGGCGACCGAATTTTTGACGCAGCAAAACCGCGTAACAGGTTTGATTCTTGAGGATGGACGGAAAATTTTGACGCATGCGGTGATCGTGTGCACGGGAACTTTTTTACGCGGGCTCGCGCATACGGGCGAGAAACAAACGCGTTGCGGACGACGCGATGACCGCTCTTCGGATTTGCTCAGCGAAAGTTTTTTGAAATTAGGTTTCGAAGTTGGCCGTCTGAAAACGGGAACGCCGCCGCGGCTTTTGGGAACGAGTATCGACTTCAGCGTGATGGAGGCGCAACCCGGTGATGCGAGGCCTTATCGTTTCAGTTTTTCATCGACGACAATTTCACAGAAGCAAGTCAGCTGCTTCATCACGCACACGTCGGCCGAAACCCATGACGTCATCCGCCGGAACTTAAACCGATCGCCGATGTATTCCGGCACGATCCAGTCCACGGGCCCACGCTACTGCCCATCCATCGAAGATAAGATCGTCAAGTTCGCCGACAAAGACCGGCATCAGATTTTCCTGGAACCCGAAGGTCTGGATCATCCGGAATGGTACCCGAACGGCATTTCCACGAGCCTCCCGGAAGACGTTCAGCTCGAGTTTTTGAGGACGATTCGCGGATTGGAAAACGTCGTGATCGCAAAAGCCGGTTACGCCATCGAATATGATTACGTCCCGCCGACGCAATTGAAACCGACTTTGGAGACGAAGCTTATCGAAGGCCTCTATCACGCCGGCCAGATCAACGGTACGACAGGCTATGAAGAGGCCGCGGCGCAAGGATTGCTGGCTGGAATCAATGCCGCCCTCAAAATACGGGGCGAATCCCCTCTTATCTTCAAACGCTCCGAAGCCTATCTCGGCATCTTGGTCGACGACCTCGTCACGCGCGGTGTGATCACCGAAGGCCGCGCAGAACCTTATCGTATGTTTACATCGCGGGCGGAGTACCGGCTGGCGCTCCGAGAAGACAATGCAGACTTACGCTTACGGGAGACCGGCCATCAATTAGGCCTCGTGTCTCCGGAAGAATATGAGCGTTTCTCGAAAAAGCTAAACGAAATCAATAGATTAAAATCTTTATGCGAAACGCGGCGCCTTGAAGGTGTCACCATCGCCACGCTCTTAAAACGCCCCGAATCCGGCGGGACCGCCCTGATCCTAAGGACCTTACCAGACTATATCGCCTCTCCTGAGTTCACGTCTCTCGATGCTTACCAGCAAGAAGAAGTCTTAGAGGAAGTAGAAATCCAGATCCGCTATGAAGGCTATCTCGGACGCCAAGACAATGAAGTGAAACGCTTTCAGAAGCTCGAAGACACACGCATCCCGGATACCTTCATCTATCAAGGCATCCCTGGCCTCTCACGAGAAACGGTAGAAAAACTCACGAAGATTCGTCCTTTTTCGTTAGGCCAAGCTTCGCGTATTCCGGGCATCACACCGGCGGCACTCTCGATTCTGTCTGTTTATCTCAAGAGAAGCTTTTCCTCTCATGCGATCGATCTCTGACATTTACGAAAGTCATCGGCTCGCCTTCGAGCGCCACACAGCCCTCCTGAAGCGCTGGAACGAAAAGATTAATCTCACAGCCATCACCGATCCCGAACAAATTCGCAAAAAGCACTTCTTAGATTCGCTGGCTGCTGTTGGCGCGATAGAAGAATTCATGAAAAATGTTTCACGTGAAACACTGCACCGTACCGCGCAGTGCGGGGCGCATCCCATACGACTCCTGGATATTGGCTCTGGAGGTGGTTTCCCAGGTTTGCCTCTTAAGATTGCGTTTCCAGAGATTGAAGTCACACTCATTGATGCTGTTAAAAAGAAATGCGACTTCATGAAAGCAGCTGCACGGGAGCTTGAACTTAAGGACGTTAAGGTGATTCATTTGAAATTGGACGCACAAACGAAATTGGACGACAAGTTCGATGTCGTTATTTCGCGTGCAGCGTTCTCTCTTAAAGATTTCTTCGCATTAGCACTCCCTCAAAGGAAAGAATCGGGCGTTGTGATCGCCATGAAGAGCGGGGATGTGGACAAAGACTCTGGAGAGCTGAAAGAGGCCTCCCCGCTTATCGAACAACACGGATTGAAATTGAAGATAGAGCCCTACCAAATCGAAACTTCAGAGCCTGTTCGAAATTTAATTATTATTTCTCCGTTTTGACGACAATCGCCGCAACAAATGTTTCACGTGAAACAGCGCACCGGACGGTACGCCGTGAAACATTTGTGTTGATTTTAAATACATCTCCATCTAAGTTCAGCACTTCAAAAAAGGTCTAAATGTCTGTAATTATTGGATTTTGTAATCAAAAGGGCGGGGTCGGCAAGACGACTACGGCCATTAATCTGGCGGCCTCCCTCGCGGCGGCTGAAAAAAGAACGCTATTGATCGACTTCGACCCACAATCGAACACTAGTAGCGGCCTTGGAATCCCTAAAAATTCAATAAGTTCAAATAGTTACTCTCTATTATTGGGTGAATCTCCGATCGAGCCCACGCCGACGGGGCTTTCTTTTTTAGACTTGATCCCAGGAACTTCTGACCTTGTAGGGGCTGAGATCGAGCTTGTCCAAACCGAAGAGCGCGAATTTCGCCTAAAGAAGGCCTTGGAACACTATAAAGACCGCTATGATTTCATCTTTATTGATTCGCCACCTTCTTTGGGGCTTTTGACTTTAAATGTCTTGGCCGCCGCCCATGCCCTGATCGTACCGGTTCAATGCGAATATTACGCGCTCGAAGGGTTGACCGATCTTATGCAGACGATCGAGCTCGTCAAAAAATCCCTAAACCCTCAGCTCAATATCGGCGGGATCCTGCTGACGATGTACGACGCACGCAACAACCTCGCGCATGACGTAGAAGGGGAGATCCGCAAACATTTCGGTGATTTTGTTTTTCGGTCCGTGATCGCCAGAAACGTACGGCTCTCCGAAGCTCCCAGCCACGGCAAGCCCGTGCTCTTATATGATGTGAAGTCCAAGGGCTCGCAAAGCTACCTCGAACTCGCTCAGGAGTTTTTGGAAAAAATTCCCGCTTATAAAGGAGGTCATTAAATGGAACCTCAGAAAAAAGGTCTCGGTCGCGGCATCGCGTCCTTGATCCGTCCGGTGGATTCCGCCGCTTCGAACTCAAACACCGCGGCGACCCAACCCTCCGTCTCTACCGCTCCAGCGGCGGCCTCACCAACGGCGCAGCAACCTTACTTCAAGGTCCCTATCGGCCAAGTCGTCGCAAACCCACAACAGCCCCGTAAGTTTTTCGACGACGCCAAAATCGCCGAATTGTCCCAGTCCTTAAAAGACAAGGGCATGCTCCATCCCCTGATCGTGACCAAGAAGAACGACCGCTATGAATTGGTCTCGGGCGAGAGACGTCTCCGTGCGGCGCGGTTGGCGGGATTACCCGAAGTCCCCGTCATCCTGCGCGAAGGCGGCGCCTCCGAAGTTTTGGAGCTCGCCATCATTGAAAACGTTCAGCGCGAGGACTTGGATCCCATCGAAGAGTCCGCCGCCTATCAAGAGCTCATGGACAAATTCGGCTACACACAAGAGCAGGTCGCCCAAAAAGTTGGTAAAGATCGCGCGACCGTGGCGAACCTGCTGCGTCTTTTGAAACTGCCATTAAAGGCCAAAGAGGCCCTGCAATCCGGAAAGATCTCGATGGGACACGCGCGCGCTTTGCTTGCGGTGCCGGAGATCGAAAAGCAGATTTTCTTCGTCGACCGCATCGCGGAAGAAGGGTGGTCCGTACGCGAACTCGAGATGCGCGTCGCAGCCAAGCGCGTGTTGAAGACCGGCAAAAAAACGCGCGAGATCAAATCGCTGCCGCCGAAATACGTCACGCTTTTGGATCATTTACGCCGTCGCCTCGGCACCCAGGTACGGCTCGTGCCCTCAGGCGAAAAAGGCAAAATTATTATTGAATATTATTCTGAAGTGGATTTAGATCGCATCTGTCAATCACTGGCGATTTCCGGTTTATAAAATCGTAGCAATGGCGAAAAATCAAATTTCAAAACGAAGGGGGCCGTTATGTTTGGAGAAAAAACCATGGGCATGAGAGACGCCGCAGGATCCGGTCCCATTAGCGGACTTTTGGAAAAGGGCTGCGAATTCGAAGGTAAACTTACATTCGAAGGCACGGTCCGCATCAACGGCAAATTCACCGGTGAAATCTTCTCCGAAGGCACCTTGGTCGTCGGCGAAGGCGCCTTGATTGACGGCAAGGTCGACGTCGGCAGCATCATCATCCACGGCGAAGTCCGCGGAACCATTACGGCCCACGACCGCATTGAAATGCACACCCCGGCCGTCGTCCAAGGCGATATCACGGCCCAGACCTTGGTCATCGACGAAGGCGTCATTTTCGAAGGCAGCTGCAGCATGGGCAAGAAGAACAGCAACACGCTCCGCTCTTTTGAAGGCATGAAAGCCGTCAGTCCCGCCTAATTTTTGCTCCTTGTCTTGACACATAAAATCTTTCCGCTATAGGTGGCGCGCCTCGCCCCAAACCCGTAGCGTAATGGGCTGTTTTGAAGAGTTTTCGCGGTCCTTAAAACGCGCGGTTAGGCTTGGTCTTTATTAAACACTTTTAAATTTATGCAGATCGAACTCATCCCAGATTTTACCGTCGTTTATCAGTGGATCCTTTTCATGGTCGCGTTCCTGGCGCTGCATTTCTGCGTGTTCCGCCCGGCGCTGCATTTGATCGAACGCCGCCGCACCGGCACCGAAGGCACGAGGGAAAGCGCGCAGGCCCTCGACGTCGAATCCCAGAAGTTGGCCGCGGCTTATGACAAAAAAGTTGAAGCTGCCCGTCTCGAAGGCATCCGCAAAAAAGACGAGATCCGCACCGGCGGGGAGAAATTTAAAGAAGAGTCGTTGAAAAAAGCGCGCCTGGAAGTCGAGAGGTCCTTGGAAGAGGTCCGCAGCAAGATCGATTTGGAATCCAAAGAAGCCCTGTTGCAATTGCGCTCGAAGTCGCGCGAAATCGGCCGCGAGATCGCCTCCAAAATCCTGGAGAGGGAGGTCTAGCATGGAAGAGCTTCTTCATGCCGGCATCCACTGGAGCGCCATCAATTTCGTAATTTTCGTGGGACTACTCGTGTTTTTCTTGAGAAAACCCGTGGCGGCTTTTTGGGTTTCGCGGTCGGAGGACCTGAAACTCCGCCTGGGCGAGTCCGAGCGCCTCGCGCACGAAGCGCGTCTAAAATACGACGAGTGGAGCCGTAAAGCTTCCTCCGCGGAAGACGACGCGAGAAATATCGTGTTGAATTTCCAACGCGAAGGCGACCACGAAAAATCGAAGCTCATCGAAGAAGCTTTGGCGTTGTCAGCTCAAGTCAAATCCGACGGTGAGAAAATTGCGAAGCAAGAATTGCAGAAGGCCCGCGAGACATTGAAAGTACAGACGGCGAAATCCGCCGTCGAATCCGCGGCGGCCCTGATCAAGGAATCCATGAACAGTGCGGATCAGACGCGCTTGACCGAAGGCTATCTAAAGGGCGTCGAGCAAGCGGCTCGCGGGAGCGTCTTATGATGTCGGGATCCCTACCCAGGCGCTATGCGCGCGCGCTTTTCGAAATCGCGAAGGAAGAAAAGTCCGTCGAGAATTTCGGGTGCGAACTTCAGGACTTGGTCGGCACTTTGACCTCCGGTGATAAAGGCGAGGAGACCGCCCTCGAAACTCTGTCGAACGACCATCTCTCTCATGAAGAACGCATCGCTGCGGCCACTCAGATCGGTGAGGCCTTGAAACTCAACGTCTTCCTGAAGAATTTTTTATCGCTGCTTGTCCAGAAGGAACGCGTCCAGTTGCTTGCCGAGATCGCGCAGGAATATCAGCAGTTGCAGGACGAGCTGTTGGGCATCGTGCGTGTGACGGTCACGACGCCGCAGGCGCCGACACCGGATCTTTTGGGCAACGTCGAAAAAGTCCTTTCGCAGAAACTTTCGAAGAAGATCGTCGCACGCGGTGTGGAAGACGCGTCGTTATTGGGCGGCATGGTCCTTGAGGTCGGGCACACGGTTTACGACGGATCGGTCCGCAGGGAATTGGAAAAGGTCCAAGAAAGCATTTTAAGAGGATAAATTTATGGAAAGCACCGCGATCAAAGCCGAAGAAATCAGCTCCATCCTGCGGAAACAAATCCGCGACTACGGGAAGAAAGTCGAAGTCTCCGAGACGGGCACGGTCCTATCGGTCGGCGACGGCATCGCCCGCGTGCACGGTCTCGAAAAAGTCATGGCCGGCGAGCTGGTGGAGTTTTCACACAACATCCGCGGCATCGTCTTAAACCTCGAAGAGGACAACGTCGGTATCGCCGTCATGGGTCACGACTCCGAGATCAAAGAAGGCGATCAAGTCCGCCGTACGGGCCGCATCGCCGAAGTTCCCGTCGGTGACGCCCTCATGGGCCGCGTGGTCGACGCCTTGGGCGAACCTATCGACGGTCTCGGCCCGATCGCAGCCACCGAAAACCGCCGTATCGAAGTGAAGGCCCCCGGCATCGTCGAAAGAAAGAGTGTCAACGAACCCTTGCAGACGGGACTGAAGGCCATCGACGCCATGATCCCGATCGGCCGCGGTCAGCGCGAGCTCATCATCGGCGACCGCCAGACCGGAAAGACCGCCATCGCGGTCGACACCATCATCAATCAAAAAGGCAAAGGCGTTCATTGCTTCTACGTCGCCATCGGTCAGAAGCAGTCGACGGTCGCCCAGGTCATGGATCGTTTGAAGACGTCCGGCGCGATGGAATATACGACCGTCATCGCGGCCAACGCCTCCGACTCCGCTCCGTTACAATTTTTGGCTCCGTACTCCGGCTGCGCGATGGCGGAATATTATCGCGACAACGGCAAGCACGCCTTGATCGTTTATGACGATCTTTCGAAACACGCCGTCGCGTATCGCCAACTTTCCTTGCTCTTGCGCCGCCCTCCGGGACGCGAAGCCTTCCCCGGAGACGTCTTTTACGTGCACTCCCGTTTACTTGAACGCGCCGCGAAATTGTCCGACGCACGCGGCGGCGGGTCTCTAACGGCCTTGCCCGTCATCGAAACCCAAGCCGGCGACGTGTCCGCGTACATCCCGACCAACGTCATCTCGATCACCGACGGTCAGATCTATCTCGAAACCGATCTCTTCTACGCCGGCGTCCGTCCGGCCGTGAACGTCGGTCTTTCGGTCTCCCGCGTCGGCGGCAACGCCCAGATCAAGGCCATGAAACAAGTCGCCGGTACGCTCCGTCTCGAACTCGCGCAATACCGTGAGCTCGCGGCCT
The DNA here is from genome assembly GCA_052033505.1 of Myxococcota bacterium. GTDB lineage: Bacteria > UBA10199 > UBA10199 > JACPAL01 > JBPOJN01. The sequence continues at coordinate 93,857 of JBPOJN010000020.1, read as the reverse complement.
TCGCACAGTTCGGCAGTGATCTCGATAAGGCCACGCAGCAGCAGTTGAGCCGCGGTGCGCGCTTGGTCGAAATCCTCAAGCAGGGACAGTATCAGCCGATGGACGTCATCCGTCAGGTCTTGTCGATCTACGCCGCGACGGCCGGTTATTTGGACGCGTATCCCGTCGACAAGGGACAGAAGTTCTTGAATGAAATGTTCCTCTACCTGGAAACCAAGCATGCGGCGGTCGTGAAGGAATTGACTGATAAAAAAGCTTTGGACGACGGTATCAAGAAAAAAATCAACGCGGCTTTGGACGAATTCAAAACCCATTTCGCGGTTTAAATTTTAAGGAATTCCTTTGGCGACGATTAAGACAATCCGGAAACGTATCGCTTCGGTGAAGAATACGCAGAAGATCACGAAGGCCATGAAGATGGTGGCCGCGGCGAAACTGCGGCGCGCCCAGACGCGTTTGACCGCGGCGCGCCCGTACTCCGGCAAGATGAACGAGCTCCTGCAGAACCTCGTGCAAACCGTCGGCGAAAAAGCGCATCCGATCTTCCGCGCGCACGACGAAGTGAAAAAAGCCGAGTTCTTGATCCTGACCTCCGACCGCGGCCTCTGTGGCGGTTTCAACGGAAACCTCCTGCGCAAGGCCGAAAAGTTTTTGAAAGAAAAGTCGCTTACGATCCCGGAAATCAACATCACGGTCGTCGGCAAAAAAGGCCGTGATTTCTTGAGGTCTCGCAAGCGCGAGCCGCAGAACATCATCACCGGCATCCTCGATCAGCATCCGTTCGAAGAGTCGCTCAAGATCGCTGAAGACCTGATCGCGGGTTTCAAAGAAGGCCGCTTCGACGAATGTTATTTGGTCTATAATTTTTTCCATTCGGCCATTTCGCAGGAAGTGAAGATCGACAGAATATTACCCTTGTCCGTGACCGTAGCGGCGGCGCCCGAAGTGCAGGCATCGTCCGAATACATTCCCGATTATATTTACGAGCCGTCGCGCGAAGCGATCTTGAATGAACTGGTGCCTCGGGCCTTGGCCACGATGATACACCGTGCGTTCCTCGAATCGATCGCGGGGGAATTCGGCGCGCGCATGGTTGCGATGGATAATGCGACGCGGAACTCTGTCGAAATGATCGGAAGCCTCACGCTCCAGATGAACCGCCTGCGTCAGGCCGTCATCACCAAAGAATTAATGGAAATCATCAGCGGCGCCGAGTCGTTGAAAAAGTAAATTTACTTTAAGGAGAGAAGTTATGTCGGAAAAAGAACTCGCTAAAGGCAAAGTCACCCAGGTCATCGGACCCGTCTTGGACGTGCAGTTCCCGTCCTCGCATCTTCCGGAAATCTACACCGCCTTGAAGGTGACGAATCCCAATATCAACGACCAACCCTGGAACCTCATCGTCGAAGTAGCCCAGCATCTGGGCGAAGACACCGTGCGATGCGTGGCCATGGATTCCACCGAAGGCTTGGTGCGCGGCGCCGAAGTCATCAACACCGGCGCGGGCATCCAGATGCCGGTCGGCAAAGAAGTCTTGGGCCGTATTTTGAACGTCGTCGGAGCCCCGGTCGACGAAGCCGGTCCCGTGAACGCGAAAAAATCCTACCCGATCCATCGCGCGGCCCCGAAATTCACCGAGCAGAGCACGCAGGTTCAGATGTTCGAGACCGGCATCAAGGTCGTCGACCTCCTCGCTCCTTATGCTCGCGGTGGTAAGATCGGCCTCTTCGGCGGTGCCGGCGTCGGTAAAACCGTCTTGATCATGGAACTCATCAACAACGTCGGCACCAAGCACGGTGGTTTCTCCGTCTTCGCCGGCGTCGGTGAGCGTACGCGCGAGGGCAACGATCTTTGGCATGAAATGAAAGATTCCGGTGTCATCGCGAAGACCTGCTTAGTGTACGGCCAGATGAACGAGCCGCCGGGGGCGCGTGCCCGCGTCGGTCTGTCCGCCTTGACCGTCGCTGAATATTTCCGCGACGAAGAACGCCAGGACGTGCTTCTGTTTGTCGACAATATCTTCCGTTTCACGCAGGCAGGGTCCGAAGTGTCCGCGCTTCTAGGACGCATCCCGTCGGCCGTCGGTTACCAGCCGACGTTGTCCACCGACTTGGGTGAATTGCAGGAACGCATCACGACGACGACCAAGGGCTCCATCACGTCGGTCCAGGCCATCTACGTGCCTGCCGACGACTTGACCGATCCCGCGCCGGCCACGGCCTTCGCGCACTTGGACGCGACGACCGTTCTCTCGCGCCAGATCGCCGAGTTGGGCATCTATCCCGCCGTCGATCCGCTCGATTCGACCTCGCGCATCTTGACCCCGCAAGTCGTTGGCGAAGAGCATTATAAAGTCGCTCGTGACGTGCAGAAAATCTTGCAGCGCTACAAAGACCTTCAGGACATCATCGCGATCTTGGGCATGGACGAATTGTCCGAAGACGACAAACTCCTCGTGGCGCGCGCGCGTAAGATCCAGAAATTCTTGTCGCAACCGTTCTTCGTCGCAGCGCAGTTCACCGGCCTCGAAGGCAAGTACGTGAAGGTTGCCGACACGGTCCGCGCGTTCAAGGAAATCGTCGAAGGCAAGCATGACGACCTGCCGGAACAAGCGTTTTACTTGGTTGGAACGATCGAAGAAGCGATCGCGAAGGCCCAGAAGTTGGCGGCTTAAATCGCATTTAATTTTATGGCCAAACTCACACTCGAAATCGTGACACCCGACCGCTTGGTCCTCAAAGAAGAGGTCGACGAGCTGACGGCACCGGGCGCCTTGGGCGAAATCGGAATTCTTCCGGGACATACGACCCTACTTACGCAATTGGGTGAAGGTGCTTTGACCTACGTCCAGGCGGGACGCGCGAAATCCATTCAAGTGCGCGGCGGCTTCGCCGAAGTACGCAAGGATCACGTGACGATTTTGGCCGACGCCGTCGAAATTCCCGCGGCCGCTTAGTCTTCTATAGGGCAGTTTTTACAGAAAAGCCGATCGAGGGCGAGGCAGCCGGATCCACCCAAAACGACTCCCAGACTCATCGCGATCAAGGCTAGGTTGTATTCGTAACCGTGTCCCTTGCCCGGCGTTAGAAACCAATTCAGGAAAAATCCGTTTTTCCAGTGAACCGTGACGATCGCGCCGATCATAATAATGCCGACGCCTCCCGCGGCTACGCGAGAAAGAAGCCCTGCGATCAATCCCAATCCGCCCAAGAGTTCCCCGAACGCCACCGCATAAGCCAAGACCGCGGGCGTCCCCATCTGTGTCATCATACCAACGAAAGTCTGAAGACCAGGACCTTCGAACCAACCCAATACTTTTTGTGCCCCGTGCATGAAGAAAATGACGCCGAGTACGATACGGACGATCGTCAGAGCGCAACACTTGCGTCCGGACGACTGACATTGTTCTGCGAGTGGCATAAGCAATCCCCCTTGGACGCGTGACTATCACGAATTCGAAAACGAATCTTCAAAAAGCGTTTTGCGAAATTAAGAAGGGCGGCGGCCGGAAGAACGGGAGCGGCGGTTGCGATTGCGGTTACGGTTGCGATTGGAAGAGGAAGAAGGGCGTCCGCCGTCGCGTTGACCTTGCCCCGAATTATTGGGCCTATTGGGTCTGTTAGGACCGGAAGAAGGCCGGTTATGGTTCGCACCCGCTTTGAGCATTTCATCGAAAGGGTTCGGTTTCGGCGCGGGCGGTTGGTAAATATCGCGCGGGTCTTTGTGCACGAAGCCGTGTCGGTCGAGATCGAACTGATGAGGCTGGCCTTGGATGTAATGATCGTACCAGTCTTTGAGGCGCATCTGGATCAGGACTTTTTTGCAGCGGTGGCAGGAGAGGGCGATCTCGGTTAGGAGCGTGTTCACGTGCGTGCGCAGTTGCTGCGTGCGGTATGGGCGCTTACACGGCGCGCATTCGATAAGTTCGGGAAACTCCTGCGAGAGATGGGACGTATCCGGCGGCAGGATTTCGGCTTCCATGCCGGCGTCGCCGGGTGTGGACGCGTTTTGAACGCCGTCACTCATGAACGCCCCCGTTTGGACATCTCTTCCTCGAAATATTTGCGGTAGAGGATGTCCCACTCTCGGCTGCCCTCTGGCACGCCGCGTTTCAAACTCGCGACTTTTTCGCGCGCGGCTTGATCGGCGACGTCTTCCGTCTTGAAATATTCGATCAATGTTTTTTTGATCTCGTGATGAGCCTTGTCGGCGTCGGTATAGCTGACTTGATCTTTCAGCGCGCCGTCGATCAAACCTTTGTGGATGATGTGGGCCAAATGCGAGAGGCGGTCGTCGGAGAATTTCATGGTTTCCGCCTCCGCTCCAACCATTCCCGCGGCCCTTCGATGTGTATGGTCTTGGCCTTGGTCACAAAACGAATTTCCTCTCTTTCGCGACCTGCTTCTTGATCATCATGTAAGCTTTCTGCGGATCAATAGCGCCCGAGCCGATCTGGTCACGATACTGATCCATGAGCTTTTTGACTTCTTCTTCGATCGCGGCTTCTTCGTCGATGTTTTTGCCGATGATGACTTCGATCCGGGCGACGACCTTATCCTCGCCGATTTTTAATTCCCATAACTTCGCAGCCGTCAGATGCGATGCGATCAATCGTGAGATTTTGGCGATTTCTTCTTTCTTAAGTTTCATCAGATATCCAAATTCTTAACCGTCAGTGCGTTGTTCTCGATGAATTGACGGCGCGGTTCGACTTGGTCGCCCATGAGGATGGTGAAAATCTGATCCGCTTCGACGGCGTCTTCGACGGTGACTTTGCGCAAAGTCCGGATCTCGGGATTCATCGTCGTATCCCAGAGTTGTTGGGGATTCATTTCACCCAAGCCTTTATAGCGTTGAATGTCTTGCCCCTGCTGGCCGCGCGCGAGGATGAAGTCCTTGACCTGATCAAGATCCACGCAGTCCTTCGTCTCTTCGGCGTCGGTGATGCGGAAAGGTCCCACGGACCAAGACCTCAAATCCTGCGCGATTTTCCGGAGCTCTACCAATTCGGCGGAATTCAAGAATGCGATGTCGAGGACAGTGCGGCGGGGGACGTTGTTTGAGACGGTTTTATAAACGATCTTCTGGGCCTCATGCTCCGGATCCCTCTCGAGATCCATCGTGAAGTCCTTAAGCTCGGGATAGCGGCGTCCGATATAAGCGGCGATTTTGTCGAGTTCCAAATCGAGGCGCTTTCCGTCCTTCAGAAGATTCTTGTCGATGTCGGAGGCCTTCACAAAGGCGTCGATGATGCGCATGTCGCCTTTTTTCTGGATCAAATCGAGGATGTGGCGGTAGCGCATGAGCTGCTTCGTCAGCCGCGTCAAATCCTGTCCGAAGATTTCCTTTTCCTTGCCCTTCACCCGCACACCCTCGACACCCAAATCAATCAGCAAGTCTTCAAGCTCAACGTCGCCCTTGAGGTATTTTTCGGCTTTGCCTTTTTTGACCCGGTAGAGCGGAGGCTGGGCGATGTAGAGATGGCCCCCGTTCACGATCTGCGGCATCTGCCGGTAAAAAAACGTCAGGAGCAAGGTACGAATGTGGGAACCGTCGACGTCGGCGTCGCACATGATGATAATGCTGTGATAACGGAGTTTCGATAAATCCTGCACACCGTTCTCGTCGCCGACGCCCACGCCCAAGGCGGTGAACATCACGCGGATTTCCTCGGAAGACAGCATTTTATCGAAGCGCGCTTTTTCGACGTTCAAAATTTTACCCTTCAAAGGCAAAATGGCTTGATTACGCCGGTCGCGGCCTTGCTTGGCACTGCCGCCGGCGGACTCACCTTCGACGATGAAAAGTTCGGAATGCACAGGATCGCGTTCTTGGCAGTCGGCAAGTTTTCCGGGCAATGAACCGATGTCGAGGGCGCCTTTGCGGCGGACCAAGTTCCTCGCCTGACGTGCGGCCTCGCGCGCGCGCGCGGCGTCGACGATCTTCGCGACGACCTTGCGCCCGATGCCGGGATGTTTTTCCAAAAACTCCGTGATCTTTTCGTAAGCGATCTGCTTGACCAGGCCTTCGGCCTCGGAGTTACCGAGCTTGCCCTTGGTCTGTCCTTCGAACTGCGGATCGGGAATCTTCACCGACACGACGGCGGTCAATCCCTCGCGGACGTCTTCGCCGGTCGGGTTTTCCTTCATGTCTTTGAGAAGGTTGTTCTGCTGGGCGTATTGGTTGATCGCGCGCGTGATCGCGGATTTGAATCCCGTCAGATGTGTGCCACCTTCGATCGTGTTGATGTTGTTCGCGAACGAAAAAATATTTTCGTTGTAACTGTCGTTGTACTGAAGCGCGACTTCGAGAATGATACGGTCTTTTTCCGCCTCGAAATGGATGACGTCGTGCAAGGGCGTCTTGCTCTGGTTCAAATACTCAACGAAACTTTTGATGCCACCTTCATAACAAAACTCGTGGCTCTTATCCGAACGTTCGTCGATGATCGTGATTTTCAAACCCTTGTTCAAGAACGACAATTCACGCAGACGCTTGGAGAGGACATCGAAACTATATTCGGTCGCTTCGAAAATCTCGGCGTCGGGTTTGAACGTGACCTTCGTGCCGCGTTTTTCAGTCTTTCCAGTCGTCTCCAGATCGATCTGCGGTACGCCTTTCGCGTAAGTCTGGTGATAGACGATGCCGTCGCGGAAAATTTCCAAGTCTAAGGTCGAGGACAGAGCGTTTACGCAAGAAACGCCGACGCCGTGCAAACCTCCGGAGACTTTGTAGGAAGAATGGTCGAATTTGCCGCCCGCGTGCAATTTCGTCAGGACGACTTCGGCGGCCGGACGCTTTTCAGTTGGATGCATGTCGACCGGAATGCCGCGGCCGTTGTCGGTGACGGTAATCGAGTTGTCGATGTGAATGATCACGTCGATCCGGTCACAATAACCCGCAAGCGATTCGTCGACGGAGTTATCGACGACTTCATAGACCAAATGATGAAGGCCCTGCGTGCCCGTCGACCCGATGTACATCGCAGGTCTTTTACGGACGGCGTCGAGGCCCTCGAGGACCTTGATCGACGACGCATCATAGGACGATTTCTGGGCGGATTCGGACATAGACGGTATTCCTTAACTTTATATTCTCATCGGCATGACGAGAGCGAGAAAACCACGGTCGAATTCGGAGCGGACTACGCAGGCCGAAACTTCGTCCTTCAATTCCAAAATCACTTTTTCGTCTTCGACCGCGTTCAAGACGTCCAAAAAATAACGCGGATTGAAACCCACCTGGAAATTCGCGCCTTTGTAATCGATCGCCAATTCCTCGCGGGCTTCGCCCAAGTCCGGGTGCGACGAGCTGACTTCCAAGGCCCCAGAACCGAAACTCATGCGCACGCCCTTAACCTGGTCAGAGGTCATGATGGAGGCGCGTCTCAAGGCTCCCGTGAGTAAGGCGCGATCGACGGAGACAATTTTGTCGGAAGATTGTGGGATAACCATTTCGTACGATGGAAACTCGCCTTCGACCAAACGCACGATGAGGGTCGTTTTCCCTTTTTGAAAAATAATCGATCGTTCGTCGACCGAGATAAAAAGGTCGCCGGCGCCGGACGACAAGAGGCTTTTCAATTCCACGATGCCTTTGCGCGGTACGATGATCCCCTTGGGCAGGTTCCACTTCGAGGATTCTCTTTCGTCGTAGGCCAAACGATGCCCATCGGTCGCGACTAAACGTAAGTAAGATTTACCGGCTTTGGAAACTTTTACCCAATACAAGCCGCTGAGCGTGTAGCGCGTCTCGTCGCTCGAGGTCGCATAGAAAGTCTTTGCGATCATCTCTTCCAAGTCTTCGGCGTCAATCGGTGTGGCGTCTTTACGCGCATTCTGGGGCAGTTTCGGGAACTCTTCCGGGTTCATGCCGACCATACGGAACTTCGCCTTGCCTGAGGTGATCTCGACACCGTGGGCGTCACGTTTCGTGACTAAGATATTTTCATCTGGGGCTTCTTTGACGATTTCGTAGAGGTTACGCGCGTTCAAGACGACTTTTCCGGGAGAACGGATCTCGGCGGCGCCTTCGGCGATCAGCGAAATTTCCAGATCGGTCGCGGTGACTTTCAGTTCTCCCTTTTCGACGGACTCCAAGAGGATGTTCGAGAGGATCGGCATTGTGCCGCGTTTCTCGACGATGCCTTGAGGTCCTTTGAGGAGGTTTAGAAAATCCGTCTTCTTGATTTTAAATTCCACAAGCTCTCCACAGCCCTTCTTCTTTTATTTGTTTAAAATCCAAAGATAGTAGTCGTAGCAGTAGTGCACCAAACTTAGTGGGGACAACCCAGAAAGTGAAGCCTTATTTTGGACTTACGACGCATGAAACGAGGCTGATTAGAGGCTTGTAGGCTGTGGGGAATGTGGGGATGGTGGGGGATAAGTTGGGACACGCGCCCGAGCCGAAAAGTTATACGTAAGTTATCCCAAGGAATTCCTAAGGAAGAAATTAAGAAAGAGAAGAGCGAAGGAGGAGCGACTATCTATCTAAAGAGGGCTTGTTCGAGAGTGCCGATGTGATTTTGCAGGGTTTTGTCGGAGGCGACGTCTTTTTGGATCTTAGAAAAGGCATGGACGACAGTCGAGTGGTCTTTGCCGCCGAACTTGTAGCCGATTTCCGGGTAGGACGATCGCACGTGCTTGCGGCAGAGATACATGGCGATTTGACGCGGCAGGGCGAAACTCCGCATGCGCCGCTTTCCGGTCAGATCGGCCAAGCGGATCTTATAATAGTCCGCGACGACCTTTTGGATCTGTTCGACGGTCAAAATGCGATCCATGTCGCCTAAGATGTTCTTCAGCCCCTCGCGCGCGAGATTCACGCTTAAGGGGATTTTGTTCAGGGTCGCCAAGGCGTTTAGCCGGATCAAAGAGCCTTCCAGCTCGCGGACGTTGGATTTGATGTTCGAAGCCAAGAAAAGACCCAGCTCGTCTTCGAGCGGGATACCATCGTCTTCGGCTTTCTTGCGTAAAATCGCGATGCGCGTCTCGAGGTCCGGCACCTGGATGTCGGCCTGAAGTCCCCATTCGAAACGCGACTTTAAACGTTCTTCCAAGTCCGGAATCTCTCGCGGAGACTTGTCACTGGTCAGTACGATCTGCTTCTGAAGGTCGTAGAGATGGTTGAACGTATGGAAGAATTCCTCCTGCGTACGTTCCTTACCCGCGATGAACTGGATGTCGTCGATCAACATCACGTCGCAACGGTCGCGGTACTTCCGGCGGAACTCCACCATCTTGTCGAAGCGCATGCAGTAGATCAGCTCGTTCATGAATTTTTCGGACGAGGTGAAGATGACACGCGCGGAAGGATCTTTTTTAAGGATTTCAATGCCGATGGCGTTCAGCAAGTGTGTCTTGCCCAAACCCACGCCACCGTAAATGAAGAGCGGATTGTAGTTTTTGCCCGGCAGTTTCGCGACTGCCATGGCGGCGGCATGCGCGAATTGATTCGAATAGCCGATGACGAAGCTCTCGAAGCTGGATTTGAACTTCAAACTCTCGTGAACGATCTTTTTTGAAACGGTTTTTTCAGAGACTTCCTCAGAAGAAGGTTCTTCGAAGGCTGTTTTGGCGGACGTCTCGATCCCAGCGGGTGCAGCGGGCGATTTAAAATCTTCGGGAAAATTTTTCGGTGCAGAAACGGCAACTGAGGGAGTCGGCGCCGCGGCGGAAGAGACCAAAACTTGGATCGTCAGCGCCTCGCCAGGAAGCGTATCGAGTTCTTTTTGGAGGTTCGGCAGGAAGTTTTCCCGGAGCCAATCACGCACGAACGGGCTGCGAACCTGTAGCGTGAGCTTCGCCGGACCTTCATCCGGAGAAGAAGAGGGCAGTGAAGTGACCTGACCCGTCCAAGCGGGCGAACTATTCAATTCCTCGAGCTTTTTTTCGACAAAAAGCCACTTGGGAGACAGAGCCAGCACAGGCCTCTCCTAGAGTTATCAACAAAATTATCCACAGCTGTGAATAAACGGTCGACGATTGACTAAAGAACCAAGATCTCAAAAAAGACCCTGGGAAAACGTTTACAGCCCCCACGAAAAGATTACGGCTTTTTTTACTTTTTTATTTCCCGTGGAAAAAATCTCGGCAGAAAATTTCTGCAAAAAAAGCTCGGCGGTCTTGTCAAAAAAGAAAATCGTTGTCTAGAAAAAATCCGGAGAAAAATTTATTTTCCCGAAGTCCTTGAAATAAAATAAAAAAATTTCCCGTTGACAGAAACGCCCCTCGCTCTTTACCTACCCCTTTCGAAAAAGAACCCGAAAAACCCCGAAAAATGGGGCAAAAACGAAGAAAATCTCAAACGAGAAAGAGGCACACACCGTGAAAAGAACTTTTCAGCCCCATAAAAAGAAGCGAATGAAGACTCACGGATTTCGCAAGCGCATGAAATCTCCCGGCGGCCGGAAGGTGTTGAAGCGTCGCCGTCAGAAAAAACGTGCACGTCTGACCGTTTCCGTCTCCAAAAAATAATTTGAAAAAGTTTTCTCTTCCTCATTTTCAGATCACCGTCCGCCCGCATCGGGAAGCGGGGGACGAGATCCGTGTGCTCGTCACCAAGAAAATCCGCCGCGCCGTCGACCGCAATCGTGTGAAAAGGGTCGTCCGGGAGTTTTTCCGGCAGCAGTTTTTGGGGGCAAAAACGCAGAAAAATGACCTCGGGACGCTGGTAATTTGCCGAGTGACGATGGGACAAGAAGCGGTAAAGATAAAAAATGCTCAAATTTTCCAAGAGCTTAGAAAAATTATCCCCAAGACCCCCTAAATCTGGGGATAAGTGGGTTTCGCGTGGGCTGCTTTTGTTGATCACCCTCTACCAAGGGACGTTATCCTTGGTTTTCGGGAAGTGCTGCCGATTCGAACCCAGCTGTTCCCATTATGCCTCCGAGGCCGTACGAAAACATTCCATCGGTCACGCCCTAATTCTGATTTTAAAAAGACTGAGTAAATGCCACCCCTTCCACGAAGGCGGCTATGACCCCGTTTAAGGCTAAGGAAAAATCCTATGAAATTAAAAGATGAACATCGCTCCCTGCTGGCGGCCGGATTGTCGTTCGCGGTATTGATCGGCTGGTACTTTCTCTTCGGCCAGAGTCAGATGACGGCCGTCGCACCCGCTACCACGACCGTCGCCGGAGCGCCGTCGCCCGAAACGGCCGCGGCCCAACCGCAGACTCCCGGTATGCCCGCAAAAAATCAGACGTTCGCGCCGAAGCCCGAAACGACGACGCTGCGTGAGACATTGGTCAAGACGCTGGAGTGGAAGAGCCACGGCGGCCGGCTCTCCAAGGCTTACTTAAAAAAATTCCATGAAACCGTGAAGAAGGACAGCCCTCCGATCAACCTACTGCCTTATGAGGATGAGAAATCCCTGCAGATCGTCTGCCGTTCTTGCAACGCCCCGCTCCCGGGCGATGATTTTTATCAAAAAGTGACCTCCGCTACCGGCGCTGCTCCCGGTGTTTCTGCGTCACCTGACGTCGATTCCCGGGGCGAACCGGATTCAAAAGACGACAAGCACATCGCCTTCGAAGGCGAGAACGAAGGCCTGAAAATCACCAAGTCCTACGAATGGGACGATACGGGATATCTGCTGAACCTCAAAGTGACGGTTGAAAACAAGAGAAGCGAAGAATTCCAGGGCCAACTGGGCTTGAGCTGGACCGCGCGTCAATTCCCGCCGCCGCCGCCCAGCACGTTCAATTTCTTAAAAGGTCCGGGCAATCACCGCGGCTTCGTCTACAAAACCGGCACAAAGGTCGTACACAAGGAAAAAGCGGACGAACCGATCGCGGTGACTGGGGAAATCCCCTGGGCCGGCATCGCGGACCGTTATTTCCTAGTCTCGTTGATCTCGAAGCGTGTGTCGTCGGATGAGTTCCTTTCGATGAAGCAGGACGGCGACTTCTTGAACATGTCGCTTTATCCCGCGACCGTGAAAATCCCGGCCGGCGGACGGCATGAGGAATTGTACGCGTTTTACGTGGGCCCGAAAGAGCGCGCCTCGCTCGCCGCCGCACAGGTGGGTTTGGAAGACGTCATCGATTACGGATGGTTCGCGATCTTGGCGCTGCCGATCTTGAAGCTCCTGCAATTTTTCTACGTTGCCGTGAAAAACTGGGGCTTGGCGATCATTCTCCTGACCCTATTCATCAAGATTCTGACCAATCCCCTGACGGTCAAGTCCATGAAACAGATGAGGGAAATGCAAAAGCTTCAGCCCAAGATCAATGCGCTCAAGGAAAAATACAAGAACGACCGGCAGGGTCTGAACGCCGAGACCATGGCTTTGTTCCGCCAACATAAGATCAATCCTGCGGGCGGATGCCTGCCGATGTTGTTGCAGATGCCGGTCTACATCGTGCTCTATAAGGTTCTGTACAACTCGATCGAGCTCTATCACGCGCCGTTTTTCGGGATTTACCGCGACTTATCCGCGCCGGATCCCTACTTGATCATGCCGATTCTTTTGGGGATCATGATGGTCCTGCAGCAAAAGCTCACGCCGAACCCTTCAGCCGATCCGACTCAGAAACAAATGATGATGATCATGCCGATCATGTTCACGGGGTTCATGCTCTTTCTGCCCGTAGGCTTGGTCGTCTATATTTTTGTGAACACGTTCTTCAGCGTCTTGCAGCAGTGGATGTATCAGAAGGGAATTCGTTGGCGCGACGTGTTCCGCGGAAACTTCAAAGGCGAGCCCGTCAATAACCTACCGACGACCGGGGCCAAACCAAAGTAATGGTTTTCTGCCGTGAGCCTTCGGGTCCGACGCGGAAGGCCCGCATGCGTGTGATCTTGTGATCGCGATCCACGCCGATGACGTGATAGTCGCCTTCGGGGAGATTCAGGAAAAGCCAAGGCTTCTCGCACATCTGGCTAAAGACCGCGACGCCGGATGCGTTGAAGACACGCGTGTAAACTCCGGGATAACTCACGCCGCTCTCCGACTGAAAAACGACTTTCAGCGGCAGGGCGCCCGTATCCATGGCTTCGGTGACTTCTCCCGGGGCCAAATTAAGGTAAACCGCTCCGCGATCCCCACCTGAAATCTGGGCCGATGCTGAAATCGTAACTAAAGAAACGGTTGCCATGAGTGAAATCAAAGAAATGGAAGGAAGGGATTTCATCGGAAGCTCCATGATAACAGCGGGGCTGTTCCTGGACAAGGCGCAAAACATCACATACCCATGACGCATGGGGACGTTGCAAAACCTGTTTTCCTGGTCGAAATCCCGCGATGAAAAAATCCGCGAGTGCCCGCGTCAATATTACTACCATCACTACGGGTCTTGGGGCGGCTGGGAGAGGGGCGGCGATCCCAAGTCGCGCGAGATCTACATCCTAAAAAATCTGAAAAGCCGCCACATGTGGCTGGGTGAGGTCGTACACCACACGATTGAGAATTTTTTAAAAACCTTCCAACAATACGGAGAGGCTTCTTCCGAAAAATTCCTCGAAGGCATCACGCAAGAGATGCGCCGCGACTTTTGCGCCTCGCGGTCGAAACAATACCGCGAGACCCCCGGAAAAATCCTGGGCCTCTACGAGCACGAATACGAGCAGAACGTCTCCGATCAAAAATGGGCCGAGGTGCACGATAACGCCCGGCGCTGCTTTACGAATTTCGCGAACATCGTGTTCCCCAACACGATCAAGCCGATCCCGATTAAAAACTGGCGCCTGATCGAAACGATGCAGAAATTCGATTTCGAAGGCTCGCTCGTCTACGTGAAAATCGATTTCGCTTACGAAGACGATGAAGGCCTGAAAGTGGTAGACTGGAAGACGGGTAAATCCGAGGACGTCGACAACGAAATTCAGCTCGACTGCTACGGCATGTTTTCGAAAGAATATTTCAAAATCCCTACCGAGAGGGTTCAAACCGTCGAGTGCAACGTGAACGTCGTCAAATCCACGGTCCGCCCCATGATCGAGGCGAAGATCGACTTCGCCAAGCACTACATCCGCAATTCCATCGCCGCGATGAAACGCTACCTCGTCGACGAAAAAGCCAACACGGCCCGCGAAGAAGACTTCCCGTTCACCGAAAACGAGCAAACCTGCCGCTTCTGCAATTTCAAGAAAATCTGCGCGAAATGGCAACCTCAGCCCACCTGAGTCAGGTAGGCGTCGAAGGTCGTTCCCTCCTCGGGGCGGCTGTCCACTGTGAGAAATCCTCCGGATTTTTTGATGGTGTTCGCGACGATGGACATCCCGAATCCTCTCGCACCGGGCTTTTCGGCTTTGGTCGAAAAACCTAATTCAAAAATTTGCTTAAGCGTCTCTGCGCTCATCCCGCTTCCGTTATCGCGCACGCGCAAGCGGACGAATCGGCCGGGACGCGGCGCGAACAAGGCCGTGGAAGGTTTCAATTCCTCCGCGGATTTTTCATCCAGCTGTACGGTTTCGGCCTGGATGAAAAGTCGAGGTTGCGGTTGCCGGCTCATGGATTCGCGCGAGTTGACGACGAGATTATCGATCAAGCGCACTAAATCGCCCGCGGGGCCGGGGACCAGGAACGGTTTGGATCCCGGGACGACGACGAGGTCTTGCCTCGAGCCCTGACGGATGCCGAAGAGGAGGGCGATGCGGAAGCTTCTTTTTGAAGCCGATCCATTTCTTCCGCCAAGAATTGATGGTTCACCGTGAGGACGCAAAAAAGATTGTTGAGGTCGTGGGCCAACGTGCGCCCGGCGAATCTCAAAGCCGAGGCTTCCGCTTCGATAGCTATCTGCGCTTGCTGCTGGGCGGAGGAATCCAGCCGATGCATGACGACGGAAAGGTGATTTGCAGAACGGTTTTTTTTGGCGCGCTGATCATCAGCGACACCCGGATTTCGTTTCCGTTTCCATCCAGGACCGCCGATTCGCCCACCCAAAGCCCGTCGGTGACGGCGGTCGGCATCGCGACGTTTTTGATGAAGTCGGCAGCCCAAGACGGCTGAAGGGTTTCCAAAAGAACCTGAGAGAGATCTTCCTGTGACCCCCACCCGCGCAATCGCCGCAAAGCGTCGTTGCCGAACGAAAGCCGCCCGTCGAATCCGACCAAGCAGACGTAATCAGCCGAAGCCGATAATGTCCTCAACAGCCCCTCGCTTTCTTCTTCGGAGCGTTTCCTATCGGAAATGTCCCGTTGCGAACTGTGTATCTCCGTGATGGCGCCGTTTTGAGGATCGCGGACGGCGCGTGCTCTCGTCTCAAACCACCGCCACGATCCGTTTTTGCAAAGGGTCCGGTGTTCGAAAACATGCAGGACGCTTTCCGTCAGTATCGTGGCGTGGTCGCGTTGAATCCGCTCCAGGTCTTCGGGATGGATGAACTCATAGCCGGAACGTCCCACCACCTCTTCGTCTTTGAAACCCGTCAAAACCTCTCCGGCCGGAGAGATATAAGTGACGATGCCTTCGGGCGTCATGCGAGATACGACGTCCGTCGTCGTGCTCTCTAAAATGCATCGCAGATCTTCACCCTCCTTCAGCTTCTCGATCAATCCGCAGCGGTCCGTTGTATCCATGAAAAACAAAAGCCCCAGAGGGAGATCGTCTATACCTGGTAGAATGCGGACCGAACCGTGCAGATCGAAGCAGCGCCGAGAACCATTTGAAGCATTTAAAGTCACGTCGGACTTGCGCCATTCCGAGTGCGGAGAAAGGGCGACTAGGGCCGCCGTATCTTCTTTCAGGAGGTAATCCTGCAGATGAGAAGATGATCCCCGAAAAGCGGCGAAGCTCTTTCTGAAAAGAGGGTTGGCTCCGAGAATGCGCCCTGCGTCTTTTTCCGGTGCCGGCACGAAAGCCAGTGCAGGATGAGGATACAGTTCCAGTAACGCGTCCAAAGCCTTAACCGGCGATTCCGATGGACCGAAGGAGCGCACGCCGAAGGCGCCTGACGACCTACCCGAACCCGAATAAGAGACAGGACCTTCCTCCTCTAATGCGGCGCTATAAGGTCCATAGGCCCGAACGCAGTGGATCCGGTCGGAAATAAAAGCGATATTCCTGGATAAAGGTGGTTGGATAAAAAAACTCATGCTTCCCCCAGAGAGCCGCTTCTAAAGCTTAAACGCGCGGCCTCTCCATGATCGCCTGCAGGGGAAGTCATGATTTTTATCAAGAGATAAGCACCGCCGGCCTCTGAAATTTCTGGAAACGCGATCAGGGCATTGCGCCTGGAAAGGTTCCGTTATACGGAGCGGTCATGGTCGCCCGGGGAGATTCCCTCAAAAGTCTTTCGAACGTCGCGCAAATCATCCAGAAATCGAATCCTTCGGAAAATCCGCTCGCGCATATCGTTGCCATCGTCCGTCAGCAGCTCAAAGTCGACGTCTGTTCGCTCTACATCCTCGAGAACAAGCGCCTTATCCTCGTGGCCTCCGACGGGTTGGCGCCTTGCTCTATCGGCAAGGTCCGCATGGGCGTGAACGAAGGTCTGACGGGTCTCGCGGTCGAGAGCCTGGCCCCGGTCATCGTCAACAATGCGAGCGAACACCCGAGGTTCAAATATTTCCCAGAAACTGGCGAAGAGCGCTTCCATTCTTTCGCCGCCGTACCGCTCATGGACCGCGAGCATTTGGTCGGCGTCCTAACGATCCAGACCGTCGAAGCCCGCGATTTTTCCGAATCCGAAGTGGATCTCCTCAATCTTTTTGCCTTCCAACTGGGAAGCGTCATCAAGAACCTGGTCAGCCTTGAGGAAATCCTCCAGGAAGACCGCGTCGCGCAGAAACCCACCGCGCAGCTCAAAGGTCTCGCGATCGCGCCGGGATTCGGCATCGGCCCCGCAGTTTTTCTGTTGCACGGGGCCAATTCGCTTTTGATTCCTCCCGATCCCAAGGCCCCGTCTTCACCCAAAATAGAATGGATCGCCGTACAAACCGCCATCGACAAGGCCGTGGACGAGCTCAAGCGCATCGAGAAGAAATTCCAGAAGAAATTTTCCAAGGCCGAATCCGACATTTTTTACAGCCACCGAATGATCCTGGCGGATAAGACGTTTTTGAAAAAATTGAAGACCGTGACCGACCGCGGAGGCTCCGCGATCGAGTCCGTGCAGGAGATTTTCGGAAGCTACATCCATGAATTCGAGAAGATGGAGGATTCGCATTTCCGCGAACGCGCGGCGGACTTGCACGACCTGCAGCAACGCATCTTGGAAAAACTCACGGGCGGAAGTCTCCGGAAGAAAAACAAGGCCCGGGGCATCCTGATCGCCGATACATTGGGACCTTCGGACGTCGCCCATTTGGATCCCGAAAACGTGCAAGCGGTGCTGACCGAGCGCGGCGGCCCGACTTCTCATGCGGCCATCATCGCGCGGTCGTTGGGGATCCCGGCCGTCATGGGCATTCCGAATCTCTCGCAAAAGATCCAGTCCGGCGACATCGTCATCGTCGATGGAAATTTGGGATTCGTTTACGTGAATCCCGAACCCGTGATCCTACGCGAATACGAACGCGTTCAGGAAAAATACGCAAACCGCATCATCTGCCTGCAAAAATCGCCGGACGCCCCCGCGGTCACGCGCGGAGACAGGCGTATCTTTGTCGAGGCGAACGTCGGCCTCTTCAGCGGGCTTCAGAAAATCCGCCAATACGGAGCGGACGGCGTCGGCCTCTACCGTACGGAGTTTCCGTTCATGGTGCGGAAGAAATTGCTGACCGAAGAAGAGCAGTTCGAATTGTACAAAAAAGTCATCGCGGAAATGCAAGGGTTGCCCGTGACGTTCCGCCTGCTCGATGCGGGCGGAGACAAGCCCGTCGAGGCGTTGGGATTGACCGGGTCTCACGAAGCGAATCCTTTTTTGGGTTATCGCTCCATCCGCTTGAGTCTTTCGCAGCCGCATATTCTAAAAGTCCAATTGCGGGCTCTCTTGCGCGCGTCGGTCTTAGGGCCGATCCGCATTTTGATCCCGATGATTTCCGGGATCGAAGAGATCCGTGCCGTGAAGCAGATCTTCGAGGACATGAAAGGCGAACTCGATCGTAAAAAAATTCCTTACGATCCCGCCATTCCCATCGGCATCCTGATCGAAGTGCCGTCCGCCGTATGGCTGTCGCATTTTTTGATCCGTGAATGCGATTTCTTCAGCATCGGTACGAATGATTTGATCCAGTACACGCTCGCCGTCGACCGTAATAATGAACGCGTCGCGCCGTTTTTCGAGCCACTGCATCCGGCGGTCTTGAGCGCCATCGGCCACGTCGCGCGCATCGGTAGCGAGCACGGCAAACGCGTCACCATTTGCGGTGAGATCGCGGGAGATCCGTTTTTGACGCCGCTGCTCGTGGCTTTGGGCGTGAGCGGACTTTCGATGATCCCGGCCAGCATCCCTGCCGTGAAGACCGTCATCCGCGATATGGAAGACGGCAGGCTCGCAGTCCTCGCCAAACAATGTCTCGCCGCCTCGACCATAGACGAGGTAAAATCCTTCTTAGACCCCTTTCATAGAGAGGTCGGCAGCCTCCTATGAAGAGGTCTTAAAGCCCCCGTTTTCAAAAAACACCACGGGCTTTGCTTTTAACTTATTGGTTTCAATAGGCTTTTTTCACTCCATTTCGGCATGCAGCGTGCATGCTTAAACAAGGACGGTGACGTATGCCCATTGATTTCAACACACTGAGTCAAACGAATAATAAAGAACCCGCGCCTAATACGAAGCCCGAGGCCGCGGCGAAGACGAATTTTCAGGACCTCCTGCAGACCGTGGCGGAGAGCCGCAAGGACAAGTCATCTCCGTCTTCGATCAAAGACCGCATCTATCATGCCGTGCATAGCGCCGCCGAAAAGTACAAGTTATCACCGGCCTTGATTTTAGGAGTCATCAAACAAGAGAGCGGATTTAAACCCGAAGCCAGATCCGGTTGCGGCGCTCAAGGCCTCATGCAGCTCATGCCTGGTACAGCGAAAACCTTGGGCGTGAAGGATTCCTACAACATCGAACAAAACGTGGATGGCGGATCGAAATACCTGCGGCAGATGCTGGATCGCTTCGACGGAGACTTGAAGAAAGCCATCGCCGCATACAACGCCGGTCCCGGAAATGTTGCGAAGTACGACGGCATCCCGCCCTTCAAGGAAACGCAGGCTTACGTGCCCGCGGTTTTGAGCCATGCCGAAAAATTCTCCGGCGGCAAGCTCGACGTCCCGTGGATTCCCACGGTCGAAGTCGCGCAGAAGCCGCTGGACTACGATCTCGTGATCCGTACGATCGATTCCGCGGAAGTCATGAGTCAGAGCGCCGCGTCGCTCGCCGTCTCGTCGAACATCCAGCCGCTCGAACTCCCGAAATCCGAACGCAGCAATCCCGACCCGGGTCCGCCACCGCCTCCGCCCCCGCGCGCCGTACGCGTTTAACCCGGTTGCATTTTCGAAAAATCCCTGCGATGACACGCGACTCTTATGGCGCGCACCGTCACTTTAGGTCTCGTGCAGATGTCTTGCGACGAGGATCCGAAAAAAAATCTCGATTACGCACTCGAACGCGCCGATGCGGCGGTGAAAGACGGCGCGCAGATCATTTGCCTGCAGGAGCTCTTCCGTTCGAAATATTTTTGCCAGGTGAACGACGAGAAATTCTTCGCGTTGGCCGAACCCGTGCCCAGCGATACCACGGAGAAGATCGGCAAGTTCGCGAAGGATAAAAACGTCGTAGTCGTTGCGTCTTTGTACGAAAAATCGGGCGTCGACCTCTTTAACACCGCTTGCGTGCTCGACGCCGACGGGAAATTCTTGGGCAAATACCGCAAGGTCCACATCCCTGACGATCTTCCGAATCACTACTCCGAAAAATTTTATTTCCGTTCCGGCGACATGGGTTTTCCCGTCTTCGAGACGAAGCATGGAAAGATCGGCGTGCAAGTGTGCTGGGATCAATGGTTTCCCGAAGGCGCGAGGAGCTTGGCTTTGAAAGGCGCCGAAATTATTTTCTATCCCACAGCGATCGGATGGCCGACGGGTCAGCGCGAACAAGAAATCGGAAAATCCGAGTTCGATGCGTGGACCACGGTCCAGAGAGGCCACGCGATTTCCAATACCGTCTTCGTCGCGGTCGCAAACCGCACCGGACTCGAAGATCATCTGAATTTCTGGGGAGGCTCGTTCGTCGCCGACCCCCTGGGCCGCGTCTTGAAACAGGCTTCGCATGACAAGGAAGAAAACGTGATCGTCTCTTGCGATTTAGGCCGCGTCGCCGAGGTGCGCCAAGACTGGCCTTTTCTCGTCTGCCGCCGCGCCGAAGAGTATCAAAAATAAAAACGCCTATGACACTCGCATCTCAAGGTTACCGCATGCCCGCCGAGTTTGAAACGCACGAGGCCACGTGGCTTTCGTGGCCGCACAATCCCGAGACCTGGCCCGGCCGTTTGAAATTCATCCCGCCGATCTGGGTGCAGATGATCAAACCGCTGCACGTCCATGAGATGGTGCATATCTGCGTGAACGACCAAGCCATGGAAGCCGACTTGCGCGCGATTTTGAAACGCCACGACATCGGTCACAACGTGACCCTGCATCAGATCCCTACCAACGACGCCTGGGCTCGCGATCACAACGGTATTTTCGTCACGCAAACCGCTACTGGAAAAAGCGAGCACGCGCCGCTGAGGATCATCGACTGGATATTCAATTCTTGGGGGAAAAAATATGGTCCTTGGGATTTGGATGACGTTGTTCCTCAAAAAGCCGCGCAGTATCTGAATATTCCCTGCGACCAACCCGGTATCGTCCTTGAAGGCGGCTCCATCGACGTGAACGGCCGAGGCACGTTACTCACAACGGAACAATGCCTGCTGAATAAAAATCGAAATCCGCATCTCACGCGTGAGCAGATCGAAGGCTACCTGAAAGACTATCTTGGCGTGACAAACATCCTCTGGCTGGGCGATGGCATCGTCGGTGACGATACAGACGGACACGTCGACGACATCACACGTTTCGTGAATCCAACGACGGTTGTGACCGCGGTTGAAGAAGACCCGGCCGATGAAAATTATAAAGCTCTCGATGAAAACCTGAAGCGGTTAAAGACGATGAAAGATCAGGATGGCCGCCTCTTGGACGTCGTGACGATCCCGATGCCGGGCCCTGTTTCTTATGACGGCCAGAGGCTTCCGGCGTCTTATGCGAATTTCTACATCGCCAACGGCGTCGTGCTCGTGCCGACCTACAATCACGCCAACGACGGCCGCGCGATCGCGACGTTGCAAAAACTTTTCCCCACGCGCCGCGTGATCGGCATCCCCTGCACCGAAATGGTTTGGGGCTTAGGCGCCATCCACTGCGTCACCCAACAGCAACCGAAAGTTTAAGCTTAAAAAATCGGTGAAAGCGTTCGCGTTGCCCTTCACCGATTTTTAAACCCCCTTTGGTTTAAGTTTGCGGACCTGTGTCATAGAGATAGCCGACGGTCGCCCCGTACAGAGCCGTCCCTACGAACATCGCGATAGCCGTCATAAACGATCCCGCGAAGAAGCCTTGCCCGACCACCGGCATGAAGATCATGCCCATCACCGCCCACAGGATCGCGGCGTAAATCACGCCCCGGCCCCACGAATGGGACGGCAGGATCGGACGAAAGAAGGCTCCATAGAGATAGGCCAGACCGACACCGACCGCGAAGTACGCGATCCACCCGAAGAGCGGACCTACGGGCAGAAACGACGCCATCACCGCATGGTAGTCGACCCGAGGCATATCCATATGATGCGAGATGAACGAGAAGACGACCATGACGATGGTCCCCGCGACACCGGCCAGAAAGGCCTTCTTAAAGGACGCCATAGAATTTCACCCCCCTCCTTTGTTCCGGAAGTCCCGGAAAAGACTTGAAAGATTTTTGACGCACCCCTTTTGTTTTTAACGCAGTTCTCATGACGCATATAGTCAGTAAGTATTTGATTTATAATAGGATTTTAACAGTTAAGACTGCGAAGTCCAGTGGCAAAAAGATTATCCTATTTTTCGCTTCTTGCCCTTGCGCTCGTTGGATTTTAGTACCGTATTTATGAAAATTAAAATTCTGACCGTCTTCCTCTCCCTGCTTTTCGCCACGACACTCTCCGCGCAGGATGAACGCGTCTCCGTCGCGTTGAAACTTCCCGATGATTTTTTCGCCAAGACCTGTCCCGTCGCGATTTGGAAGGATACGAAAGTCGAATTCTTAAATGTCAGCGACATACGCGACGTGCGTGAGGTCGGCCGGCAAAACGCAAGCGGCGGTAAAAACACGGTGCTGATGGATGCGGCTCCGGCGCTGAACTTCGCGACGGCGGAGGCGTTGAAACGTCTCTTCACCGCTTGCGGATTAACAGTCGTCGAAGGCGGCGCCGCAAAGCCGGACGTCTTCGTAGGCGTGGACATCAAAGAATTTTACGTCGCCGTGGAGAAAAAGCTCGTGACCGGAAAAGGCGCAGCCACGGCTCAGATCGCTCTCACGGTGCGCCGAGCCGCCTCCAACTCCGACCAAACCATCGAAGTCGGCTACGAAATCGATGATAAAAGCATCCGCCGCAAGGACGTGCGCCAGCTGGAAAAAGTCTTGAACGAACTCTTCGCCGGCCTCCTCGCGCAAATCCCAAAAACCGCAGCCTTCACCGCGGCTATCGGGGGATAGATTGATTTAAAGAAAGAAGACGTATGAACTTAAAAATCTACGAATACAAAAACTGCGGGACCTGCAAAAAAGCGCTGAAGTATTTGGACGCGAAGAAAATCCCGTACGAAAAAATCCCGATCCGCGAAAGGCCGCCGACCGTCGAAGAATTGCGCCGCATGGTCGGGCACATGGGTTCGATCAAAAAACTCTTCAACACTTCGGGTGGGGACTACAAGGCGCTGGGCCTAAAAGACAAATTGCCGGACATGAGCGAGTCCGAGGCGATCAAGCTCCTGGCCTCCAATGGCAACCTCGTCAAACGCCCGTTCGTGCTCTCGAAAAAATCAGGTTGGGTCGGTTTCGATGTGGATGCCTGGGATGACTTGCTGACAGATGGATTCTAATTGTTAGCCTTGTTTCCCGCTTGGCTTAAGATTTCATAGAGTTTCACGTTGATATAATAATTCGACCGGCCGATTTTTTCTTTTTTCAAAAACCCCGCTTTACTCAGTTCTTCCAAATACTTCGTCGCTGTAAAACGGACTACCTTCAGGTCTTTCGTCATGAAATCGATTTTCGTATAGGGATGCGAAAAGAGATTGTTGATCAAATCTTGGCTGTAAAATTTGAACCCGTCACGAATGCGGTGCTTGTAATCCAGCAACGCTTCTTTGATGAGCTCGATCGTTTTGATCGTTTGCTGAGCTGTCTCTTCCACGACGTCCAGCATGTAAAGAACCCACTCTTCCCACGCTTGATCTGTCCGCACTTTTTGAAGCAGCTTATAATACTGGTCCTTACGCCGGATGATCGCATGACTCATGTATAGGACGGGGATATCCAAGAGGCCTTTTTGCACCAGATAAAGCACATTCAAAATCCTCCCCGTTCGTCCGTTGCCGTCATAAAAGGGATGGATGCTTTCAAATTGATAATGGAGCACCGCCATTTTGATTAAAGGATCGAGGTCTGAGAAAGAATCGTCATTCATGAAAAATTCCAAATTTTTCATTAAATCGAGAATCGCTTCCGGTTCCTGCGGCGGGGTATAAATGATTTCTCCCGTTTGTTCATTTTTCAGTACGGTGCCCGCCTGTTTGCGAAAACCGGCGTCGTTCATTTCTAATTCCGCCTGAATTTTAAGAATGTGCTGGTTCGTGAGGAATCCGTATTTTCGTACCAATCCAAATCCGATGCTCAGAGCGGATATGTAACGACGGACTTCTTTTGCCGAAGCGTTCAATGCGAGTTCCGGAAAGAGCTCTTCTTTATAAAGCGCATCATGGGTGGTGATGATGTTTTCAATGGCGGAGCTGTCCTTGGCTTCCTGCAGAGAGAGGGTATTAATTAGGATTTCTTCATTAGGGATGCTTGCAGAAATTCCCTTTAATTCCGCGAGGTAACGATGCGTGGAGGCCGTCTTTTTCAGTATGGCTTTAGTCTCTAAATCAAGGAGGGGAGGTAGGAGTTCAAGTTTAAAACCCATTAATTTCAAATAGTTACATCATATATATAAAAAATCAAACTTTTTATACATATCAACCCGGATATGTATATTTTTTAACACGTATCAATAATTAAACCCGCTGCGGCGGGTGTGCACCATCGAGGGGCCTTCTTCGAGGACGCCGCCTTCGAGGACTTTGCCCAGGAAAACGGTGTGGTCGCCGGCGTCGATCTCGCCGATGACTTCGCAGTCGAGGTAAGCCATCGCGTGGCTTAGGATCGCGCTCTCGGTTTCTTTGCGGGAAATTTCAATGCCTTCGAAGGGATTTTGGCCGGGTTCGAAGCCTTTTGCAAAATGCGAGAAAAGGTCCTTTTGGTGGGAGTGCAGGAGGTTGAGCGCGAATTTTTTTGACGAACGAATCGCGCCCATCATGGCGCGTTTTTTATTCACTCCGACCAGGATCGCGGGCGGCTCGAAACCGGCTTGCTGAAACCAAGACGCCAGCATGGCCGAGTCCTGGCCTTCGGCGGCCGCGGTCAAAATGCCGACGCCCGAGGGGATTTTTCCCAATGCTTTTCCGATGTTTTCCCTTTTATCCATAAATTCGCTCCGGTTTTAGAGGTCAGATCGCCTCTTTGATGGGGACGATCTCTCCGGTCACGCCATCGATTTTCATTAAAAATTGGTCTTTGTACAAACGCCCCGTCTGCGCGTTTTTATATTCCAGTCCGCCGTAGATCTGGCCTTCGAATGTATAGCCGGTGATTTCCACATCAGCTTTCTCGCCGGGGCGTATCGTGGGGACGCTGCGGACTTTTTGCTTCATCGCGCCCGGCGCCGGTCCTAAAGCCAGCTGGACGTCGTTCGCGGCGATCGAGCCTTTGTTGAGTAACGTCAGACGTTCGAAGTTTTTTTCCACGCTGATGTGCGGACGCCCGAGCATGACTTCCTCGCGTAAGCCTTGCATGTCCGAACGCCAAATCGCGGTTTTCAGGGTCTGCTCTTTTTGGCGCAAGTTTTTGAACATCAATACCATGGCCACCAGTGAGATCGCGGTCACGACGAAGGACAACGTCGTCAGGGATTCGAGACGGCTCATGCGGGATTTGATTTCTTTGGAATTTTGATCGGCAACCGGAGCTGCCGGGGCGATTCCTTCGGGGGCTTGCACGACTACGGGTGCCGCGATCGTCGCGGCAGTGGCCGCTGTTTCGGGAGTGACCACAGGGGCCGGAAGCGTGGCCGTGTTTTCCGCTGCAAGAACGGTGGGAGCGGTGGCTTCGGGCGCGGGAGAAGGAACTTCGGCAGGAGACACGACGGCAGGCGCGGCCGCCGGCATGGATTCCAGGGGTGCGGTCCCGGCCGGAGGCGTCGCCACGACGGGTGCCTGCACCATCACCATTTCGGAATTTTTCTTAAGATCGCGCAGGATCCGGACTAAGTCGTTATAATGACCTGCCTCGAGCTGAAGCAGGCGGTCTTGCTTGTGATCGAGCACGTCCATACGGCGCTCGAGCCCGGAGATCCTGTCTTTGTCGCTTGCGGCCCCGGCCGGAAGGGCGGCGGAAATCAGGAAAAGAGTGAGTAAAAAACGAAAACGCATCGATTACGGCCTTAGCAGCTCGGGTTTAAATCATCAACCGGCGATTGAGTTTTTAAGCGCCGATTTCGCGTGCGATGACGATGCGTTGTACTTCCGAGGAACCTTCGCCGATTTCGAGCAGGCGTTGGTCGCGGTAGAATTTCGCGACGGGGTATTCTTCCATAAGGCCGTAGCCGCCGTGGATCTGGACAGCGGCGTCGGCGACGCGGCCCATCATTTCGGAGGTGTAGAGTTTCGCGATCGCGGCTTCTTTTTTGAACGGGCGGCCTTGATCTTTGAGCCAGCAGGCTTTGTAAAGGTAGAGGCGCGCGAGATCGATTTCCATCGCCATGTCGGCCAACTTGAACGAAATCACTTGGTGCTTGGAGAGAGGGACGCCGAAGGTCTTGCGTTCGCCCGCGTATTTCAGAGCGGCTTCATAAGCTCCTTGGGCGCCACCTAGTCCCATCGCAGCGATCGCGAGACGGCCGCCGTCGAGCGTGGCCAACATCTGGCGGTAACCGCCGCCTTTGGAACCTAATAAGTTTTCCTCAGGGACCGTGACGTTATCGAAATAAAGCTCGCCGGTGTTCGAAGAGCGCCACGTCATCTTATGGTGCATTTCCTTCGCGACGTAACCCGGCGTGTCTTGTTCGACGATGATGCAGGAAATTTCTTTGGCGCCCTTCGGCGTTTGTCCCGTGACTGCTTGGACGGTCACGCCGGCCGTGATCGGGGAAGCGCTGTTTGTGATAAAGATCTTCGAGCCGTTGATGACCCACTTACCGTCTTTTAATTCGGCGCGCGTTTTCGAATTTCCCGCGTCGCTGCCGGCGTCGGGTTCGGTCAAACCGAAGCCCCAGAGTTTTTTGCCGGAGCAGAGGTCAGGTAGGTATTTGTCTTTTTGAGCTTTCGTGCCGAAGTTCCAGATCGGGCCGATGCCTAAGCCGTTCTCCGCCGCGACCGTTGCGGCCTGGCAGCCGTCGACGCGTGCGAGCTCTTCGACGATCAAGATGTAGGAGAGGGTATCCAGTCCTTGCCCGCCGTAATCCGGCGACACCGTCACGCCGAAGAAGCCCATCTCGCCCATCTTGCGTACGAGATCGAGTGAGAATTCTTCCTTCTCGTCCAACTTTTGCGCGACGGGTTTAATCTCGGCTTCCGCGAAGTCGCGCACCGTCTTGCGCAGCATTTCGTGTTCTTGGGGGAGGTCGTAAGAGAGCATAAAAATCCTTTTCTTGAGAAGCGCCTTTAGTGGAGACGATTTTCGATTGCAATCGATGTGTTTCAAAACATCTTCAAGCCGCTGTCCTTTTTTATTCGTGCCAACGGTAAGAGAGGCCGGTTTCAAAACCAGCGGACGGACGCCACTCGAAGTCCGCATTTTCAAGGAAGACTTCGGCGCCCAAGGACCAGCGGTCCGATAAATCATAACGAACGGACGCGCTGCATTTGAGGAGCGCATCCGGAGTCGTAAAATCGGTCGAACGTAAACCGGCTTGAACGTTGGCGCCGGCTTCGAAATCCCTCGAGCGATAAATGCCCAGCGACAGTCCGGCCGTGCCTTCTATTTCGAGGTATCGTCCCGACGGACCCATCCTGGAAGAGAAACCCACGAGAGGTTTCAGTCCCGTCCAAGGTGACGTCCATGCGGCTTCCGCAGCGATTTTTCCCCTCAAGCCGCCGGGGCGATAATAAGACGAGAGCGAGAACCGCGCCTCCGGGATCCACGGGGATTTTTCGTCCTCGGGAACGACCACCTTGGCCGTTTGCAAGCCTGAGAAAAACTTTTCCTGCTCCGGGCTGCTTTGCGTCGTGTCGATATTCAAGGCTTGAAGCCACGTCAGAAGTCCCGCTTCTTGAAAAACGCCCGCGAGCCGCTTCACGAGCGCATCGGCGGGCTCTTCGATCTTCGAGCCGCTGTCGCGGTAATGGGAATGAACGGTAAATAATTTTTTCAAGGCCTGAAGACCGTCTAATGAACGGCCCGATTGAAACAAAACAAGCGCATAAGCGAGATAAAGATCTACCTCGCCCGTATCGCGGCTGAGCGCGGTTTCGTAGGCGCGCAGAACTTTTGCGGTGACTGCATTCGAAGGCCACGGCGATTTTCCCATCGCGACG
This sequence comes from Myxococcota bacterium, assembly GCA_052033505.1. Taxonomy (GTDB): domain Bacteria; phylum UBA10199; class UBA10199; order JACPAL01; genus JBPOJN01. The sequence continues at coordinate 66,107 of JBPOJN010000020.1, read as the reverse complement.
AGAGCATTCGTGAGTTCGGAGGCGAGGTTCGCGTCGTCGGCATGCCGCGAGATCAAGTCGAGGAAGAGGAGAGTGGCCTTCGCATACTGGCGATCCGACCGAGCGGTGCGACCCCGTTTAAGCAGCATCGCATCCCAATGCCGGGACGACTTTTTATCTACGTCGGACAGCGTGACTTTTGAAGGATCGATGCGGTCGTTCGCGAGACGCGCATAGAGGTTATTGATTTCGGCGAGGTAAAAAACGCCGTCGGCTTTGCTCGCCATGATGTGCCGCGCGGCGATGATGCCGTATCCGGGGCGCGTGAGAAAGTCCCGTAAGCCGCCGTGCAGGAACGCTTCATAATAATAATCGCGGAATCCGAACCAGTGACCCACTTCATGCAAAGCCGTCGGAGCTTGCGCTTCGGTCAAAGTGTCCCGGTCCCAATAGCCGGAGTAATCCCGTACATCCGTCTTGTCGGTCCACCGGATGTCGGCTGCCGCAGCGTCGTCGATGACTTTGAATTTTACCTTCAAAGCATAGGGCATGGAGGGGAGTGTGAGTGCGAACGCGTCCCCGATCTTTTTTTGCAATGCCTCTAAAAACGCGGGCTGGAAAAAGTCGCGTTTGACGACGTTCGCATCCGCGTCTTTGTGAGCGGCGACCGTGAGCGTTTTGGAAAGCACGATCTTCCCGCCGACGAACTCGAATTTTTTAGTGCCTTTGGGTGCGATCCAAACCTTCGCGTTGTGGTCGTTGGAGTCATAAGCATCGCAAATGGAGTCGTGATCGCCGTCCCACGAGCATGCGGGGTCCAAGGGTAGTACGTCGCGTCCGTCGAACGCCGCGTCGCGTTTTTGAAGTGGGGCCCGCGGGTCGAAGTCCCGGTCCGTGTCCCAAAGAAAGCTTCCGTGTTTGGAATAAATTTTCTCGAGCCCTTCGTAAGCGGTCTTTCTCTGCGGGATGAGAAGGGAGAGCGGCAGGGGTGCGTGTGGTTTTTGAAGGACGGCCAAGAAGTTCTTCGATTTTCTTTCGAAGAGTTGGTTCAGGTTGAAGAGCTCTTCTTCGACCGCGAGCCGCGCTTCCCAGCGTTTGGCCGCAGTCACGTCGGCGCCGAAGCGGCTCAAGCGCTCGTCCAGGCGTTTCAGGATGGAGTCAGCATCGGACGAATCGGGAAAAGACGAAAGCCGCTGCAGCATCTGCGCGTCGCCTCCGTCTTCGAGGCGGCGGAAAACAGCGTACTGCTCGGAGGGCGGAAGCTTTCGGTAATGGTCGACGATTTTGTGCAGGGAAACGCGTTTGGAATGTTGGACGCCGTCCGCGAAAACGTCTTGGTCGATGCGAGGACCGTCCTCGGGAAAATAACGATCGAAAAATCCGGACGCCGATTCGATCTTTTCGGGCATAAGAGATAACCGTCCCGCGAGCCCCCAATGAGGACGAGTTATTCGAATTTTCGGAAAAGACGCAAGAAGACCTTGGCCGTTTTAAAAGAAAAATTGCCGGGACGTGTCAAATTTTGAAGGCGGAATCGGGGGCGTTCTAGCCGCGATAACGGAGGCTGCGGACTTTTTTACCGGCTTTTTTGCGGTGTTTCTTCGCGGCCTGCTTTTTTTTCTTATACGCCATGGGAGCTCCTTAAAGAGGTCGGGCTTCTACGGGATCACGGAAAGAATGACAACAGAGAAAAATCCGGAAGGATCGCAAGGCCCGGACGGACGCTTAGTGCACGAGGGGAACGTTGTCGATCGCGACGACGGTGGAGACGTCTTCGAAGGGTTTGAGGAATTCCAATCCGACGGAGTGATCCTTCGGCATGATGTGGACGACGCGGGCCTTACGGACGGTTTCGTGGTTGCCGCCCAGAGACACGTCGATCTCGTGCGCGGGAGCCAGCGTGCTCCACACGGCGTCGAGTCCGAGTGACAGACGCATGCCGCCGCGGCTGAAATCCAAAGGGTTCGTGTCGATCTCGACGGAGTTTTGGGAATTTTTCTTAAGCAGCGATCCGCCGCTTAAGACCAGGGACGCTTTCAGCGACGTTTTGCTCACGTCGTGACGGGGAAATCGGCGGCGGTCTGATTTTCTACGTTCCATAAGTCCCTTTATTGTTTCTGATTCGCAACCCAGAGGGAAAAGTTGCTCGGAATTTTATGGATTCCTAAAAAAAATTCAAAGCCATTCTTCGTCGCGGTACCAAAGCGCTGTTTCCGAGGCGCCACGTGTTAAAGAATAAGACGGTTTATACCCCAAAACTTGTCCGGCCTTGCTCACGTCCATGGTCCAATTGCGTTGAATGAAGTTTTGCGCCTGCGCGAGGTTGAACGCGAACGGCCGCCCGGCGAGTTTTCCCAAGCCTTGGGCGATATAACCGGCGCCCAAGAAAAACCAATGAGGCAGGCGGAGTGTCACCGGGTTTTTGCCCAACGTCTGCGCGATGATGCGGACCATTTCGGACCACTCGTAGTTTCGGTCTTCGCCGACGAAAAATATTTCTCCCACAGCACGCGGGTGGGTGGCGGCAAGCGTCAGTCCCGTGACGATGTCTTGTACGTGCGAGAGGTTGAGGAAATGTTCGCCGCCGCCGGGCAGGACCGCGAAGCCTTTTTGGACGAGCCGGAAAAATTCCAGGATTTGATCGTCGCGCGGGCCGTAGATTGCGGGCGGGCGTATGATCGTGATCGGAAGTTTGTCGACGTAACGCAGCGCCGCGATCTCGGCGTCGCGCTTGCTGCGGCCGTAGTCGGTGGTGGGATGATAGGGATCGGTTTCCACGGCGGGCTTGGCATCGCCCGGCAGTCCCGGTCCGCGCGCGGCGAGGCTCGTGACGATGACGACGCGGCTGACGTTCGGGCAGGAGCAGAGACAGGCGTCGAGAACGTTGACTGTGCCTTGGACGTTCGCTTCGTAAAACTCGGAAGCGCGAGCGGCCTTGATGACGCCCGCCACGTGATAGACGATGTCGGCACCCGCGAGGCCTTCTTTCAAACCCTTCGCCGCACCGACGATGTCACCGTAATGCAGGGTGATTTTTTTGCCGAGCAACCATCGTAAATTCGAAGAGCGCCGCACGAGCACGTGCACGTCGTCGCCTTGGGCGATGAGGCGATCCACCAAATGACTTCCCAAAAAACCCGTGGCGCCGGTGACGAAAGCTTTCATGAGAGGGGATTTAGAGGATTTCAGCGGCGAATGAAAGAAAATGGGTTCGCGCCGGCTTAAAAATGTTTTAAATAGGAACTTATGGCGCGCTGTCTCGTCACGGGAGCTTGCGGTTTCATGGGTACCCACATGGTCGAAGTCCTGATCGAAGCGGGACATCGGGTGATCGCGACCGATCTCGCGCAAAGCTACGAAAAAGACGATCCTCTCACCGGCCGGTTTCCCAGCGTCTTAAAAAAACACGGCGTGGAATTTTTGGCCGCCGACGTAACGGACACCGAAGCCATGGCGCGCGTCGTGAGAGACGCTGAGTATGTCTTCCACATCGCAGCCGTCTTTAACTATTCCGCACCGGCCGATTTGCTTCAGCGCGTGAACGTCGAAGGCACGCGCCACTTGCTGGAGTTTTTAAGAAAATCTCCCGGCTTTAAAAAAATAATTCTCTGGGGCGCGGGCGGCGTCTACCGCGTGCCGCGCGGACCGGGAGATCTTCCGCTCCGCGAAACGTCACCGATCGAGCCTTCAAATGATTACCTGAAAAGCAAATGGGAGCAGGAGCGTTCGTTGTGCGAAACGTTCCGGGATTTGAGGTTTTCCGTGCTGCATCCGACGACCGTCTACGGTCCGCGCGGCGTGTACGGCGGCGGCCAGTTGATCCGCGACGCGCTCGCGATGGGATCGCTTTCGATCCCGCGCAATTTCACGTTCCGCATTCCGACCGTCCACGTGCGCGACGTCTGCCGCGCGGCGCTCTTCCTCGCGGAACATCCGGAGACCGACGGCGAAACTTACATTTTGAATGACGACAGCCGGACCGCCACGATCAATTACTTTCGCCTCTTGGCCGGACTGACGGGGAAAAAATTCCGCGCCTTGCCGCCCGTGCCTTTGGGGCTCGTGAAGGCAGCGCTGAGTCTCGCCGCGTTTTTCGGGAAGTGGCGACGGCGCCTCATCAGTGGACGTCCGCCGAAATTCGAAAAAGACAGCCTGAAATATTTCGGCGTGGATTACGTTTACGACAACGCGAAGCTGAAGAGTACCGGCTTCAAGTTTGAATATCCTGAATTCGCTCACGGTTTGGCCGCGACGTTACCGTGGTATTTGGAAGGCGGGAAAGGGGGCGATTCCCACATTTCTCATTGATTGGCCGGTGCTACTGCTGATCGGCGTCTTATTTGGTTTCGGCGTGAAAAATTTTCCTTCCGGAAAGTTAATGGGAACGCGCGCCTTTTATTCGGGACTTGTCATCGTGGGCATCTTCACGGCTATCGTGTATTGGTCTTACCTCCTCGCGCCGGATTGGATGTTCAATTACGTCGTGCGCGCTTCCCAAGTGCCGTTTCCGATTGTCGCTTTGATCCTGCTTCTTTATTTCGCGATGTACGCGGCGGGTTATTGGCTCAAATTCAAAATGCAGGCGCGCGGACGCGTGGCTCTTGCGGGGCTCGTGCTGCTGCTAGTCGCGGGTTCGGTGATTCTGCCCGTAGCTTTCGGCGAGCGCTACACGAAGGTCGGCACTGCGGAGGAGTTTTTTGGCGGAACCGCCGTGCCTCTGCCCCAGTCGGCGGTCGGCAAGACGCCTGCGACGCTGACTTTGGCGTTAGTGCCGCTCGGTATCTTCTTGATCCTGTGGTCGCGCCGCGAAAAATTCCATTGGGACCTTTAGAAAAAAGCCCTTGAAGTTTGCCCCGGCCTCCGTTCAAAAGCGCGTATGACCAAATTCAAAAAAGTCGATCACATCGGCATCGCCGTCCCGAACCTGGACGAAGCCATCAAAACCTATACGGCCCTCTTAGGAAAAGCCCCCGAGCATCTGGAAGAAGTCGCCGAACAAAAAGCCAAGACGGCCTTTTTCGGCGTCGGTGAGACGAATCTCGAATTGCTGCAATCCACGTCGCCCGAAGGTCCCATCGGAAAATACATCGAGAAAAACGGCGGCCGCGGCGGCATCCATCACATCTGCATCGAAGTCGACGACGTGGCCGCAGCGCTCGCCGCCTACAAAGCCGCCGGCGTTCAATTGATCGATGAAAAGCCACGCGTCGGAGCGCACGGCAAGCTCATCGCGTTCGTGCATCCGAAATCGACGGGTGGGGTGCTACTCGAATTATCCCAGCCGATTGGGCATTAGGAATCTATTCTAAATAGGTTTCGATCGCTGCTTCCAAGTCTCAATAAACCGCCCGAAATCCGCTCTCGGCACGACGTAAGTGCGCGTCGGGTAAGTTTTGAAGAGGCGGCGCCAGGGGCGGAAGAAGAGGTTGTTGATCACCTGCTCGAAACGCGGCACGCGCGAGGTCGTGAAGATCAGGCGCGAGAGGAAACGTCTCCAAAGAGAACGGCGTTCGTAGCGGTCGAGCCGGACGTTGTGAATCTCGAAAGGTTCGAGGCCCGGTAAATATTTGGGATTCAAGATCGTCCAACGCCTCAAGGCCTTTGCATTCGAACGGCGCAAAATCCCGGCAATGGCATCGGCGTGGGCTTTTAATTCTTCCCGCCAAATCCGTTCGAAAGTTTTCGGCACGTCCCGTTTGGACACGCCTTCGAGGCGCTCGAGGATGGTGTCTTCGTTCAAGTGAATCTCGATGACCGTATCGAGCGGCTCGATCCAATCCACGGAGTCTTGCGACGGCTGTTTCACTTCGTACCCTTCACCGGCCACGGTCGTCACGATCGTGAAAATACCAATTTTTTCGGCGTGTCGATCCAGGCGATGTTTACCCGAAATATAAATCCACGCGCTTGGCAGGAGAGTGGTGAGACTCGGGAGGACGGCGGTCGGATTCGAAAGAGATGAAACGCCTGCGGTCACGGCGAGCGTGAGCAGCGAGGCCGCCATGACATGAGCCGCTTGGTTCACGACGGGATGGGAGCCAGCGCTCACCGAGCCGAGGAGGGTTTTCCAGGATTTTTTCCAACCTTCCGGACGGACAAAGACAGTGGTTTGAGGTGCGGGCTGCCGGAACGAAGCGCCGCTCGGAGCCGTCGTTGGGCGCGTTCTAGGCACGGGAGAAGAAACGGGGGGCAGAGGACGAAGGACCATGGTTCGTGAGGATTCGTCCTTCGTTACGATTTGTTGCGTAGGTTCCGTTGGTGACGCACTGCGCCTCCCCGCTTGACAAGCTTCGCCTGGCTTCGCTAGACCCGCAAAACTTTTCGTTCATCGTTATTAAAGGAGAATTCTTATGGCCGGCGGTCATCCCTCGAAGGCTTTGTTTGAAGGCGAAAAACCTTTTCCCGTAATTCCATCCTGCGAACATTTCGCAGGGTCGGAGAAGCTCATCACGAAGGCGATGGAGCTGCAGAATCAAAAAGGCGGCGTTTTCGACATCACGATGGATTGCGAAGACGGAGCGCCGACGGGCAAGGAAAAAGAGCACGCCGAGATGATCGTCGCGATGGCGAAGGGGCCGCTCAACAAGCACAAGATGGCCGGCGCGCGCATTCATGATTACACGAACGCGTATTGGAAGCAGGATATCGATATCTTGGTCGCCGGTGCTGGCAATGAGTTGGCCTACATAACCATCCCCAAGCCCACGGCCGCGTCTCAAGTGAAGGAAATGATTTCGTACATTCAGGAAGTCGCCAAAAAAAATAACATCCAGCGCGAAATCCCGATCCACGTGTTGATCGAAACGCACGGGGCGTTGAAGGACATCTGGCAGATCGCGGCGATGCCGTGGATGCAGGTGTTGGATTTCGGTCTCATGGATTTCGTCTCCGGCTACCACGGCGCCATTCCCGATACGTGCATGCGCTCTCCGGGACAGTTCGAGCATCGTTTGATCGCGCGCGCGAAGGCGGAACTCTGCGCCGCGGCGCTGGCGAACGGCATCATTCCGGCCCACAACGTCACGCTCGACCTGAAGGATTTCGAAAAAACCAAGGCCGACGCGACGCGCGCGCGCAATGAATTCGGTTTCCTGCGCATGTGGTCCATCTATCCCACGCAGATCGACGCCATCGTCGCCGCCATGGCGCCGGATGATTCCAAAGTCGAGACCGGCAGCAAGATTTTACTCGCCGCCCAAGAAGCCAACTGGGGTCCGATCCAGTTTGAAGGCGAGCTCCATGACCGCGCGACTTACCGTTATTATTGGGAATTAATCCAAAGAGTTCACGTCGCCGGAGGCAAACTTCCGGAAGCCGCCCAGAAGGCGTTTTTCGGATAATTGAAGCAACTTTCGCCGTCCCGTCCCGACAAACGCACCTATGGAATTAGACGCCACTGAGATGCGGAAACGTTTCCGCGCGCTTCTGCGTGAGGGCGAAGACGTGTCTTCGGAGGAAGGTCTGGAAGGCGCCGTGTCCTGGGCGCATCGGGCCCTGGCTTTGCTGCGCGATACATCCGAAGAAGTCTCCCACTCACCGCATTTTCAGGAAACACTGCGCGGCGTCGAAGAGCGGCTGAATGCCGCGAATATTTCCGACAAAGAATACGGCGTGGGGCGGCTTAAGAAATTCCTGTCGTCGTTCGCGGTCACGCCCCGTTCGTTCTTGTACGTCATCGAGAACGCACCCGACCAAAATTTGAGCGACCGTTTGAACGATCGTCCTTTCGTGATGGATCGCGACTTTCCGGCCCTTTCGGATCTGATGGAAACTATCCGCAGCGGCAGCGTGTTTCACGTCGGCAAGTATTGGAAGCGCATCGTCAGCCAGAAAAGCATGAACCTGCCCGCCATCATGCCGCAGCTTTTCCAGCGCGAGACCCAGCCCGACCAAGACCGTTGGGATCTTTACGAAGAGCATACGCATCAGGCGTTGAGTCTTGCGGAAAATGCGCTGAAAGCCTTGGATTTTCGCAAAGCATGCTTAGGCGCCGTCTGGAACGGGGCCTTGCCGCCCTCGCGCATCCCCTCGATCATTTGGGCCAAGAATTTTTTGAGGACACTGCGTCTCGCGCGCAAAGAACCGAATCTCGTCTGGCCCGTCGCCTCCGGCATGATGACCGTCGTCGCTCAAGGCAATACGGCTTTGGCCGAGGCCTTGCTGGAAACGGCATTGAATCACATTGTTTCGGACAAGCTGGACGCGGACAATCGTGAGGTCTTGATTGATTTGATTTTGAGCGGGGATCTATTGCCGAATACCTGGGACCGCCTCATGGAGGCCTGGACGCAGTCCGAAGTCCTGCGCCAGCGTTTGAGCGAGGCCGTCAAAAAACACGATTATTTGAAGCGCAAACTCCAGGCTTTCCTGGCCAAGAACAATCCGGAGTCGCAGGTGTCCGCCGAGTGGACGCATTCCGCGGTGCAGCGTCAGACGATTTTGTCGCTTTTGAAGCGTCTCATGACGACAGCGGAAATTTTGAACGTCCAGGGCTTAAAACCCCTCATCCAGCACATCGAAGCCGCCACGCCTGCGCCCGAGAAAAAATTTCATCTGGTCTCTGAGGATAGGGAAGCCGGGGAAGACAAGGCGCCGGAAACGTTTCAAAGCGCTTTGAATTTTGTGGCCGCCGAATCCGCCCAGGCTTCGGGTCTGCGCGCGATCGGTGCGGAAGCCGAAGCTTCGGATAACGACCGATTGCGTTTGGTCTCCGATCTCGCGTCGATTTTGAAAAGCCTCCAAGACTACGGTCTCTGCCTGGAAGCCGCGTTCGTGGGTGACCTGCTCACGGCCGTGCTGAAGCATTTCGTTTTATGCGGCGAAAGCGATCTTTCCATCACTTCTCCCGCGATTCTGAACGTCCTGCAGCCGCTTTTTTCCCTGAATTGGGATGCGGCGGCCGCGACTTGGATCCGCACGACCGACCTGCCCGTGCCTTCCATCGTCGTGACGCCTAAGATATCGCTCTCGGCGGCTGTGGGGTTGGTGCGCTGGGTGGCCGACCGTGAAAAAGAAGATTTTGACCGCTTCCGCATGTCGTCGGTCCTGGCTTGGGAACGAAAACGCGACCTGATGAAATCGTTGCCTCACGTCCCGCGCGAGAACGCCGCGGACTGGTGGCGTCAAAGGCTCGAACAGGATTTTCCCGAAAGCTTCGAAGTTTTAAGCAAATGCGCCTGGGAAAACGGTTGCCCCCCGCGCTGGCGCACCCACGCGCACGGTCCGTCGGAGTTGGTCGGGGAATTATACGCGCACGCGAATGGTCCCCTCGTCGGCGCGCGCGCGCTGGCGCAAAAGGTCCTGAAAATCCTTTTTACGTCACCGGTTCAGGTGAAATAGCGTAGTTGACAGCCTCCGGAAGGTGCCGCTAGAACGCGCGCACTATGACGACAAACGCCTCTCAACTCATTGATTCCGCCAAAAACTTACGCGATCACATCGGAAAAGCCTTGGCTGCGCGTGCCTCCGACGGGAAGGATATTTCCACCGCGAAACTCGACCTCTTCCAGCAAGTTGCCTACGACTTCGCCTGGATCGCCTCCGAAATTTACGCGGCCGAGCAGGTTCAGGCCTACGCGGCCAAAAATCCCGGCGACGTCGAGCAGGGTTTGGCCGATATTTTCACCGCCGAGATGATCCGGAATTTTTCGGATAAGATCAGTTACCGTTTCCACGAATGGGGCGTCGACGAGCCGAAGCTGCGCGAGACGATCTGGAATCCCGAACTCACGAAAATCGTCGAAAAGATACTCGCCGGCGACAACTACGCGCGCTTGGCCAAGCTCGTGAGCGACAAGGGCGGCGGGGCTTATGGTTTGGATGAACAGCATCAAATGTTTCGCGAGACGTTCAAGAAATTCGCCGAAGACCGCGTCATGCCGGTCGCCGAAAAAGTCCATCGCCATGATCTCCTGATCCCCCAAGACATCATGCAGGGCTTGATCGAGCTCGGCTGCTTCGGGCTTTCGATTCCGCAGCAATATGGCGGATTCCAGGACGACGCGAAGCCGGATAACACCAGCATGGTCGTCGTGACCGAAGAATTGTCGCGAGGGTCTTTAGGCGTCGCGGGATCTCTGATCACGCGCCCCGAAATTTTATCGAAAGCCATCCTCAAAGGCGGCACCGAAGAACAAAAAGCGAAATGGCTTCCCTTGCTCGCCTCCGGCGAACGCATGGCGGGCGTGGCCGTCACGGAACCCGACTACGGCAGCGACGTGGCCGGCATGAAAGTCACGGCCGTGCGTGGAAAATCGAAGTCCGGTCAAGACGGCTGGCTGATTAACGGCGTGAAGACTTGGTGTACGTTCGCAGGCTACGCGGATTCGCTCATGGTGCTCTGCCGCACGGACCCCGACATGTCGAAAAAACACCGCGGCATGACGATCCTGATCGCGGAAAAGCCGCGCTTCGAAGGACATGAATTCAATTACGACCAGCCCGAACACGGCGGCCACATCGAAGGCAAGGCCATCCCCACCATCGGTTACCGCGGCATGCATTCCTATGAAGTCGCCTTCGAAAATTATTGGGTGCCCGAAGAAAATTTGATCGGCGGCGAAAGCGGTCTCGGAAAAGGTTTCTATCTCCAGATGGAAGGTTTCGCCGGCGGCCGTTTGCAAACCGCGGCGCGCGCCTTGGGCGTCATGCAGGCGTCTTTGGAAGCGGCCGTCCGCTACGCGAACGACCGTAAAGTGTTTTCGAAGCCGATTTTTGATTATCAAATGACGCAGTGGAAGATCACGCGCATGGCCGCGCTCATCCAAGCGAGCCGCCAAGCAACGTATCATGCGTGCCGTTTGATGGACGACCACAAGGGTCTCATGGAGGCCTCACTCGTGAAATTTTACACGTCGAAGATCAGCGAATGGGTCGCGCGCGAAGCGTTGCAAATCCACGGCGGTTACGGTTACGCCGAAGAATACGCGGTCAGCCGCTACTTCGTCGACGCGCGCGTCTTCTCTCTCTTCGAAGGCGCCGAAGAAGTCTTGGCCCTGCGCGTGATCGCGCCGGCGTTGCTCAAAAACTATCTCTAAGCCTAACTCCGCTGTTTCTCCTGGATCACTTTGAGTTCCAAGACGACTTGCCGGTCTTTCGGACGGCCTAGGCTTTCTTTGACCTGGATCAATGTTTCAAGATCGAGGATGCGGCAGGCTGAATCGAAAACGGTAATTTCCAGGGAATGTTTTTTGACTTCGGAGTAATCGCCGACGCCATGCAAAGATCCCAATAAGTCGAGGCTTCCTTCGTCGGTTTGCAGATAAAGATTTTCTAGAGCCGTCAGCTGATTCAGCGGAAGATCGTCCAAAGCCACCCAGCCAGCTTGAGCCCGCACGCGTGGGTGGATGCCTTGAAGAGCCTCTAATAGCTTCCGAATGTTTTCCGGAGTGAAATCAAAGCAAACGTCCACGTCGTAAGTCACCGTGGAAACGCCATACACGGTCGCCGCGAGACCACCGACTAAAACGCAATCGACTTTATTTCTCAGTAATTTTTGAAGAAGGCTCTTCATGTTGCGTGCTTGCGTAGGCCTTTCTCAAACTGATGATCGTATCCAAAGCCTGCTGCAGGATTTCCAAGCGTTCCGTATGCGTTCGCGCCAAATTGGCCTCGATCAGAGAGACGTCGATACCCCAAGCTTCCGCTTCCTGGAGTGCCGTGGATTTTTGAAGGTGAGACATTTACAAAAGGCTAAGTTCAATTGACACGAAAAGCGAGATCATTTTAAAGCCGCACCCCTATGACAGAACTCAATATTAAAGCCATCAAACAATCCGAGAAATCCAAGGAAGTCGCTGTGGATCTGGCCAAGGCCAAATATCCGCAATACGGCCGCGTGCTGGAAGATTTCGCCGAAGGGGAAGTCTTCGCACACCCGCGCGGCATCACGATCGACCGGGCGTTTGCCGTCGAATTCGCCACCAGCTTCATGGAGACCAATCCTCTTTATATCAACGCCGAATTCGCGAAGGCGCATGGGTTCAAAGACCTGGTCGTCGCCCCGCTCATGGTCATGAACATCGCCCTCTCCCTCGGGGTGCAGAACGATTCCGAAAAGGCGATCGCGAACTTGGGTTATTACGACGTGCATTTCCTGAAGACTGTTTATCCCGGAGACACGTTACGAGCGCTTACGAAGGTCTTGAAGCGCCAGGAGAAGGGCGAAGGCAAGCCCGGCATCGTCACGATCCGCACGATCGGGCTCAATCAAAAAGACGAACTCGTCCTGCAATACGACCGCAAGATCATGGTCGCGCCCGCGGGCAAGAAGAGCGATCCCACGACCGTTGCGGGTGAACCGTTTCCGGAAGTCAAAAACGTCACCGACATCGTCTTAAATATTCCGCAAATCCCCGCGAAAGTTCCCGCGAACCTGACCGGTACGCGCACGTATTTCGAAGATTTCACGGTCGGCGACATCATCGTGCACGCGAACGGCCGCACGATGACTCAGGAACACATCCCGTGGACCTACCGCGTGATGAACACGCATCCGTTGCACTATGATCGCCTGTATTCGACGGGCCGTTCGGGTCCGATGTCAGGCGAACCGATCATTTATGGTGGTTTGGTTTTCGCGTGGTTGGCCGGCTTGGCCTCGCGCGACGTGAGTGAAAATGCGATTTGGGATTTGGGCTACACCGAAGGCTATCACACGCAGCCCGCTTACGCCGGCGAGACCGTCTATGCGATCAGCCGCATCCTCTCGAAAGAAGAAGGCCCGAAAGAATTGAACGCCGGCATCGTGACGATGCAGTTGATCGGCATCAAGAACATCCGCCCCAAGGAAGCCCTGGAAAAATTCGGCGCCGATCTTTTCGTGAAAGAGAACGACAAGAAGGATCTCGGTAAAGAAAAAATCCCCGAAAAAATCTTCGAGATCGAGCGGCGCCTCCTCATCAAAAAACGTTAAGTCTTTCGGATAGAAATACTCCCAGATTTCATGCAACTTCCCCTGAAGTGAGTCGATGGAGGGAGAATGATAGCGGCTTTCTTTCCAGTTTTCGTCGATACGTCCGCCCGGCTTTTCGCTCCCGGTGAGTTGCTGCCGCTGATTTCCTCCGAAAAGCTGAGCTATGACGTCCAATGGTTGTGGGAAGTCGTCAATAGAGTCGTCCAAGACCAACACTCGCCCGGCTTTCGCTTGGATCTTGGCTACGTAGAACGGGATATTTTGAAGGGTTTGCGCGTTCAGACGACTTCTTTGGCGAGTCCCGCCGTCCCGAATTCTCTTCGGGAGCTTCAATCGTGCTGGTACTCCGATTGCGCGGTTTATTTCTCGAATGACGATAAAACCCCCCTGAAGAACACCCTTTTCGTGCATACCGACGGCCGGGTGCTGCACGTCAAATTTCCGTCCCGTCACTATATGGAAATCGGCTACGGATTTTCCGGTAAAGCGGTGCATTACGTGCGGTTCGATGCTCCCGCTCCCTCTCAGCCGGCGAGTTGGTTGGGTGCCCTGTTGGGGCACGATACGTCTCGCGCACCCGCCCAACCCAGGGCCGTCAGTTTCTTCGCGAAAGAAGACATTCACCGGTCCCATCTTCCGGGGGACCCTTTGCCGCGACTATCGGAACGGCTTCAGCGCTTCTTCCTTCCGCAAGGAGAGAGAGGAAATCCTTGGGACATCGAGATCGTTCCGCCTAAAAGACTGCAGGATATCGTCACCCCGCGGGTCAGACGAAAAGCGGAGGTTTGTTTCGTCGGTGACTACGTGCGCATCCACTATTCGTTCTTTTATGGTATTGGCGAGGTTTGTTACGGCGAACGGGGATTGCCATTGGGACTGAAGGCATTTTTGGGACGGAACACTTTGGATGCCTTGGAAGCGAAAACGACTTCCGTATTAACCGGGCCCTGGAAAAGATCTAACGTTTCTGCAGAAAACGCCGCACCCGTTCCCGGTAATCCGGCGTCGTCGAAGCTTGCGCGATAGACTGGCGTTCCTTTTCGAGCTGGATTTTCAATTCCCGATCCATACCTTGATTCAAAATCTGCTTTACGCGTCCTTGCGCGTAGCGGGGGAGGGTCAACAATCCTTCGGCGAAGTTTTGAACTTCGGAGGCGAAACGATCTTCGGAAAAAACGCGATGAACGAGGCCGATGCGCAGCGCTTCTTCGGCCGGCACGGGTTTTCCCAAAAGCAGGATTTCGGAGGATTGGTCACTGCCCACGAGCCTGGGGAGAAAGTAAGTAGCCCCGCCGTTCGCGACGAGGCCCAAATGAATCGTCGCCGCCTGCAGCCGAGCTTTCGGCGAAGCGACGCGGAAATCGGCTGAGAGGCAGAAACCGAACGCGATGCCGCCGACGTAGCCGGGGATCGCCGCGATCACGGGTTTCGGCATCTGGCGGACCTCAAGCACGCAGGCGTTGATGCGCTTGGAGATCTCCAGGAAGAAATTGCGGATGTTCCCTTTTTTCAGCAATTCCCCCATCATCTTGATGTCGCCGCCTGCCGAAAAATCCTGGCCGCGTCCCGAGATCACGACGGCTTCGACCGATTTGTCTTTTGCAGCTTTCTTCAAGCACGCCAAGAGTTCGGCCGCGAGATCCAGGGAGAACGCGTTCCGGACCTCGGGACGGTTGAAGTGGATCCACAAAACCGAGTTCCGGTTTTCCAATTCTAAAAATTTAGGTTTCATAAAGTTTTAAGGCGTCACAGCTCCTGTTTTTCGCGGAGGTAGCGGTTATTGCTGAAAAAATTGATCGGTAACGGATCTTTATCGCGCCAGTGGAAGAAAATCAGGATGCCGTTCACGGTCGACAGCGTCGTCGCCAACAAGAACGCCGTGATTGTCAGGAAACAAGATAGGAACGGGATCGGCCATACCTGGAGAAAAGCGACGATTGCGAGCATGTAAGAAGCCGGTACGAGGGATTTCTGCAAATGCACTTCGATGCCGATCTTCTGGTCCTTCCCCCCGGGCCGTTCCGAAAGCGGATACCATGGCACCCAATCGCAGGCGCGGATGAAGACGTATTGCAGAAAAAACGCGACAAAGAAAAACATGCGCAGGTCGAAGGCCTCGCGATGCCTCCAAAAAGAGACGCAGGAGAAGAAAACGCCTAAAATTTCCATCACGCGTACGATGGGACTTGCGCGGTGAAACAGGATTTTCAAGGGCATCGCGAAGGGTTAATGATTTTAGGGGGCAGCGTCAATCTTCCGGATGGATGCCGAAGATTTCGCAGACCACGCGTCCGGTCATGCCCCAGATCTCGTGGCCTTCATAAATGAAAAGCGGGTCGAGAAAATCATGCCCCATCAAATGCCGCGTCCGGATTTTTAAATTTTCACGGTTGCGAAAAAAAGAGAAAGGCACGGAGAAAACTTCGGCGATTTCGTTCGGATTTGTCTTCCAGGCTTCTTCCGCGTTTTTCAGCCGCGCGAGATAAGGTGTCACGCGGTAGCCGGTCGGCGTGTATTGCTGGCCGAGTTCGCGCACGAGCGTGACGCGTTCCGGATCCACGCCCAATTCTTCCTGAGTCTCCCGAAGCGCGGTTTCCCACAGCGACTTATCCTCTGCGTCGCGCATCCCGCCCGGAAAGCAGACCTGGCCTTTGTGGTGCAGGACTTCCTCCGTGCGCTTGTTCAGCACGAGATGCCCTTCGCCGTTTTTTTCGAAGGTCAGCACCAACACCGCCGCGTCGACCCACGGACGGCCTTCGGGGTGGTCGGTTTCGGTCAAAGAGTAAAAAGGGGGCATGCCAAAATATAAGACGATCGTTTTCTTAAAGTCGATGGGATAACGCCCCCTAACCCCCTCTTACCCTAAGAGGGGGAGAGAAGGGAATTCCTCCCCTTAAAGTAAGGGGAGGTTAGGAGGGGTTATGCGTGCCGACCACGGCGATTTTCTCTAAAACCCCGTCTAAATTATCTAAAATTTCCGTATTCCAGAAACGCATTACCCGAACATCTTGAGTCATTAAAAATTCAGTCCTTTGCAAATCATACTCCCTCACTTCTTCTTCGTCATGGTGCCCGCCGTCGAGTTCGATTGCCAGGCGTAGGTTGGGACAGAAAAAATCGAGAATGTAGGGCCCGATGCTATATTGCCGAAAAAATTTAAAGCTAGAAACCTGACGATTTCTCAAAGACCTCCATAAAATTTTTTCTGCGTCCGTTTGGTTTCTGCGGAGTTCTCGGCGTCGATCTTTGAGGAGAGGATGATTGTAGAGGGGTGGGACTGTCATAGAATAACGCCCCCTAACCCCCTCTTACCCTAAGAGGGGGAATTCGTTTTTTAATCGCAAGAGAAGCGCTTCAGCATTGTAAGGATTTGCACATTCGATTTGGTGTCGGAAAGAGAAGTCGATAATTTATTCTCAGAACGAATCTGGCCCAGGTGTGCCCCTGCCTTTCTCGGAGGCAGTGGAGCAAAATAGGAGCCAGGGATTTTCCGCACGAAGGCGGAAGAATTTAACTCAAAGCATCCGAAATCCGGCCGATAATGAGAGCGGTTTCGGACGAATTACGAAACGAAAACGCGCAAGGCGGCGTTGGGCACTGTTTGGATCAACGCGCCTTCGTGGAAGAGCGCGGGTCCGGCGCGTTCAGGCAGGGCCAACGTGGCAATGACGGTACGATCCTCCATATCAAGAATTGCGACCGATCCGGAATTATAATCCGTGGCGAACACGTAATCGCGGCCTTGGATGTTTCCGATGACGACGCTGGAGTGGAAGTTATGGCCCGGAATGGAGACGGGAGAATCGATGACTTCACCTGCATTCACATCCACGAACACCAAGCGCCCACTGCGGTCCGATGTCCCGATCACGGCGATATTCTGACCGACGGCGATCGATCCCGAATTTTGCGCCGTCATATTTCCTAAGGGCAACGCATCCCGCGTTTTTTGCCCGTTCCCGTCGAAAAAATTTAAATAAGCGATCGATCCTGATTCGTAGTCGCCCGTGTTCAGGACGAGAACTTCCGGGCCGGACGCTGCGATGCCGGTGGGATTTGCACCTGCCGTTGCAACGGAGCGACCGGCGCCGACGATGGTTCCGTCGGGACCGAGATCATAAACGTTCAAAGCGCCCGCAAGATTTAAAGGATGGGACGCCGTGACAAAAAGTTTATCGCCTACTTTCAAAGACCCATTGGAACGCATGTTGCCCGAGGCCAAGGGGACGGTACGACGGACGACCGGAGTGCTTAAAGACACTTCGTAAAGAGCATTGCCCGTGACAAATGCCGAATCGGGGGAGGCCAACGTCATTCCCCCGACGAAGAGGCCGGCCTCATTCGGTAAATTTAAGAAAGGGCGCGGATCGGCGAGAGAGCTCATTTCGACCATTTGATTGCGATCTCCGAGACCGTTGGAGAGGTCCTGGTTTCGTGCAGCAAGAGCCAATAATCGGCCGCTGGAAACCGTCAATCCTGCGGAGTGCTGGGCCGAAAGGCGGGAGTATTGTTGGTAGCCGAAAGTGATCTTCGACGTTTGTGGTTCTGCGGCACAGCCGATTACCGAGGCTCCGACTAAACTTCCTAAGCCCTGAAAAAAACCTCTTCGTGAAAATTGTGGGGGTTGCATGACATCTCCTCGAGTTTTCTAGTTTTTAATTCCGTTTAAAATTGAGACTGCATCCAAATCAAAACCATCCGTCCCCGGTCCCAGAGGGCCTAAGGCCAAGTTGGAATCTCGGACGCGGATAAATCGCGCTTTCGTGATTCCGATCGTTGCGAGATCGAAAGCGTCTCCGCCCGAAACTTCCGGATCGAGAGGGTTGATGTCGTTGAATTCCACGTTCGCAAGAACCGGCTGCAGTCCGGCGCAGCCGGCGTACGGCGGTGTGAGGGCGCAGGGAAAATCTTTAAAAGTCATTCCATCTTCCGAGACGCTGACGAGACCTGGCTCGACGAAAACGCCGAAAGTGCCGACGCGAAATGCATTCTCGAACACCGTGAAATCCGGGCCTGAACCGTCGCAGACGGTTTGGGCAAGTTCCAAGACGATCTCGCCGCCGACGCCGAGAGAATACGTATCGTAACCGCCTTGATAGGTTCCTTCGCCGCGAGGCCCGCTGAGAACGATGCCGGGTAATTTCTCTTCCTGAAAACCGCCGCCGGTTCCCGTGCGGTGAGAGATCACGCGAGCGGCGAAGGCATTGGAAGAAACGGGGCTACAAACCTCAGCAGATGGTGGGGCGGTCGGGTCGCCATCGGGAATGGACGGAGTCGGCGGCGGTTCGGTCGCCGGTTCTAGTGCCGCCACGACGGTGACGTGCGCCACGGCTTCTTGATCGCCTTCGCTCGCGCGAATGAAAGTCTCGCCGACGCCGAGCGTGCGAAGATTGCCATCGGCGTCGATTATAGCGACGGCGGGATCGTCGACGGACCAAGTCACGCTCGATGCCGTCTCATGATCCTGAAAACCCCCATCGTCCCCGGATCCAGACCAAGACAGGAGATGCATCGTTCGCGTGACTTGGGTGCCGACGACTTCGAAATAGGCTGGCTGGAGCACGAGCACCGACGAATTACCGCCGGACTCCGAGGCGTTGGGCGGTGGGGGTGCGGTCTCATTCAGTCGTAAACCGGCCGCGTCGCACGCCGCGAGAAGTAAAAAGACCGGAAGTACGGGGAAAAACTTCCTCATAATCATTTGCGGTAAAACGCAAGTGACGACGGCGGCAGTCCCATCGTGATCGGTCCGTCGACGACGGCGCCGGTATCGGGATTCAAGAAAAGCACGCCGTTGACGGTCGGAGTCTGGTCACCGACGACCAAAAGACCGTTCGGCGCGACGGCGATGTCTTGGATGTAATCGGCGCCTTCATAGAGAGGTTGTACGTTTGCGGGACCGGCCGTATCGAGAGAGAAAGATACCACGGAGCTGGAAAATTCAAACGTCGGGCTCAAGACACCGACGGTCACGAATCCCTGAGTGCCCGAGACTTCGATGTCGCCCGGAGATCCGCCGAGGGCTTCGTCGGTCACGAAAATCCCTGAGCTTTGCAACGTCGCGGCATCGACGACTTCGATGCCGCCGGTCGCACTACCTGTGCCTGCGAAGTCCGCGCAAGCGACGTAGATACGGCCCGCCGTTTCTGAAAGCGCCATCGAGATGGGATTGAAGCAGGAAAGAGTTTCCACGCCGGTCACGACGTCGGTCGCCGTGTCGATCGCGACGAGCCGGCCGGGTTGGTCCGGGGATTGGAAAAAATCGCCGGGACGATCTTGTAAGAGCGCCACGATCTTCGAACCGGCCTGGACAAGATCGGCCACACGCGCGAAACGGTCGCCGTCATTAGCCGTCGCGTCCGTGAGATCGATGGTGTTGGTGATCGTTCCCGCTTGGGGATTCACGACGAGAATGTCATCCACGACCGTACTGTCGGTCACGCTTTCCGGTTCATAGAGGGCGACGTAGGCCTTGGTCGCGGAAGTCACGACGATGTCTTGGGGGTTCGTACCCGCGCCGATCGAGAATTGCTTCGTGACCGCGAAATTCTGCGCGGGGTCGACGACCTGGATGTTGTCCGCGCCTTTGCGGTTCACCACATACAAAAGATCACCATAGGACCTCACGATGGCGTCCGAATGCGTGGTTTGTACGTTTGTCGTCGCTGGCCGCGGCTCTTCGACGGGCACGAAACCCAGTGTCCCCGCGGGATCGGTGAAGCTGGATCCCAGCACGGCGAGAAAATCCTTTTCGTCGTCTTGCGACCCGGAAGAAGGATTCGGGTTATTCGTGTTGGTGGTGACATTCCCGCAACCGGCGGTTGCGAGCAGCGCGAACGCTACAAAATAAGAAAAGTATCTCATCGGCCTCTCCCTCCTCGGGGAATATCCTAGTTGTCGCGATGAGCAGGTTTCCTGGCTTAAGGTTTCTTGAAGGAGGCCTTGCCTTCCCGTTCCCTGATTTCAAGAGGAACAGTGACTCACGGCCGATCTTTCAAACCTATCACAGTGGCGGGACCACGGAGGATTCACACCTCCTTCCCATACACTCACGCGGAATATTAATTTCCAGCGCGAGTAGCAGGGCCGGAAGAAAAGTGTCAATCTGAAACTGGGCGAAACTAGGCGAAGCGGGTCAAGACCGCCGGTATGCGGCTCAAGCGAGCGCGCGCGCCAACTCCTCATACAAATAAATCGCCGAGCGGATGGATTTTTCCCAGTCGCCTAAGTGCAGGCTTTCGTTTTCGCCGTGGGCGTTCGAGTAGGGATCTTCGACGCCGATGAGCAAGGCCGGGACGCCGCCCATGGCGTCGGACAAAGGCTGCACGAACGGGATCGACCCGCCGCAGCCGATCGCGACCGCCGGGCGGCCGTAGCCTTTTTCGAGAGCCCGGAACGCGGCGGCGAAGGCGGGATGATCGGTCGCCGTGTGCCACCAATTCCCGTGACTGACCGGAGTCACCGTGACCTCGACCGTGTCCGGCGCGTGGGATTTTAAATGACGTATCAGTAAGTCTTGCGTCTCGCGCGGATCCATTTCGGCCACGATGCGGATGCCGATGCGGGCCCAGGCCGACTCGCAGAGGATGTTCCGTGCGTCTTTGCGGCTCGAGGCTTGGATCGCATTGACCGCCAAGGTCGGCCGGTGCCAGAGCGCTTCGAGGGCGTGAGAGGTAATTTCTTTTTTGAGCCCCGCCTGTTTCGAAAATTCAAGTGCATCGAAGGGCAAGGCCTCAAGAGCCTTCTTCTCATCGACGCTCAAAGGCCGCACGCGATCGTAAATCCCGGGGATCGCGATCTCGCCCGCAGCATTCGTCAGCGACGTTATCATGCGGCAGAGGATGGCGGCCGGATCCGGAATCGGCCCGCCCCACATACCGGAGTGCAACGCATGGTCCATCGATCGGACTTCGACGTTGACCGCGACCAAACCGCGAAGCGACGTCGTGATCGACGGGATGCCGACGTCATAATTCGTCGTGTCGGTCAGGATCATCGCGTCGGCTTTAAGGAGTTCGAGATATTTTTGCACGAAGGCCGGTAGATGTTGGCTGCCGGTTTCTTCTTCGCCTTCGACGAAGAGTTTCACGTTCACCGGAAGGCCCCCCGCGGCGAGCCACGCGTCGACCGCGGAGGTGTGGATCACGATGCCGGCCTTGTCGTCCGCCGTGCCACGTCCGAAGAGGCGGCCGTCTTTCAGCGTCGGTTCGAAAGGCGACGTGCGCCAGAGGCTTTCCTCGCCCGCGGGCTGCACGTCGTGATGCGCATAGAGCAAGAGAGTCGGGAGTTTCGGGTCTTTGAGGATCTGGCCGAACACCGCCGGAGGGGCGCCGTCGATTTCCAGGAGCTGGACGTTTTGATAGCCGCGTTGCCGCAATAATTCCGCCGTCGCTTCGGCACTCCGGCGCAAGGGCGCCGGATCGAACCCCGCGAACGACACGCTGGGGATGCGTACGAGCGTTTTCAAGTCTTCCAAATATTTCTGTTTACGCCCGTCGAAGGCTTCCAAAGCGAGTTTTAAGGACATGGATCTTGGTTTAGGGAAGGACGCGGGCAATTCCAACCGAAAAGAAGCCCTAATGTATTGACTCCCCACCCCAAGGCCGTGTTACTGACACGCACCTTAAAAAGAGAAACTATGTCCAAAGACGATTTAGCGAAGTTCGACGGAAAAATCACGGATGCGACCGGAGGCGGGCAATACATCGTCACGCTGGATAACGGCGTCACAATCACGACCAAGCTTTCGGGAAAAATGAAACGCTTCAACATCCGCGTCATCGTCGGCGACAAGGTGACCGTTGGCGTCTCGCCTTACGATCCCACGCACGGATTCATCGTGCACCGGTACCGTCTCTAATTTCTACCGTTTGTAATTTTTAGTTCAGATCCGTCGGGCGCGACATCTCGCTCGTGCCGATGCCTACCATGCGCGCGATCTGGTCGAAGACGAAACTCATCAAGCGGCTCTTGTCCCGCTCTTCCATGTTCTTGATCACGGTCCCAGTCTCGTAGCTGTATTCCGAAATCTTGTTCTGCCACACGACTTCGCCCTGGGCCCGGATCGGGACGTCCCCGCCGGCTTCTTCGGGTAAATTGATTTCGAGGCTTAAGAGAGCGCCGTTATCCAGAGGCGCCACCGTCATGAGGCGGAGTCCGCTCGCGCTGATGTCGGAGGAAAGAGTTTCGGCCATTTCGCTGGCTTCGCCGTCGCCGTCCTTTCGGACCGCATAACTTACGGCCAGCGCGATATCGAGACGTGCATGGCGTCGGTGTTCGGCGGAACGGGGAGCGAGTGAAGTCGCGGTATCCATAGGGCCTCCTCAAGATGTCGTTTGAGAAGAAAGAAATAACCCTCCTCCCGGGAGCGCGTCAACGGTCTTGCGGCATTTCGGATAAAATTCGTCCTTCCGAAACATGCAGCGCGTCAAAAATTGACTCCCGTCGCATCTTGGCCGAAAAGGTTTTTATGGCCTTCTCGTACTACCGACGTTTGAGTCCTCTTCAGAAAAAAATTTACAAACGCAGCAACGAAGTCGTGACGGTTTCCATTTCTCAACCGGAAGCGTTTAAGCTCCGCATTCACACACTGCTCGAAATGTTGTCTCTCGGAGACCGCTGGCGCACGGAGGAATCCGCCCAAGCGCTGGTCACCGATATCACGCGTTCTTTAGGGCTCGCTCCGGCGAAGGTCACGGTTTTGGAAAGACGACCTTCGAAAACTTGGGGCGAATTGCACGGCCTCTACGAACGCAGCCCGCAGTGGATCCATCCCAAAATCACCGTCTGGATGCGCACGGCACAGAAACAGGACGTCGTCGCGCCCAAGACTTTTTTTCGCACGCTCATGCACGAAGTGGGACACCATCTCGACTATGCGCTTTTGAAATTGCCCGTGTCTTTTCACACGGAAGGATTCTACCGCCGCGAATCGAGTTTGGTGAGGCAGCTTTATGGCAAATAATCCGGTCTTAGTTTGGTTCTTCCGCGATCTGCGTCTTTCTGACCAACCCGCGTTGACGGCGGCGATGGAAAGCGGCCGGCCGGTCATTCCCGTTTATATTCATGAACCGAACGAGGACGATTTCGGGGAGCGGGCCGAAGCCTCTCAGGTCTGGCTCCATCATTCTCTGCAGGCGCTGGAAAAAGATCTCCGCGCCCGTGGGGCACGATTGATTTTTCGGCGCGGACCGACGTTGCGGACGTTGCGAGCACTCATCGAAGAAACCGGCGCGGAAGCGGTATACTGGTGCCGACGCTACGAACCGAAACTCATTGCACGCGATCAAGAGATTAAAAAAGAACTTTCGGAAGCGGGTCTCGAAGCCAAATCCTTCAATGGGTTGCTGCTTTACGAACCTTGGGACGTGAAGAAAAAATCGGACGGTCCCTTTCAGGTCTTCACGCCTTTTTGGAAAGCCGTGCAATCGCTGACGCCGCCTCCGAAACCCCGCCCCACGCCGGAAAAAATACCTGCGCCTAAGAATTGGCCCGTTTCTGACACATTGGAATCTTTAAAATTGTTGCCGGAAATACGTTGGGACGAAAATCTCCTGACGTCTTGGACGCCCGGAGAAGCCGGGGCTTCGCGGAACTTCAAACGGTTCTTGGGGGAAGTTTCACAGTACCGCACGCGACGCGATTATCCCGCCGAAAGCGGTACGTCGCGTCTCTCGCCGCATCTGCACTTCGGCGAAATCAGCGTGCGGCGGATTTATCACGAGGTTTCGGAGACGATGCATCGAGTGTCAGGATCGATCGGCGGCGCGGAGACGTTTCTCAAGGAAGTCGGCTGGCGCGAATTCGCGTATCACCTGCTCTATCATTTCCCCCGCGTGGTCGACCGGCCCTTGCGCCAGGAGTTCGAAAATTTCGCATGGCTTCAAAATACAACCGCCTTGATCGCTTGGCAGAAAGGCCTCACGGGTTATCCCATCGTCGATGCCGGCATGCGCGAGCTGTGGGCCACCGGCTTCATGCACAACCGCGTGCGCATGATCGCGGCTTCGTTCTTGGTCAAAGATCTGCTGATTTCGTGGCGCGAAGGGGCGGCGTGGTTCGAAAACACGCTCGTGGACGCGGATCTGGCGAATAATACGCTCGGCTGGCAGTGGGTCGCGGGCTGCGGAGCCGATGCGGCGCCGTTTTTCCGGATTTTTAATCCGACCACGCAAGGCGAGAAATTCGATCCGGACGGCACTTACATACGCCGCTGGATCCCGGAGATCGCGAAGCTCCCGAAGGACTGGATCCACTCCCCGTCGAAAGCGCCCCAAGAGATTTTGAAAAAATCCGGCGTGGTCTTAGGACAAACCTATCCTCTGCCGATCGTCGACCACGCGGCCGCGCGGGTCCGAGCTTTGGACGTTTATAAGCGCCGTTGAAGAAAGATGTTCCAGCGAATTAAAGCAGGATACCCGACAAAGTAACCTGTGCGACCGAGAAATAAATCACGAGACCGGTGACGTCGACCAAGGTCGCCACGAAGGGGGCCGAGGCGCTGGCGGGGTCGAAGCCTAAGCGGCGTAGTAAGAACGGTAGCATCGATCCCGCGAGGGTCCCGAAAAGTACGACGCCGATCAGACTACAGCAAACCGTGACTGCCACTAAAACGTAGTGTTCTCCGTACAGAGCCTGTTTCCCCGGCCATAGAATGATGCGGATGAAGCCGATCGATCCTAAGATCATTCCCAAAAACAATCCCGCGGCGAGTTCTCTCTGAATAACGCGCCACCAATCGCGGAGCTTCACGTCGCCCAAGGCCATGCCGCGGATAATGAGAGTGGTGGCCTGTGAGCCGGAATTGCCGCCGCTTGAAATAATCAGAGGAATGAAAAGCGCGAGCACGATGGCGCGAGCGATTTCTTCCTGGAAGAAAGCCATCGCGGTCGCGGTCAGCATTTCACCCAAAAAAAGCGCGGACAGCCACGAAGCGCGTTTGCGCACCATTTCGAAAAGACCGACTTGCAGGTACGGTGCATTCAAGGACTCGGTAGCACCGATCTTATGGATATCTTCGGTCGCCTCTTCCTGGACGACGTCCACGATGTCGTCCAAGGTCACGATGCCTTTCATGTGACCTTCGGTATCGACGATGGGGATCGCCACCAAGTCGTGCTGTTTGAAAAGGCGGCTCAAGCTTTCCTGATCCATGTTCTCCGGCGCGGTCACGATGTCGGTCAACATGAGGTCGGAGATGATGGTGTTGTAGGGCGCGGAAAAAAGATTTTTGAAGCTGACGATGCCCAATAATTTCTGGTCGCTTCCCAAGACATAGGCCGCGTAAAAATTTTCAACTTCGCCCTGGGCCTGGCGCCGCAGGTAACCAAAGGCTTCTTCGACGGTCATTTCCGGACGCAGGCGGATGTAGCGCGGATTCATGAGACCGCCGGCGACGTCTTCCGAATACGCGAGCAGGGCGCTGACTTCCTTGCGCGTGAGTTCGTCGAGCTGCGCCATCAGGGCGCGGCGTTCCTCCGGGGAAACTTCCTGGAGCATGTCGGCCATGTCGTCGGGCGCCAATCCATGCACCCACGTGAGGCGCCGCTCGTGCGGGAGGGACAGGATCAGCGTGGCTTGATCGTGCGAGCTTAAATTCTTGAAAAAACTCAAAGCCTCGGATTTCGGCAGGGCGCGCAGGCCCTCCATGCGTTCGAAAGACGACAGCAAGGACCAGATTTCTTCCAGGTCGTGGACGCCGAAGCGCGAGGGCGTTTTTATCGGGACTTCCGTAGACGGCATGCGTGTCTAATAGAGAAGCATTTTCACAATTCAATACAAAAAAGCGAAAAGTGCGCTTGATTCGCGACCCGCCGTTCGCCAGAAGTCGAAGCCCATGAATCTGATCTTGGTATTCCCTTCCGATTTCGTCTCCGGCACCGCTGTCCGCCTGACCGGCGACCGTGCCGCGCACATCCGCGAGGTGCATCGCGCGACGGTCGGCAAGGTGCTCAAAGTCGGTCTTGCCGGAGGCGGCGTCGGTTTGGGAATCGTCACCGAGCTCGGCGAAAAAGATGGAAACACGGTGACGCTGGAAGTGGATTTGCCGCGTACGCAACCGCCCCCGCCCTTGGTCTCGTTGATATTGGCCTTGCCACGGCCTCAGACGTTCAAAAAAGTCCTGGAGATCGCCGGCGCCGTCGGGATCCGCCAGCTTTTACTGACGGGTTCCGAACGCGTGCAGAAGAGTTTTTTCTCCTCCAGCCTGCTGAAGGACGACTCGTGGAAGAGGCATCTTTATTTGGGCATGGAACAAGGCGCGACGACGTTCGTCCCAGAAGTGAAATTTTTCCCGAAATTCCGATCGGTTTTGGAAGAAGTCTCCCAAGACGAACACCTCCGCATTTTGGCGCATCCGGAAAGCCGGATCACACTTTGGGAGACGCCGCTGGCACGGCCCGCGGGTGCCTCCGGCATTCTCTGCGCCGTCGGCCCCGAGGGCGGCTGGATCACGCCGGAAGTGAAGGCGTTCGAAAGCCGGGGGTTTCAAGTCGTATCTCTCGGCCGGACCATTCACCGTGTCGAGAATGCGGTGACGGCGCTGCTGGCCCAGATCGAACTGATGCAGCTTTCTTGTAGCCGTCCGAATATCCCTCATAAAGGATAAACTTGATTTATCCCTTAAAGGGGATTTTTGATTATGCCGAAAATGCTCAAAAACCCCGTCTGGGCACATTTCCCGCAAAAAAACCGAAATTAAAAGCTGATGGGTCGCAAAAACACGAAAACCCGCCTTCAGGTGTTGCTGAACGGAGATCGTGAGGCCAATTGAACGCGGAACTTTGGGTAGTGAAAGTGTTGGGAACGAATGGAAGCTTATTTTTAATCTAAATCCTTCGTTCTGCAGACTTCATTTTATCTGGCAACATTTTTTATATTCTCCCGAGAATACACACGATGTCGATGTTCGATTCTGGATCTACGTCTCAAAAAGATGTCTTTTTGAGACAGCCCCAATTCCAAGCGGAACCATTCCCCTGAAAAACGAAGCCTAAAATTTAAAAGTCCTTCACACCCGCGATTCATGCGGGTTTCTTCGTTTTTATCCTTCGCGTCGCATTCTTCGCATCTGCTTCATTCGGTTGCCAAAGCCTCGTCCCGAAATCACATGATTTGGAAAGGGGACGAAATGAATACTGCACAAATGGATACTTCTCGGGGGAGTTACCTGGCGCATGCTGCAGGACTTCTGGAATGGGCAGCCCAAGGAGGGCAAGAGGCAAGAACTCTGGGCCAAAAGTACATGACAAAAATTTTGGGCTTTCAGCAAAAAGGATACATCCCCGAAGGAGAGGAAGCCTTCGCCATCGCCCAGGCTTGCTGTGAGTTAAACGTACCTTGGTTTTCAAGGGAATCTGGATATGTATCCCGTGAATTTCCGGATATCAGTAATCGGATCGTGGGTGGTCATCTTTTTACCGAATACTTACGGTGCTGCATTGCACGCGGTGCAGAGATAGGATTAAGCGATGCCGCTATGTTAGCAGCTGAATATTTTTTCAGAATAGCCCGAGAACCCGTAAAATCCTTCGGAACCTCTCAGTTGCGTCCTCCTGATGTGCAGAAGACTTTGAATTTATGGACAGGTGCCTGTTGTCTTTTGGGTCGGGACGCATCGTTGTCGCTGCAGATCGGACAAGGACTATGGAAACAAGTTCAGGTTAATAAAGAGGGTTTTTTATTTTCGTAACAGCTCATGTCACATTGAGAGAAATTCCATGATGATGGGTAAAATCAATGGCCAATTGGGACCGGAAAACGAATATTATGAAACGAATCTTCCAAAAAGACTCATGAAGTCGTCTTAAACCTCAAGCCTTGAGGTAGATTTTCTAAAAAGTGTTCTATCGACTTGTAGATGCACCGGCTATTTTTCAATCTCAATCCTCCGCGTGCGGCTGCGGCCGAAGATTTCGGGTTCGTAGAACGCGAAGGCCGTCGCGCCCGGCTGCAGGTATTCACCCGCCGTCGTGGCGCGGACGGGATAGCGCAAGTGGTAGACGCCCGCGGGCATGTACGTGTCGGACCAAACCAGAGAGTCGTCCCGGATCTCCCGATGCTCGAACGCGTAGTCCGCGTAAAATTCCTCCTGTGTCACCACGTCATCATAAAGATAAGTATCGAGATCGTAGTTCCGTTCGGGCACCTCCGCCGCGGTCGCTTGAAGGGCCGCTGCGCGCGAGCTGGTCGCGAGCGTCATGTCGACGGCTTCGAAACCGGCCGGCAGCAGGTCTTGAATCAGGACGTGATTCATCTCTTGGGGGAGGACCAAGGTCAGATGCCCCCGGTAGTTCTCGCCGACCTTGAACTCCGTCAGAGGCTCTTTTTCCTCCGCATCGTCGATCGCGTAATATTCGCGCGAGACGATCAGGCCTTCTTCGCGTGTGGGCGTTTGATCGGGCGGCAGGTAGTATTTCAGCGTCATGTCGTAGTACAGCGTCCCGTCGCCGGATTTTTTGAAAACGACGTCGGAGGGCTGCGGAAGGTCGCGGAGCTCACCCGCTGAGAGACGCGCCTGGGCGATTTCCAACAAATCGTTTTTAGAAAAGGATTTTTCCAACAGCGTCTTATCGGCGGCCGTCACGGTCGCGCGGAAGTCGGTGCGGTCTTCGTTCATGGACTTCGAAAGTTCGGAGAGAAACCACGACGCGTAGAGGCTGTCCTGCGTGGAGATGTTCGGGTTGGTTTTCTTGCCGTTTAAGAGAAACGCCGCCGCGCGCGCAATCTGAGGGTTTAAAACGGACCCGCGGGCCGCATCGTCTTTCAGCAGCGCCAAAGCGGCCAAAGCCGTGTTTTTCTGGGAACTGGAATAAAAGAAAGAAGACGCGGGCCAGCTCGTGTGCCGCGGTTCTTGCTTGGCGAGCGACAGGAGACGGTCGACGACTTTTTGGTGCGATTCTGAAACGCTTCCGGAGCTGCCCGATTTTTCCATGGCCATCAAAACATAGGAAAGGCCCGAGACGCTCAAATCACGCGCGTGAGCCGCGACGTCTTCTATCAAGGCCGTTTCGGAAGGCTGGGCGTCCGCGTAGGTCAGTGCCCAGGCGGTGAAGGCCTTTTGGTCCCAGCTCATTTCTTTCGCGAATTTCTGGATTTCAGGACGCAGGTAGGAATCGCGGATGTCCGTCAGGCAGGAATCGCAGACCTCCGAAAATCCTTCCGCCCGGGCCCAGGATAAGGCGACTAAAACTTGAGCGCTAGCGATGCGGTCCGGAGACGGACTTTCGGGCCAGTAGCGGACGCCGTAGTCGACCAGATATTTTTTCTGCAGCTCTTCGATGATGCCGGCGATTTTTTGATCGATGAGTTTTTGTTTCGCCGCGAGACCGCTGATGGATTTCAAGACTGCCGGAGGAAAAGGCGCCAGCTCATCGAAATATTTTTCGCCGAAACGTTTCGTGAAATCGCGCGCGATCAGCAGCGCCATGAGAGAGGACGAACGTTGCTCGGAGCAGTTCCAGGGATAATCGATCAGGGCGCGCAGCGATGGCGCGGCCGCGAAAGCGATCGAGGATTTCAGAGAGATGTCCAAGCCGCCTTTTTCGGTGGAGAGGCGTTTCGGGAAATCGGCTTGTTCCTTCGCTTCCGCTGCGTCGGGCCCGACGAGGCCGGAGGCCGCGACGACCTCCGGGGCGTAGCGGTCATAGACGGGCAGTTTCATTTCGACCGCGTCGAGTGCCGTGCCCGCATCGTCTTGGACCGTGGCTGAGAGATTGAGGCCCGAGTTTGCCGCGATGACGTTTAGGGAAACGGGCAGGGATTTTTCGGATTTCGGTGACAGCGAGAACGAAAGGTTTTCTTCGTTTAAGTCTTTCTTCAAGCGCGCGTCGCCTGAGGCTTGCAAGAGGACCGAGCCCTTGATCTCGCGGTTGGTGCGGTTGTTCAGGATGACGGCGCCTTCGATCTGATCGCCCCAAACCCCGAAGCGCGGAAAGGCCATGCGTATTAAGACCGGCAACGTCGTCATGATCTTCGCACGTTCGCTTCCGACGAAGTGATGATCGGAAAAATTCAGATCCGCATCGAGAGCGGCCTGGGAATTCGGCGTGCTTTTTTTCTCCGTCTCGGCCACGGCGCGTGGAAGCGGATCACTCGCCGCGAGCGCTTCGACGACCCAGGTTGTGAGGTCGTCCGGCAGAGTGAACGAAAATTCCGTTTCGCCTTGGTCGTTCGTGGTCAGGTGGGTTTCAAAATGAGCTGTGTCTTTGAAGATGCGGCGTTTTTTCGCGTCGGAAGTGCCCGCGTCGCCGGCCTTGAACGATACCAGCGAAGACGACGTCGAAACGCCCGGGAGACGCGAGTAGTAGAATTTCTTCACCAAGTCCGGGAGTTTGTAATCCAAGAGCCTCAAGACCGACTCGTCCGCAACGCTGACGATCACGTGGGATTTCACGCCGCGGCCGGACGGGTCCTTGGTTTGGACTTTGACCGTGACCTTGTCACCCGGTTTGTAGACCGGCGGTTCGCCTTTGTCCCCCGTGCGGTCGGGAGTCAGAGTGACCGAGAGTTTCTTCGATTCGGGAGAGACGGCGACGGACGCCTGGCCGAAATACAGAAGCGGCGGATGGGCGTCCGTACCGCCGGATCCGCGTCCGACGTGGGCGACCACGCTGACGTTGAAATTCGGGATCATGCCTTCGGTGATCGGGATCTCGATGTGACCGGCGTTTCCGCCGAGGTCGATGACTTTATAATCCAACACGCGGCCGCGTTCGTAGCTGAGCAAGGCCTTCGTGACGGGCACGAGCGATTTGACCAGGATTTTTGCGGTGTCGCCGACTTTATAGGACGTCTTGTCCGCGACGAGTTCGAGCTTTTCGAATGTGTCCAAGTGCCAGGGTACGTAGCCTTCGCCCCAGGCGAAGACGGTCGTGGACGACTGGTTTTGGTTGCCGTGTTTGTCTTTGCCCTTCGCGAGGAAGCGATAGGTGCCTCCTTTGGGGATTTGAAACTCTACGGCCCCGCGACCTTGGCCGTCCGTTTTTCCCGACAGGGTTTTCAGCGCTACGTCTTCATGTTCGAATTTCAATTCCCAGTATCCGCCTGCGGTACGCGTCTCAATGTATTTGTATTCGCGGCGCACGACGTCGACGGTAAAAGACGTCTTCGGCGCGGGTTTTCCCAGAGTATCGACGGTGACCACGTCGATCACGGCTTTTTCTTTTTCGCCGTAGACCCATTTCTCGGGTTTGACGCCGAAGTAGATCCCGGCTTTGTGGACGATGACGTCTTCGGAAGAGGAAACCAACTGATGCGACGGGTCTTCGACGTTCGCTTCCACGCTGAGTTTCTGGCTCGTGGGATATTTCGCGAGATCGGGCGTGTAGCGGATATTTGCCAAGCCCCCTTCGCTTAAGACCGTTTTCTGGTCGACGACGTCCTTGCCTTGATCGTTTTTTAAAAATCCTTCGGAGCTTGCATAAGACTTTGAACCGCGCGGATCTTCGCCCTGGCCCGCATCTTCCGGGTAAGCAACTTCACCCGCGGCGGAGGATGAAACCACGTCGTACTCATAATCACCGCTGTAGGAGTCGCCGTTCGCGTCGCTGTGGGCTTGCAACAGGTCGGGATCGAAAAATGCGTAGTCTTCGTAACCTTCGGGGGAAAAAAGATAGGTCGTCGCCATGATCGACCAGGTGGTCTTCGCGCGGCGCATGGGCGCGCCGAAGAAGTAGTGGCCTTGGACGTCCGCGTCGATTTTTTCGCGCGAGAGGATTTCGGCGGACTTGGTCTTCACATCGACCTTGAACGACGGTTTGCGGTAGCTCGAGACCACAAACGTGCGTGAGAACGTCTGTTCGCCCACGGTAACCGAAAGGTTGTAATCGCCGCGCGGCACGTCTTCGTCGGAAGGGATGTCGTAGGCGCCGCCGAAAACGCCTCCGGGTTCAAGAGTGATGGACGTGTTGTCCATGACCTTCGTCCACTCCGCATTGGTCAGAGAGACTTGGACCGGCGTCCCGGCGGGTACGGAGAAATACCGGCCCTCTTTCACCTCGCGCACAAAGGCAGAGTAATGGACTTTTTGACCGGGGCGGTAAATGGGCCGGTCGGTATAAAGATAGGCGTAGTAATGAGGTCCGGGTTTCAGGAGCGCCCGGTAACCCGAAATTTCGTGCTCGGGTTCGCAGGAATAGGATTCGTTCCCGGGTTGAATGATATCAGCGCAGACGTGCAAATTTTTCCCAGGCTTGATCTTGAGAATGCCGACGCCTTCGGCGTTCGTCGAGACCGTCGCCTCTTCGGCGATGACTTGCCGGTGATGGCCTTCTTCATACAAGGTCACGTGCGTCGGGATATTCGCCAGCGGCTTGCCCGTCTCGATGTCGGTGACCCAGACCAGGACGTGATCGATCTCATGTTTGATCGCGATCGCGGCCGTCGTGACCTGTACGATGGCATAAGTGCTTAAAGATATACGGACTTCGTCACTTAAAGATCCGGCGTTCATGTCCGTACGCGGATGCGCAAGGATTTCGACCAGGTAGAGACCGGGGCCCGGTTTTTGCGGGAGGGCGGCGAGATCGACGGTAAATTTTTGCGAGGCATTTTTCGCGGCGGAGACAGGGATCTGGCTCTCCGTCCAGGCGGGCGACTTGGTGCTGTCGATTGCCCAGGTCTGGGCATCGAGAGGAAGGGGCAAGTCCGATAGCGAGGGGACTTTGGCCACGTCGTCTTCTTGCGGCGGCGTCACACGCAGGTCGCGCAGGCCCTCGTTGTAGAGTTTTTTGTCGGATAAGGGATAAAGCCGCACCGTAACCGAGTCGACGTTGGTCGCACGGTAGGGAATCGCCATGGAACCCTCGGGTCCGGAATAAGAAAGAATGTTCTTGGTCAGCAGAGAATGGATCTCGGGCTTCGCCGAGGACGTGGCGACGTTGTAAGTTTCGCCTCCGTCTTCGGCCGGCACGCCGGACAACGAACGGATTTTTTTAGGATCGATCGAAAACGTATACTTCGTGTCGTAGTCGTCCATGAAAGAAATGCAGGCGTTGGAATACCCTTCGATGTCTTTTAAGCGCCCGTCTGTGCGGGCGGGGTCCACGATCTGTCGGTATTGGATGCCGCTGAACGAAAAATAAGGCTGTTTTTTCGGCGAGACGGAAAAGGCTTCCTGGAAAGATGCTTTTTCGAGGGGCTGGTTGAATTTGTAGCAAACGATGGCGCCTTGAGGGGCGGGCGTTTCCTGCCCGGGGGTGAGGATCGTGTTCTTGCCCTCTTCGAAATCGAAGAAATTCACTTCTTTGACTGACAGGATTTTTTCCGGCGTCGTGTAGGTGACTTTCGTGGGCGACGACAGGCCCAGGGTGCCTTTTTTCGCGCGCGCCCCGGCGGGAAGCATGAGTACGATCGAACTGTTCCAAGGCAGTTCGTCCGTGAACGTCACGCGCACTGCGTGATCGTCGTCTTCCCATTCGAATTTTTTCTTAGTGGACAGGGCCTGTCCCGTAGCCTCGTCGGCGGCCGCCAGTTTCTTTTCCACGTCGTCACGGTCCATGGCGATGTTGAACCTTAAAAACACGGACGCGAATTTCGGTATCAAGGTTTGCGACGTGGACGGCTCCCACGTCAGCAGGCGCGGCGCGACGGTTTCGAAGTTCCAGGCGATTTTTTTTTGCAGGCGGTAACCGTCGAGGGAGACGAGCCCGTCGGGAAGTTCGACGTGGTAGATCGTGGCGGGGTCCAAGGGTTTCTCCGGCCGGAAGATGAATCCCTGAGTGCCCAACCAGAAAAATTTTCCGTCCACGTCCGGCGTGATTTTGAGCGGGACGGATTTGCCGCGGCCTTCGTCGAGGGCCGTGAGCGGAACGATTGGTTTGTTGAACATGACCGTGATGCCGTCGGCGGAAATCGGGACATTCGCTCCTTGCGGCGCATAGGAGAGGACGCTTAAGTCGCCTCTGATCGTGGGTTTGAAGAATCCCAGTTTATGGATCAACAGGCCTCCGGCGGCCAAGACGCCCAAGCCCAGGAGCGTGCCCACGACGATGACGGTTTTTTTCATAGGTTTCCTTAGTTTTCTTTGAGTACGCGAAAGCTGACCGATTGCGTCTCCCCATTGTCCGCAACGACTTGCAGTTCATGACGCCCTTCCTCTGGCGAAATCCAGACCTCCGATACACGAGAATCCGCCGTAAGGGAACGACCATCGAGGTACCAACGCAGCGGCGATTTTTGTTCGGGGGCGAACGTCACGCGGGCCAAGATTTTTTGATGAGCGAGCGGGAGGTAAGAGTGGACGCGATAGACGCTGTTGGCGACCGGGACTTCGATTTTCAATCCGCCTCGCACTGGCAAGGCCAGATGTTTCGGCTCAAATCGGGGGGCGAATGCCGATTCTCCCCCCGATGCCCCCCATCGGCTGGCGAAAAATTCAGGCGGCTTGGCGCGCAATAAAATTTCCATGGCCGCGTGCCAGAGGGGCGCCGCACCGGAGGCTCCCGTCGAAACGCCTCCGTTTTCGTCCAGCGGAATCGGCGATCCGTCCGCGTGCCCCACCCAGACTCCTACGGCGTACGAAGGTGAATAGCCCAGGGCCCAATTATCGCGATGCTCGTAGCTTGTGCCGGTCTTGATCGCGGCGTTGTGACCTTCGACCGTCATGTGATCGTTGAAACCGAACGCCTTCAAGCGTGCCTGCGGGTCCGAGAGGATGTTCGTGACTTGCGACGCGTAAAATGAAGCGTTTGGCATCACGGCTTCCGGCGAAGTCGGCGCGGGATTTTCTTCTTTCAGAAAACGGTAAGGAAGCGAAAGCCCTCCGCGCGCGAGCGCCGCATAAGCGTTCGTGAGCTCCAAAAGTGTGACCTCGCCCGAGCCCAGGGTCACCGACAGCCCGTAATACATCGGCGAACGGTGCAGCGTCGTGATGCCGAATTTTTTTAAGATCTCGTGATAGTAAGACAGGCCGATTTGATTGAGCGTCACGACCGCCGGGACGTTGTAAGAATTCGCGAGCGCCTGACGGATCGTCATATTGCCGTGGTAGAGACGGTCGAAATTCTGCGGCGCGTAGGCTTCCGACTCGTCCGCGCCCAATCCCACGGCGGTGAAACTCAAAGGTTCATCCGGCACGATCGAGTCCGGCCCGAAGCCCTTCGCAAAGGCCGCGAAGTAGGTGAAGGGTTTTAAGGCCGAGCCTGGCTGCCGGAGCGCGGTCGCGGCGTTCACCTGTCCGTCGATCTCTTCATTGAAATAATCGCGCGAGCCCACCATCGCGAGCACGTCGCCGGACCGTACGTCGATTACGACGACCGCTGCGGTCAGCTTCGGGTCTTCTAACGCCCGGCTTGCGAGCAACCGGGCGGTCGCGGTTTCGAGCTGGGATTGTAAGTTTACATCGAGAGTCGTAATAACGGACGGATTCGCATTTTCGGGATCTTGGAAGCGTTGAGAGCGGGAGACGAATTCCAAAAAGTGCCGCCCCGGGATTTTATCCGCGAAAGCGGGATCGTCTTTAAAAGGAAAAGAGGAGCGACGATTGGGCGCCTTGGGTCTCGCCACCAAAAAATCCATCTTCGCTTCTGAGAGCTCGTTCAAATCATCTCCGAAATAGACGGAAGCCGCCGCCGCGATGCCGTAGGCGCGCCGGCCGTAATAAATCGAATTCAGGTAACGCTCGAGGATCCATGCTTTCGAATGCTTCGCCTCCAAACCCAATGCGAGCAAGGTCTCCCGGAATTTATTCGCGAACGTCCGCGGCAGCGGGGCGCAAGAAGACGCCGCCCGGCACGCGCGTTCCTGCATGAGATTTTTCGCCAACTGCTGCGTGATCGTCGACCCGCCGCGTGCGAAACGCCGCCGCGTTATGTTCTCGGCGGCCGCCTTGAGCACGGCGAAGGGATTGACGCCGCGATGCCAATAGAAAAAGCGATCTTCCTGGCGGATCGTTTTATCGATCAAAGTTTCGGGGATCTCCGAGAGAGGCGTCCAAGACTGAATGCCCTGATAAGCGGAATCAACGCTACCGATCACGCGGCCGCCCCGATCCAGAAAGGTCCGGATCTTGGGCGCGGCGTTGTAGCGTGACGTATAAAAAAGTATAAAAAGAAGGAGCGTAAACGAAATGACTAATGGTGGGAGGAGCTTTTGCATGAGACGGTGACGGTCAGAGGATTAATTCATACCGCCGTTTGCCGCGCAATACCCGATAGATCCAAACGGCCTTTTTCTCGACGCGATAAAAAACAAGATAGTTTTCGATCGTCAGGAATCGATAGCCTTTCTTTTTCAGCAATCCGTCTTTTGGCATCGCTCCCGACAACGGAAAACTTTTCAGACGCTGTACGGTTCGGTCGATTTTCTTCAGGAAAGCGGGAGCTCTCGAGGGAGCGTCCCTGCAGATATAATCAAAGATGGTTTCGAGGTCGCTCTTGGCCCGAGGTAGGTAGGACAGGGCGTAGCCGCCCTTCACGGCAGGCGCGCCCGCAGGGATTTCATGACGTCTTCGTGCGAAAAACCGCGATGACCCGCCCGGCGTTCGCCTTCGGCCTCTTCCAGCTTCTGATAAAGTTCGATCTGGGCGGTCATTTGTTCGTAGAGCGCCTGGCTCATGACCACGAGCTCCCCTTCGCCATTCCGGGTGACAAAAACGGGATCTCCTTCGTGACACAGTTCGACGACTTCATTGGTCTTGTTCCTAAGATCCGAGATGGGGACGATGCGGGGCATGAAGGCAGAGTATTATCATTATAATGATAATGTCAACGCCCGACTTGGCCAAAACTCTTTTTCGTCCCCTGCCAAGTACTGAACATGAGCACGACTTTGATATAGCAATCCTGCAAGCAAAAACCGTAATCCGAAAGTCGCGGATAGATCGTTTCCAGAGCCTGTAGAGGATCCTCCTCGCGAATCATTTCTTCCAGGAGGCCTCCGATGCGGCCGAACGCTTCCGTATCGCGAATGGTTCCCATGTTCCGAATAACGTCGGTAAGATCCTGCGGTTTGCGATCGAGAAGCGCTTGACGGAAGAGTTCAGTCCTTTCCGATTCGCTTAAGTCTTGGAGCCTCCGTCCATAAAGCGGTTCCATGGCCAGCAAAGAAGGCGGATTCCACAACCGTCGCGGTCCAGGAACGTACGGATCTAGCCCGGCTGGAGAAGCATCGTTCAAACAATTCCAAATTTTCTTAATAAGCTATCGAACATTTCCCGAAGACCTAGCAGAAGGTCTTCAGAACCATCATGTGGTATCGCCAGTTTTTCTCGGACAGATTTAATGATGTCATATTTTCGAGCGATTATATTTTGGCTCATAATTTTGCCTTGGATCGCCCGCGAACGCTCCCCTTGTATTCTTTCGATTTCGGCTTCGGTTTCTCTAAGCCGTTCTTCGAGAGAGGTTGTTTCAATGCCGATGACTCTTTGGATCTCTTCCCGAAGACGTCGTAATGCATCCGAACTCTCCGTCCTCACAGCCTTATCATAAGCAATCGAGAGGCTTCGCAGCTCGAGTTGAACGTCTCTACTAGTAGAGGCGTTCGGCCGTGCGTTCAATAAGTGTAGTGCTTTTCTAAAAGCGGCTTTTAGAGGCCTGGGAAGGCGGGCTACCTTCGGCGAGGGAACATCTTCCAAAGAAGCGGGCGGTTGAGGAGGTGGTGTGGTAGTTTCTGCTTTATTAACAGGCCCCATCCCAAGGATTGATTGAAGAATCCTCAAATCTTGAGCTTCCGCGTATACCCTCAAAAACTCCTCTGAGCCTACAATCCGATCGAGCTCTCTTTGGAGAGACATTTTTTTGGCTTCCGCGACCCGTAATCGAAGTGGAGACAGAACCTTGTTAAATTCATCCGGTTTTTCTAAGGCGAGGCATTCATCAGGGGCTGCCGATTGGATACTTTTTGCAAGAGCGGCAATATCGACTCCTGCTGTTCCGGTCTTCTTCAAAATTTTCCACACTTTTTGCAGGCGATTTTGACGTGCCTCCGGATGAGGGTTTAAATAACGTGCTACATCCGGATGAGGGTTTAGATAACCTTCTACAGCCGTTTCTGCGGCGAATTTATAAATGGGAAAGAGTTCTTCTTGAAATGGAGCAAAATAAGGATACTCAGACACGAAGTCGCCCATCCATCCTGGTGTAAAACTTGGGGCACCCCTTTCTGAGGATGATAAATATTCTGAAATCTTTTTTTGAAAAAATACGACTAATATCTTTTTTGTGTCGTCGAGATCTTCTGGAGAAAGGCAGCTGGGATCAAGTTCTGTCAAATTCAATACGAATTTAGCGAATACCTCGGCGCCGCTTGCGTCCATCTTGCCTTTTGGAGGTCTGATTTGTCCCAACATCACACGAACTACCCGCTGTCTTGTCTCTTGAGGTTCTTCTGCCCATCTTCGAAGGCATTCTTCTCTCATCGATGGATCTTTGAAAGAAGAATACAAAATATCTTCCTGTGTCAAAATATCAGCGTTTGGAACAAAGATTCTGCGAATTGCAGTGATGAGGCTCCATGCAGGAGCTTCTGATGAGAAGGTAACACGCATAGGCGTCAATAGTGTGATAAGACGTCGGAGCTCCTCCCCATGGTGTAATGGGGGTGACTGGATTTCTCGTCCCTCTATGTGGTCTAGGTTTAGTATGGGAATTTTATCACTGGGTGGATTCTCGATTGTCTGTGGACCTACGGTCAAAATAATCTCTTTCGGATTATTCGTTAGGTCCCCACGCGTTCTAGAGCTTGCGGCTGTAAATTCAGGGGCCCCTTGACGGTAAAGAAAAATTACCAAACTGGAGTTTTTAGGGTCATCACTGGATAAACTCTTCAGAAAATTCAATTTCGCTTCAGCTCTTTCAAGCAGGAATTTTTGACCCTCCATAGCGTCAGTCGAGCTAAATGGTCTAGTAAGTCTTTCGTAGCGTTCTGCCAAATCCTCCTCTGATTGTGTTATCGTTGCCCCTATCAGATCATATCCTGCCCCTATCGGATTACTAAAAGACGATTCATGCCGCCCCTCAAGATTTAGTAGAAACCTCGGTCCATTTCTTTCTCCTTTCAAAGAAAACTCCACATAATTAGCACAAGACTGGGCCCATTGCTCTCTCGTAGTATACAAGAGGATTCGCTTCGGCCATGTCTCAAGCTCAAGAGCTTTCATGATAGCCTGTTTTACAAGGGGCCAATTGATTATGGGGATCTTTTCACCAGCAATGGCTCTATGTTCCAATTCTGCTACGCTGTCATCGCCAGGAATTTTAATAACCGCAGAAGCTGCTTCAGCCAACAAAACGCCAAGCCGTTCTGCCGAGGCATCCGGATTATCATGCAAGATGTTAAAAACCATCTCCAAACCACGTACAGGCACCATGTAGGGAGGTCTGTTAGCAGCAGGACTGTCTTCAATGACAACGGCATTGTCTCTTGTGAAAAGATGAAAGTATTTCTGTTGCGCAGGATCGGAGATGACAATGGTATGGGTATGCCCACCTGTGAAGAATCCCGAAGAGTTCGGAGAAGGTCCAACGGTCATGGTTCCACCTACCGGGAAACGCTCTGATGGCAGACCAAGAAGCTGTTGTAAGGCTGAAGCGTTATCCTGAGTGATACGCATAGCTACGTTTTCGTTCAAATTTAGAATAAGTTGCGAAATCGGTCACCCAACGGTGAAAAAAGTTTTTCCGGCTTTTTAAGGATCGAGTCATCAGGGCCCACCTCGGATGATGTGTCGAACATCCAGGCATGAGACAATGCGCCTGGTGCCCCATCGTGTTCTATCCCCACCCCCGACTTGGGAATCGTCAGAAAACCTGTGGCGGTCCTGACTGCAAGCGAAAACAAAACCTATCCTGTCAAAAGCTCTGGAAAGGGAAAAACGAGGACGTTCACCGCGACGGTCATCGGAACCCCTCCCGGTTTGCAAAACAAACTCGTTTGCTTGTACTGCTTCTGTGGGCCTACACCGGCCCGCATGGAAACTTGGAAAGCCATTCCCCATGACAAAATCCCCTTCGTTTTGACGCGGGATGGTGTGGTTGTAAAAACCGGTTTCGAGTTTCTGGAACGCCTTTACGCACGGGGGATGTCGAAGACGACGATCCTGGCAAATTGGAAAAGACGATTTGCAATTTGCCAGGCACTGACAACAGGGCGGCGCTTATGTCCCGTTCGTCTTCCGGGCCCTGGGCAAGGCGCTCGGATTTTTGTGCCTGCAGGAGTCGCATCCTCCCTTGGGCGCCTCGCGCAGCGCGGCTTCTTTTCTTTCCAAAAACAAGGAAGCGAAGCTCGTGTATCTTCATCCGGGGAAGGATATTCGCATTTTAAATGACAGAGAGTTGGTGCTTCCGCTGGAAATGATCTTGTAAGGATTTAACCCGTCAATCTTGAAAGAGCTTCCTGATATTTCTCGGAAGTCTTTTCCACGATCTCGGCGGGGAGCTCCGGCGCGGGCGGTTTTTTGTTCCAGCCGATCTTATTCAGGTAATCGCGCACGAATTGTTTGTCGAAGCTCGGCGGCGAGATGCCGACTTGGTAGTGGTCTTTGGGCCAAAAGCGCGACGAATCGGGCGTCAGGACTTCGTCGATCAGGATCAGTTCGCCGTTGAAATGCCCAAATTCGAATTTCGTGTCGGCGAGCAGTAAGCCCCGGCTGTCGGCGTGTTTCAGGCCTTCGCTGTAAATTTTCAGACTCACGTCGCGGACGCGTTCGGCGGTTTCTTTACCGACGATTTCACAGGCGCCTTCGAACGAAATGTTTTCGTCGTGCTCCCCTTGGGGCGCTTTGGTCGCGGGCGTGAAAATCGTCTCGGGAAGTTTCTGGGATTCTTTGAGCCCCATCGGCAGGGCGATACCGCAGACCTTTCCGGTTTTTTGATAATCGTTCCATCCCGATCCCGAAATATAGCCACGGATCACGGCTTCGATCGCGAGGGGCTGGGTTTTCTTCACGCGCATGGAGCGTTTGGTATAAAGGGCTTTTTCTTCGGGCGTCTTGAAAAGATCGGCCACGGGCTTCTCCGAGAGATGATGCGGGATGATGCCCTTCATGCGGTCGAACCAAAAGAGACTCATCTGCGTCAGGATTTCGCCCTTGCCCGGAATTGGATTCGGGAACACGACGTCGAAGGCCGAGAGGCGGTCCGTTGCCACGAGCAAAAGTTCGTCCCCGAGATCGTAGATGTCGCGGACCTTGCCGCGGAACAAAAGTTTGAGATAAGGCAGATCGGATTGATAGAGTGTGGTTGCCATAGAGGAAGGGAGTTAGGACGGCTTTTTTTCAGGTGCAAGCAAGTTATGGCGGAAAAGACAAAATTTCAGGCCAGCGCCCTCCGGGAGATGATTTCTTCCTGTCAGGCATGCGATTCGAAGGACCTTTATCTACAAAAAGACTTTCCACGGAAGATCGCGATCCCGATCGTGATTTTAGGGATGATCGCGGTGCCGTTTTCTTACGGAATTTCCCTGATCGTCGTCGCCCTGATCGACTTCATTATTTTCCGGCGCACGCCCTGGATGCTGGTCTGCTACCGTTGCCGGTCCGAGTATCGCGGGTTTACCCATGATCCTAAATTCACCGAGTTCGACCGCAACACGGGCGAGCTGTATGATCAGAAGCTTTAAGCCGCTTTTTTCAGGGAACGAGACAGCAAAATTTTGATCAGGGCCTGATAAGGAATATCCTGGGCACTGGCCCGGGCCCGGATTTGATTCAGAAGCGGCGTGGGGAGGCGGATAGAGACCACTTGCGTGGGAGGGGTCTCGGGGAGTTTCAATCCCAGATCAGAGATTTTTAATCTTTTTCTCTTATCAATGAAGCCAGTCGTTTCCGTGTCGTCGTAATCCCGGATCTCGGTCAGGCTAGAGGTTTTCTTAATAAACTTTCCTTTATTTTCGTGAGGCTGGCCGGGCCGTAATGATGCGCACCCGATGATCCCGGATCGTGAATCCCACCATGAGGATGCGAGACTCCATGCTTTTGGCGTAAAGAATGCACCTGGCCTCCTCGCTCGAGGAATGCCTTGTATCTTGAAAGAGGCTTAAGCTCGGATCGTAGAAGCAGCTTTCGGCTTCTATGGAGGAAACGCCGTGCTTGAGTTCATTCTTCTGAACATTCCACTGGTCCCAATCAAAGGCGATCTCTTGCATCCGGTGCCAAGAATACCCCAAAAAAATTGTAGTGTCAAACACTACAAAATTTCATAAAAAAGGTTGACCTATAAAGCTTTTTTCGCGAAACACACCGTATGACTAAAATCCATTTTGCCCACAGCCCCGATGCCGACGATGCGTTCATGCACTATGCGCTTCTGAACGGAAAAATCGATCGCGGTTCAATCGAACCTGTAGACGTCCGAGAAGATATCGAGACGTTGAATCGCAAGGCGCTCGAAGGGACTTACGAAGTCACCGCCATTTCGCTGCATGCCTATCCGGCGATCGCCGACAAGTATTTCATCCTGACTGCCGGCGCGTGTTTCGGGGAGTCTTACGGTCCCGTCGTCGTGTCGCGGAAGGTGTTGAAGCCGAAACAACTCCTCAAATCGCATCTGGGTATCCCAGGGCGTCGGACGACGGCGTTCATGACGCTAAAACTTTACGAGCATGACTTGGCCGGCGAAGGAAAGTCCGGCGTTTGTTACACGGAAACCGCTTTTGATAAGATCATGGACGAAGTCGACGCCGGGCGTTTCGATGCTGGCTTGGTCATCCACGAAGGCCAACTCTCCTATGCCGACAAAGGCCTGCACAAAGTCGTCGACTTGGGCGAATGGTGGCATAAGCAAACCAAGCTCCCGCTGCCTCTGGGCATGATCGCGGTGCGCCGCGACTTGGATCCGCAGCTCATCCGTGAAATAGGACTCTTGGTCCAAAAGAGCGTCCAATACGCGCTCGATCATCGCGAAGAGGCGCTGGACTACGCGCTGCCGTTCGCGCGAGGCTTGGACCGCGAAAAGGCCGACGAGTTCATCGGGAAATACGCGAACGCGCTGACCGTCGACATGGGACGCCAGGGCTTGAAATCCATCCGCGTGCTCTTGGATCGTGCTTATCGCGAGGGTGTCTTGAAGCAATCCATCGAAATCGACGACTGCGTCTTCGACGTCAAACGCGGCCGCGTGCGTAGTGACGTGTCCGGAGCCGCTCCCGGTGAGGAAGAATCTCAAATTCTTGCAGAGATTGTGCTGCCGGAAGAACAGGCAGCTTCGTCCTCTTCTATCGAAACGAATTAAGAGAATTCTCGGTAACGGAATCAAAGACCCATTTCCGATAAATTTCCCAGCTGTAAGCTCCGAGCAT
The DNA here is from genome assembly GCA_052033505.1 of Myxococcota bacterium. GTDB lineage: Bacteria > UBA10199 > UBA10199 > JACPAL01 > JBPOJN01. The sequence goes on along the minus strand of JBPOJN010000020.1, from coordinate 22,981 downwards.
CATCTCGCGCCGAGGATGGCCTTCCAGGCGCGTCAGCAATTCGCGTCCGAAAGACACGGCGAAATCTCGTTCGGGTTTTGAGACGTCGACCGGCGCCAGGTAGGCGTTCACGAGTCGAAAGAGATGTTGATAAAAGAGATATCCTGAAAATCCTTCTAATTGATCTTGGGACGGGCCATCCAAGAATGCTTCCAGAACTTCCTCCCCTCGTGAAATTTTTTGGGGAATAGCGGAAGCGGCGTCGAACAATAGTACTTGGTCCCGACGAAAAGGCTGCGGCACGCGCGTGCTGCGCAGGATGTGCAGCCAATCGTGCAAGGCTCCGATATAAGGGAGAACAGGGCCTTTGCCGTGCACTTGATAAGGGACGGTATCTAAATTCACCGGCCGTTTATCGTCAGAAAATAAGTCGCGTACTTCCGAGAGGAGAGATAGCCCACAGGTAGGTTCCCCCAAAACGGGAGCATTGCCTCCGAAATAGATCGAGGCGCTCATGAAAAGAGCCTGAGGGACAAAACGCAGGGTGAAAAATGATTTCTCGTAATCAAAAAGAAAACCACCCAGACCTAAAAGTTCGTCCGTCTTCAACAGCAACTCTTCCACGAAGGGAAACGCTCCGTTTAAAAAAGATCTTCCGAACGAATACCATCGATCGCGATTGATTTTTACTTCAATCGTGGGTGTGATGGTCCCGGCGTGGAAATACGTAGCCGCTGCGCGCGGTAATGGTACGGAAGACGCGACACCTCCAGCTTGCTCTAATTTCTCGATGAAATCCGTTCGCAAAGACTCATCGAAGAAAGTCGCGGGAATTCGAGGGTGGAGAGTTGTCAGCATCACGTTCCCGTCATCGTTTCGGACGACGGGGCGTTGCTAGAGAATTTTTTCAGGGATCTGTTTTTTAAGAAAAAAAGTTCCAAACGGTACGAGCGAAAGTAGGAAGCAAATCACAGCGTTCTTAAACGGCATCTTCGCTTTGAAAAACATCGCGGCCAAGAGCGCCATAAAAGCCACAAAGAGGATACCGTGCGCCATGCCGACGACACGGACCCACTGGGGCATCCCGAAAAAATATTTCAGCGGCATCGCGATGCCGAGCAGGGCAAGATAGCTGTAGCCTTCGATTTTGCCGACCCATAAGAAGCGTTCGGAGAGTTTTTGAAGGTTCATGGAATCCCCATGAAGCATGTCGCCCCGGAAGGCGAGAAAAAGTAACGGCCTTAACGTTGACAGGCGCCACCGGCCCCTTGTAACCAACTTCCTCCAAAGGAGAATCCATGAAAAAAATCACATCCGTAGTTTTAGCGTCCTTGTTCGTCATTGCAGGAGCTGGAGCAGTTTCGGCTCAGGAAACGGCGCCTGCCGCTGCGAAGACGAAAGGCGTCATCAAGATCACCAATAAAGACAAAGTCCCCTATGAAGTGGAATTTTCCTGTTTCGGTGGGTTGGTCCAGGCGCAAATCGGGGCCGGCGAAGAAAAGAGTCTCGATAATAAATACGCGGACGGTTGCACGTTGAATTACACCGGCAAACTCTACGATACCTCCAAGGTCAAATTTCCCGATACCGAAACTTCGGCGACGATCGAGATCGTCGACGGAAAATTCATCAAGAAATAGCCCTCTTGCCGACGAACCGTCTCCACCTCGAAAAAAGTCCGTACCTGCTCCAGCACGCGCATAACCCCGTGGATTGGTATCCTTGGGGCGAGGAAGCGTTCGCGAAGGCGCGTGCGGAGGACAAGCCGATCTTCCTCTCGATCGGTTATTCCACCTGCCATTGGTGCCACGTCATGGAGCGCGAGTCGTTCGAGAACGAAGCCATCGCGCGGATCATGAACGAGCATTTCGTCTCGATCAAAGTCGACCGCGAGGAGCGTCCGGACGTTGATCAAATCTACATGAACGCGGTCCAGGGCATGACGGGTTCGGGCGGCTGGCCGCTGTCGGCTTTTTTGGATCATGGATTGAGGCCTTTTTGGGGCGGGACTTATTTTCCGCCCGAAAGCCGCTGGGGACGCCCCGGGTTTCCCGATATCTTGAAGCAAATCGCACAGGTCTGGAAAAACGAACGCCAGAAACTCGTCAGCGCGGCGGAGGAGGTCGGTGATGCGTTGAAGTTCATGGACCGCGCGAGCGACGCGGCCGGCGTCCAAGCCTTAGGTATAGAGTCGCTGAAACGCGCGTACGCCCAGCTCCGAGACATCTTCGATCCCCGTGAGGGCGGCTTCGGCGGCGCGCCTAAATTCCCGCGGTCGGAAACGATTTCGTTACTGCTTCGCATTCATCGCCGTACCGGCGACGCTTCGGCTCTGCAGATGGCGGAGCATTCACTCGAAAAAATGGCGCGCGGCGGGATTTTCGATCACTTGGGCGGCGGGTTCCATCGCTACGCGACCGATGCGAAGTGGCTCGTGCCGCATTTCGAAAAAATGCTGTACGACAACGCTCTCCTCGCGCGCGCTTACCTCGAAGCGCATGCGATCACTCCCGAAAATCCCCTCTGGTCGGGCGTCGCGCGAGAGACGTTGGATTACGTGCTACGCGATATGACGTCGCCGGAAGGCGGTTACTACTCCGCCGAAGACGCCGACAGCGAAGGCGTCGAGGGGAAATTCTACGTTTGGAGCGAAGACGAACTGCGCTCGCTCTTGCCCGATGCGGAACTCACGCGCCTTAAGACGTTGTTCCCAGTCACCGCGCACGGGAATTTTGAAGAGAAGAACATCCTGACTTACCGCGACGGACTGTCTTGGGATTTAAGAAAAGACCCGGAAAATGCCGCCCTAATGGCGAAACTTTTCGAGATCCGGAAAAAAAGAATTCCGCCTTATAAAGACGACAAGGTTCTCGCGTCTTGGAACGGCCTGATGATGGGGTCTTTTGCTTACGCGGCTCAAGTCCTGGGCGATGATAAGTATCTCAAGGCCGCCCAAAACGCCGCGGATTTCATTTTTAGAAAACTTTGGGATCCGGAAACCGGCCTGAAACGTCGTTATCGCGACGGGGAAGCGCGGTTTGCGGCGTCGTTGGATGATTACACGTTCGTGATTCAGGGGCTGCTTGATCTCTACGAAACCGATTTCAATCCGCGTTGGTATCGTTTTGCCTTGGACCTCCAGGCGAAGTGTGACGAGTCTTTTTGGGACTCGGAAAAAGGCGGTTATTTTTTCACCGATGCGAAGGATCCTTCACTGATCGCGCGCTCGAAGGACATTTACGACGGCGCCGTGCCCTCGGGAAATTCGGTCGCGGCCTTGAACCTGCTCAAACTTTACGATCTGACCGCCGAGGAAAAATTCCGCGAGAAAGCCGACCGGATTTTCAAGGTCTTCGCGCGTTTCGTCGAGACGCACCCTCAGGGTTCCCCGGCGCTTCTGATGGCGGTCGATTACGCCACCGACCGCTCGAAGCAGGTCGTGATCGCGGCGGATAAGAAGGAAACCCAAGCGTGGGTGCAAGCGCAAGCCTGGTTAAAAGACATTCGTAAAAATTTTATGCCGAACCAAGTCACGATCTTAAGCGACGGGGGCGAAGAATCGCCGCCAGTCGCGCGCGATAAAAAAGCCGTGAACGGGAAAGCCGCGATTTACGTTTGTGAAAATCACGCCTGCCGGAAACCGGCGACGGCATGGGAAGAAGTCCGGGATTTGATCCTCGTGAAAGAAACCTACCGCCTGTCCTAATATAACTTCATTTTGACGATACGCAGGCCCCGGGACGTACGGCTTACGTCGACGCCTACGGGGGCGCCTTCGCAGACATAGCGACGGTCGTTTTTCGCGCCGATAAAGCGCAGTTCGTCCAGGTGGAAGTAGATTTCCTTGCCGCGTTCGTCGCGTACAAAACCGTAGCTGGACTGAGGGAAGTATTTGACGATGCGGCCCTTGCGGAATTTATCGTCGGGGCCGATCGCATCCGCGGCCGCCGTGGGAACGGGGTTGAAAGAAACGGTTTCGGCGTTCGGGACTGCCGCGTCGTTGGGGAGTGAGCCTGCGTCCATGAACCGGCATTAGGAGAACGTCGGGGAATTATCAAGTTGTGTTTAAAAAAGACCACCCCTATAAATTCGCCATGAAGAAAATTTTGACCGTGATTTTGGGGCTCACCGCGATCGCTTTCGTCGTTTCTGTGATGTTGACGCAGCTTCATTACGGTCTGGCGCAAAAAGGATTCGACCAAAAAAGTTTCTGCAACCTCTCCGAAGTCATCGACTGCGACACCGTGGTCGCGAGCCGGTTTTCTTCGGTGCGTACGCCGTGGATGTCGGTTCCGAATTCGGAACTGGGACTTCTGTACTATGCTCTGCTCGCGGGAGCGCTTCTCTATGCTGCGTTCGCCTCGGAAAAAAACCGGCGCGCGACATTGGCTTTTTTCTTTATCACTGTCGTCCTGGCGAATCTCTACAGCGTCGCCATGGCTTATATTTCGTTGCGTATCTTAGGCGTGGTCTGCGTCCTGTGCCTGACGACCTACGTCGCGAATTTTTTGATACTTCTTTTGTTTCCGTCCGCGATGGGCGTCGGCTGGAGCGGACTTATGGGCGAGCTGAAGACTCATTTCAGAGAGAGATTCCTATTGAACGCGGTCGTGTGCCTGGTGGCGCTGATCGGAGGACTGATTTTTTTTCGCGGTTTAAACCCCATGATCCACAGGCCTCACGTGGAAGTTTCGCGTGAAGCTTATCTTGCGAAATTCCGATCGACCGAGCGTTTCGATATCGACGTGACGGGCCATCCGGTATGGGGAAATCCTCAGGGCAAGATCCGCATCGTGGAGTTTTCGGATTTCCAGTGTCCTTACTGCAAAAAAGCCGCGTTCACCTTGAAGCCGTACCTGAAAAGCCTGCCGGCCGCGGTGCGCGATGAAATCGGGTTTTATTTTTCCGACTATCCCCTCGACGCTCAATGCAATCCCGTTATTCCACAGGGGCAGGGCCATCAATTCGCCTGCATCGCTTCGAAGGCGGCGGCATGTGCGGGAGCTCAAGGACATTTTTGGGAGTATCACGACCTGCTTTTCCAGAATCAGCCTCGTCTCTCGCGTCCTCTTTTGAGCGAGTTGGCCGCCCAAGCCAAGCTCGACACGGCGGCGTTTGAGGGGTGCCTGGTTTCAGAAGAAACCGACCGCGCGCTGAAATCTAAAATCGAAGCGGGCTCCAAACTCACGATCGAAGGCACACCGACGATTTTCATCAACGGCCGCCGTTTCCTCGAGTGGCCCGATCCCGAAAGACTGCGCCTGGTCGTCGAAGGCGAAATGAAGAATTAGTTTTCGGGACGGCGTAGCCTGGAGTTACGAGGACCTTCGTCGCGTCTTTTTCCCGGATGCGTGAACTGCAGTTGCAAGCCGACCATATAGTCCAAAACATCCAAAAGAGGATCGTAGTTCCCGGCTTCGGTTCCCGGCGAAAGCAAACAAGCCACTTCATGGATCGCCTCGAGCGTCGTGAGGCAGTGTTTTTCGGGTTGGTGGCGCACGCGGATGCGCGAGGGTTTTTCGGGCGTGAAACGGATCTGCGGGAGACGTGACAGATTCCGGCTCCTGGTCATCGTGCGCCGCGCCGTGTTCCAAGTGCCGTCGATGACGAGGATCAAAGGTATCTTGCCATCGGGAAAAATTTTGAGACGGTCAGACGCTGGCATCGTCGAGACGTCGACGGATTCCGGACCCGGGTACAGTACGACCGGAAAATAAGCGGGATCGGAGATCAATGCATTCACCTGCGCATGCTCCGAAAAATCATCGCCTTCGATCAGCCACGAATTTTTCAAACACAAATGCGCCATGCGTCCGGTCGCGATGGGTCTTTTTTCCTCGAGAGGATGGATCAGAATTGCAAAATGCAGGTCTAACGCCAACGTGCGTATTTTGGCACAATAACAAAATTCGCCCGGACGCCAGCACGCGTAACACAGCGTACGCGGCGGGATCTTGGCGGCCTCTCGTTGCCGTTTAAGGTTATGGTAGTCACTTAAGTTCAAGATAGGTTCCGTCTCACATAAGACATGCAAATATCTCCGTAATTTTTTTATCTCTCCCGGCTCCCGGAGCCGAGACGTTCCAAAAAAGATCAAAAAATAAAATCCCGGGATAAATTTTATCCATAAAAATTTTTAAAAATTAAATAGTTAGAAAAGTATTTACACAACTTTTTATTTCAAGATTAGAGAAAGATTCATGGGGAATAATTCTTTGATTGGCGGTCTGCCCTCGTCTCCCGTTTCTTTTTTTCACGCAGCTTCAAAATTTTCCGTTGGATCCGTTGTGTCGACCTCTCTTGCCACTCTCGGCAAGGTCATCGATCACTTCGCGAAAGAAACGCTTCCGGACGGAAAGCTCCACCTCATTTTAGCCGCGTCGACGGCGCATCCGTCACTGGTCCCGATTTTTTTGGGCAAAGGACTCGCATCTTTGGCGACTCCGATGAGCGGTTTGGCGGCGGGCACTGTGGTCATGAATCCCATGACCTCCATGAATCCAAAGGCGCGTGCGAACAATCTGAAGCAGGCCGTGGAAAGAGGAGACAAAGGGGCGTTGACGATCCTCATGAAGCACATTGGGGATGGAAACGTCTTTGCGGTCACCGTCGTTTGTGGATTGATTTCCGAAAATGTGCCGCTCGCGGGAGAAGCTTTAGAAGAATTGGCGTCGGTCGATTTGGACGCTTTATGGGCCATGGCCACACGTTGGGATTTGCCGCTCAAAGTCAATCAAGAGGCGGCAAGGGCTTTACGGAGGCTCAGCGATACGGCTGAGATCGATCACATCAATGCGCGTTTGTTGAATTATTACGGCTATCTCGTGCTTCAAGTCCTGGAAGGCCCCGCAGAGTTTGCGGAGAGGACTTGGAAATTATTTTCCAAAAACTCCTTTATGATGCCGGTAATGGCCGAAACCGCGGGCAGTGGCGGTAAAAACAGTTTCAAAGCTTGGGAGTGTTTGATCAAGGCGCTGCAAGAAGCCTCCCGCTCTAAAAACGATCCGATAAACGCCATGGTGATCGATGCGATCCGGGAGAGCGTGACGTCACGGACGCTCTCGAATCTCATGAAGCTCGTAGAAGGCATCGAGGATCCCGATAGTGCGATCGCGGATAAAGTCGCGAAGATTCTCGAAATCCTTATTTCAAAAACGGACCACGAAGCGGCGCTTGCAGCGTTGAAAAACTGGAGGGGGCACCCCCGAGCGGAGAGATTGCAGCATAATTTAGGAATCAGTCCTCCGACCCGCATCATTCAAGGTATAGCCAGAATAACCGCTACGGGCGAGTTCCCGCCTTCAGCAAGGACGAAGACGCCCAAGAGTGGATTCGGCCCGCCCCCCCTGAAGCCACCCTCTCCCGTCAGCGGTAAAAAACGGACTTAAGGTTTTCCCCGATCCTTGAGTGTGAGATTGTTTTAGTGACACGCAGGCTGCTTCGTCCAATCTTAAAATCAGGAAACGCATGAGGTGCTGGGTTTCGATAAATAAAATCCTCTTAGCCGTTTTTTTCATCGCGGCCGGGACTCTGCATTTTTTAAAACCCGAGACGTACCTGCGCGCGATGCCCCCTTATATCCCGTTTCCCTTGATGATGGTCTATGCGAGTGGTCTCTGTGAGGCCGGTTTAGGGCTGGGGCTGCTGATTCCTAAACACTCGAGACTTGCGGGTTGGGGCCTGATCGCGCTGCTCGTAGCCGTGTGGCCCGCGAATCTCCACATGGCGCTTCATCCGGAAGCGTTTCCGGAAATTCCGGCTTGGGCGCTCTGGGCACGGTTGCCGCTTCAAGGGGTTCTTATCTTTTGGGTGTACCGCGTCGCTCATAAAAAAGCTCCCGCGGATTCGCCGCGTGGCTGTCGTTCCTGATCGGCGGATTACTGACCCTTTTTCTCTTTTGGCCCTAAAAAAGGGCATCCTTCGTAAATTAAAAACGAAAAAACTAAAACGAGAAGTCTTCGACCAGGACGTTGTCGAAAGATGGAGCATTCACCGGTTGGTCGGCGTTGGAAAAAGGTTCGATGCGGACGGCCTGCGGATCGAGCAACTGAGGCTCCGTCGTCGTGATAAGCCCCGAAGTCAGCGTCGTGCCGTCCTGGAGTTCCAGGGTAATCTTTATGGTCGTGCCCTGTTGATAGACGTGCGCCACGACGAACGACGCGCCCCCGGGCAGAGTGAAATTGACCGTCTTGCGTTTGGTGGCATTGTTCACTTTTCCGATATAAGCGGTGACGCCCGTGGCGCCGTCATACCGGATTTGGATGCCGATGTTTTTGTCTTTTTCCCAATGCACCGTAAAAATCGTGGATTTCAGAAGCTTGATCGAATGGTGTTTGCCGACGGTCGTGGGATCGAAGGACGAAAACGTCGTGATACTCTTGTTTTTGTTGATCCGTCCGCCTGCGCCGATGACGGTCGCCACCGCCTGCGAGCTATTGCCTTCCCAGATTTCGTTGTCGTTAATTTTGAATCCGTCGACCTGATTGAAGTCGTCGCAAAACAGCGCCGTCACCGACTCGCACGGGCTCGAGGCGACGTAAGGGCTGCGGATGACTTTCACGATCTTCAGTCCCGCGGTCCCTGCGGCGACCATGAGATAGTCGTCTCGATAGGCGATGTCATTGGCAGAAATGTTTTCGCCTAGATTTAAGGTCCCTAAAACTTGAGTCTGGATGTCGTCGTTTCTTTCCTCCCACGAAACAAGACGTATGCCCGCTTGACCGTTGGAGACGAAAACCAAGTGGTCGTTTACGGTGACCGCATTGGCGACTTCCAGGCTGTCATCGAGTGCGGGGTCGTTCGGATTCGCGATCGTCGCCAGCACGCTTCCATCTTCCGGAGAAACAATCAAAGCGCCCCCGTCTCCCGCGCCGATGAAGAGCAGGTGTTCGTCCGCTTCGATGGTGCTTTTGGATTCCGGGATCGTAGCGCCGCCTACGCTGAAAGTCTCGGACGCGAAGGTATCGGGGTCGACCGCGGTCAAACGTCCCGGCGTGCCTTGGAAGACGTAGAGGCGGTCATCGTCGTAAACCAACGAACGCGCGTCCTCCAGATCCAGAAAATTCTCCATCGCCAAGCTGGACGTGTTCAGTTTGACCAAGCCTCCGGCATCGCCCGTAGTGGCGTACAGAGAGCCGTTATGGACGGCCAAGTCGGTTCCGACGAAAGAGGGCAAAGGCGCCGGATCCGAAAAACCCAGAGGGATCAAAGAAGAGTCCAAGTCCGCCGCGAAAATTTCGGCCGGATCGTCGAAGCCGGTCGTAGTGACGTCGCGCGCCCCCGCCAAATACAGCGTGGAACCTTCGAGCCAGGACGCCGAGAGATCGGTGGTCACGAAGACGGATTCGGAAATCAGGCGTGGCCGCAAGGGATTGTGGATGTCCACGATTTGCAGGGCGCCGAAATAATCTGCTCCGGGTGTATTATAAGTCACCACCGCCCGGTCGCCGATGGAATAAACGTCGGTTGCCCCGAGATGGGTGCCTTCGATCACGGGAGGCGAGATGGTGGCGAGAAGGCGTAAAGAAAGATCGGAAGAAGAAGGGCCTTCGAGAGCGGCTTGCGAATTCGATCCGTCTAATTCCAGGGCGCGGTTTTCATAGCGGACGCGGCAATCCAAAAAAGATTGCGATGCATTCGTCTCTTGTTCGTTGACCGCTCCTGCATCGATCGTGGCCGCCGCAGCGTCGGCGCATTCGGAGGCGTAGGTTTCTAAGGCGGGGACGTCGATGGTTTCGGAAGCTTCACCGACGGTTGTATTTTCGGAGGAGCAGCTTCCGGCAACCCAAAGGAGAAAGAACAACGGAAGGATTTTGAACCTTTTTCCCATGAAAGCTCCTTAAAGAAAGTAAGAGGGGCCGATCGTACGCGTCTTGGAGCTTTTTCACAAAAGATTTCCATGGCAGTTTGCGCCTAGAATTTTTAATATTTTTCGTCCCGATTTCGTCCCGATTCCACACAACTTTTAAGCCACTGAAACGATGAGGCCCGCATGGCCCTTGGTGTGATCGCTCCTCAAGCTCCTGCATTCTTCCGTTCCCTCGCCGCCGTGTGTGGCTATGAACTTTACGATGCTGAGTACATACGGTTTTTCGACCAGGCGGCGATCGCGGCGGAATCACCTGTCTCCGCCAAGCGCGATCAGTTCCTTCAACGGGCGGTCATCAATCTGGGGCAAGTCATCATTCAAAACGTGGTTAGGAAGCATGCCTGCGCCATTTTCGAAGGCAGCGGTCTTTTGACTGGGGATGTGCGGCGGGACTCCTCTCCGGTCGGGACGCGGCAGGGCAGTTTAGCCGTGGGGCATGGCGGCAGCCTCGAGGTTTTAAGCCGGAGGAAGCAAGCGGCCGTGGAGGACCTGTTTCCCGAACTTCTTTCTCCTGCTCAACGCTTGGGTTACTTACCTCATACCTTGTCTCAGTGGGCCGCGGCCAAGTTATTAGGGAGCTTTTTCGATGCGTCGGGAAAGCTTCAGCCGACTTCGTTCAATTTTCACTCCGCTCTACAGGTTTTTTTGCCTTCGGTCTGGGAAAGATCGCTGGGCCAAGAAGCGACGCGTTATGTGGACGGCTTTAGTGCGACGGCTTTGCGCACCTATGAAGACCAGGTGTGGGATGCCAGCCAAGAACAGATACACGCCCTTAAATTCGAGAGTTTTCAGTTTCCCGATTCGCTTCTCCTGACTCATCTGGCCCGGGAATCGGAAGTACCCGATGATTTTTACGGTTCACTTCTCCCGAATGGCGCCAACGCGAAAATCGTCGCGGTCTATAGAGGTGCCGTGCGATTTTACCAGACGGGCGGAGCGGGGAGTGGATTGCCGTCCGGGTTGCATTCCCTGTTTCACTACTTACATCCCGACGTGCCGGAGAGCCAGTGGATCGTAGCGGAAACGACGAAACCGGATGCGGCGGTTGTGCGTTATGGACTTCCGCTCCAGTTAGCGCAAAGCGGGGCCGTTCAATTCAGACCTCCCAGCATAGAAAACGCGGTGACCAAGCCCTTTTCACGTGTGGATGCGGACGGTGTGGTGGCAAGACCCATTGACGACGGAGAGATCATAACCCTCATGGTACCCCAAGGGGGACATAAGCGGACGCTTCACGCTGCCACCGAAACCCAGAAACCGGATTCTCCACGCCGTCCACGGCGCGGGACAGGCAGTGATAAGAAGTAATTCCCTATTTTCGTAGAAGTCTTTTTGCTCTAAGCTTTAAGCCTAGCCCATGAAAATACGCTTTTTATTATTTGCCCTCTCTTCGGTGGCCATCTGCGCTTTATCCGTTACGCGTGCACGCGCCGGTTTCGGCACCGAGCTCGCCGCGGCGGGATGCGGTTCGGCCGTCGATAGTTTGGTGCTGACTCAGGTCGCGGTCGATCCTCACGTCCTGACCTTTTCGAGCGTCGTGGGAGAAGAACCGCCGCCGTCCCAGTCGATCGCGGTGCAATGCTACGATCCGAGTTATGCGTTCGATACGTCCTGCGGCGGTTCGGTCCGATCGGATCAACCGTGGCTGCTCTTGGACCGCGACGGTTTCGACGGCGTGGACAGCGTTGAGGTGGCGGTGGCGCCGGAAGGTTTGGAGCCGGGCATTTACGAGGGGAAAATCCGCGTGCGCTATGACTTCGTGGCGATCGACGACAGTGAGGACGTGACGGTGGAGCTTATCGTCCGTACCAACGAAGAATAAGCTCCGCCGCTAATCGCCGAGCACTTTTTGCAGGATTTCCATTCCCAGATAGGTGCCGGTTAGAGAGGTGCGCACCGGAGTGCATTGTTCAGTTTGGAGCATGTCCAGCATGGCCTCTAATTCCGGATGGTAAAGAACTCCCACCGACATATGATGTTCGTCGTCCAACCATCCCTGGATGTCGGAGACTGCGGCGCCATAAGCTTTTAAGAATCCGGCTGTGAAATTTTTCGCGAGGTCAGGCTGTTTCGGTAGCAGTTTCGCGAGGCGCAGCGCTCCCGCGATCGCGTAATACATCCCGTCTCCACCTACCACCGTGTAAGGGGATCCAAAATCGACCGAGGCCTGACAGACCGGTGAGAGGGAGCCGCGTAGGCGTTTATCCGAGCCTGGGATCGCCACGGTGCCCATGGTATTTTCGGCGTCGACGGGCGAAAGACCCCATGCGTTTAATTTTCGGAGCAGACTTTCACCGATACGCCGCCGTGCGTCCGCGATTTTTTGAGGTTCCTGTATCGCGTCGGTTTCGGCGAATTCCGCCAGCACCGCGTAGTCAGTGACATGGTTTCCCGGTACTTTGTCGGCACACGGGGTCATGAAGGCGACGGTTTCTCCGTCTCGTCCCAAAGAAAAAGTGTCTTTCAGCTGAAAAAGCGAAGCCTCAGTCGCCACGATCGGGACTTGCGCCGCGACGACGTATTTGTCGGCGGTGCGGACTACCGGAAAATTTTCATGATGAAAGGGAGAAGGGCTCGCATTCAAGGCTATGGTCTTGTGCGGCGACACTTGAAACCGGTCCTCTTTTCCGTCGTCGAACCGGATGGGGATTCCCAAGGACGAATCCCACGAGGAGGGAATGGACCCGGACACCAAGTGCACGTTTCCTAAGTCCAGGCCTCCCATCAAATCCAGCATGACGTCGGAAATATGATAAGGCGGCGTCGAAAGTCCGAAAGGGCCGTCGCTCACGGACATTTCTATGGCTTTTTCCAGGCCGGAGGCGCCGATCATTCCTATTTTCATGGTGTGAAAACAGGCTTCGGGTCCGCCCAAAAGGGTGACGACGCGTTCGGGAGAGACCTTCATCAATGCCGCGAGTCCTTCGATGGCGTTCCGGCGGAGCGTGAGTCCCGCCTCGAGCCGCGGAGGTTGCGGCCGTTTTCCGGGGACCAAAACAAACTGCACCTCGCGCAGCGCAGGCGCCAAAGCCGCGCACAAGGCATTCGCCAATACACCGCCACCGCGGATCACGCAGACGTTCTTATTTCTTAAACCGCTTTGCAGATTATTTAATCCTACGGAATCCGTGATGATGTTCCGTATCGGATACACCGGGCGAGAAATATTCATTTGTGAAAATTCGGCATTCCGAAGATCCGGTTGCTAAGAAAGACGCACAACCCCTTAGCGAGAACAAAACTCAAGCGCGGAAACGACCATGCAGTGGTGGTCGGAAAGGGGTTTGCCCCGGTATTTGGAGTGAATGAGCGGAAGCACGCCCGCGAAGACGGGATGTAAGCCCGGTCCGTACCAAACGCCGTCCAGGCGCTGGAAACGCGCCGGCGAGTCCTTCGGGCACTCGATCTTCAACTTCTCGGAGAAGTGCGTGGCGTCGTCGTAGGTAAATCCCGGCATGTGCGTGGCGTCCGGGTAGATGGTGCGGAACGAATCCTTCAATCCTAAAGTCTGCAGTGTCGAAAGGTACTCTTCGGTGGCGACCAGGTTTTCCGCCGTGCTCCACTTTTCGGCGATAATGTTTGTATCCAAGAGCACCATCACCGGATAAGGGGCCGATTTCATGACGTCCTGGAATTGACGGATTTGCTGGTCCCGCGCCCGGCAAGATTCCGCGGAATCGCCCACGTGAAAGTGAACGACGAAAACCGAGACCCTGCGGCCGTTTGGCAGTTCCGCGTCTGCACTCAAAATCCCTTTACGTGCATAGCGGTCGAGGCCGTATTTTTCCGAAGTGAAAGGAATGAATTCCTGTCTCAAGATTTTGTAGCGCCGGTTGACGGAGAGCGCCGCCCCGGACCCGAAAAACTTCCGGCCCTCGAATTTTTTTTCGAGTTCGGACATGGTGCCTTGGACGGTTTCCACGATTTTTTGGCGCGCGTAGCGGAACATGAAGTCGAATATTCCTGCGGGATCCGGGTTTTGCACGCCGCCGGCACCGGCCAGGAGCTGGGATTGTGCGAAATGCCGCACGAAAACGTCCGGGCTGAAGTTCAGGGTGTAGTGCAGTAATAAACTGTCTTTGGAGATCGCATCCAGTATTTCGGGCAGCCCCCTTTCGAAGGGACCCAGTAAGGTCTCATAGTGTCTTAAGGGATCGGATCCGAAAAAATTCTTAGCGTATTCTTGATCCCAGACCTCAGCGAATCCCAGGAAACCAGGCAAGGAAGATTTCGGGGAGGGAGAGGGCCAGTTTCGGAAGAGTGCGGCGAGGGATTCGGGGAGATAAGCGTTGCGGAGCGCGTCGTCGCAGTACATCGCGGTCGGTTTTCCGCCGATCATTGTCGTGTCGCCGAAAGAGCGTACGTTGGCGAAACCCGCGAAAAAAACGTCGCCCGTCTCCACGCGGGGACGCAAGTGGCTCAAGTTCGGGATCATCATGGGCGGAGTGCCGTAAGCGGGAGTGAGACTCATAAGGTTGAACGATCTCGTTCCTGGCACGGATAAGTTGCGGAGTGAAAATAAAAAAGCGGCGGTGAAGGGTATACCCCTCACCGCCGCCGTTCTTATTTAAAACTAAAGGCAATCGACGGAATTTTCGGAACCGAACACGGTGTTGTCCTGCACCGTCGGTACCGGCGCGCCGCTTTGGTAGTTCAGATCACCATTGACTGTGTTGCGCAGAATGTCTCCGGCGGCCGTGTTACATAGGAAGTTTAGGGCGTTGCCGGTCGTATTGTCGGCGATGCTGCTCTCGACTGAGTTGCTTTGGTACGTGAGATCGTTGCCGGTACTGTTCGCCGTGATGAGAAATTCCAGGGGATTGCTGATGAGAGGAGTCTCAATCGTGTTCTCGACCAGGAGATTGCCCCCGATGAAGTTACTGTTGATTTCCAAACAGTTTCCGACGGGATTTGTTTCGCCCGGCAAGAGTTTCAGCCTTCCGTTGGTGGAATCCACCAAGACGTCGCCGCCGATCGAGGACGTGCCGATTTGCAGGCAGTTGAAATCGTAGCCGCCGGCCGATCCCAGTTCATTGATGTCGACATTTCCGGCGACCGTCGTATCGCTCACGAGAATATTCGCCGGAATGTTGCCCACTAAATCCCCGCCGATAAAGGCGCCGTTTTTGGCGATCAGGAACGCGTTCAATCCGACGGTGACTTTACCGGTGACGATCGTGCCGTCCAAGGTGCATTTCTTATTCTGAGGAATAACCAGGTCTTGGTCGATGAGAATGGCTCCGAGCGTTTTTTTGCACACGAACCCCGTTGGCGGCGGCGTGGTCGTGGCTCCCGCAGATATGCTGAGCGCCAGGAATGCCGCAAGCACCGTGATGGTTTTACCGTTCATATTTTCTCCTTAGGGTTAATAAGTTTTACGAACGACTGGTTGTTTGGATTTTTCGGATGCGTTCGTCGTTAATCGAAAGTGAGAGATTGAGCAATATTTTCGCGCGAGAAACGGATTAAAATCGCCAAAAGAAACCGTTGTGTTTCAAATGAGAACAAAAAAACCGGACGGCTGCGAAAAATTTATCGGTTCTCAAACTCCATTTCATCGTTCCACGCGAATATGTTACGGCTGCGCGTTAACGTTCGACGAAAGGGGAAATGAGCGATGGTGGAAAAACTAAACTGCCTGGAAAACGTCAAACAGCAGTATGAAGCGTTGCCCTATCCTCCCCGCGATCCTCAAGACGAATTAAAGAGCCTGGCTATTTCGGAATCCGACGCTATCGACAAAGTGAATTTTTATGGATTCGGCGGCCGTCAGACGTTTCGCCATCATTTCCGGGTGCTCGTCGCCGGGGGAGGCACGGGAGACGCGGTCATTTCCTGGGCGGAACAGCTTCGGGATTTCGACACGGCCGAGGTCGTCTATCTCGACATGAGCGCTGCCTCGATGAAAGTCGCGCAAGAGCGCGCGAAGATAAGAAATCTAAAAAACATTACTTGGATCCACGATTCTCTATTGGACTTGCCGCGAATGGATATCGGTCAGTTCGACTTCATCAACTGTTCCGGCGTGCTCCATCATCTCGCGTCTCCCGAAGAGGGATTAGCCGCGCTGAAATCGGTCCTCAAAAAAGACGGA
Organism: Myxococcota bacterium; assembly: GCA_052033505.1. Classification (GTDB taxonomy): domain Bacteria; phylum UBA10199; class UBA10199; order JACPAL01; genus JBPOJN01. Next base: position 7,040 of record JBPOJN010000020.1, on the reverse strand, counting down.
GTCATCAACTTGATGGTGTACGCGAAATACGGCCGCCTCGCGATCTATCCGCTTCAAGAACTCATGCGGAAAATTAATAAAGATGTCTCCGACATCGGCGAAAAAATCGCGAACTGCAAAGAAGTCCTGAAAAGCCTGCCTGCGAACCATTGGTTTCACCGCTCGCCGATGAGCGACCACAAAAATTACGGCGACAGCGGACTTTACGATCTGCTGCTGCACGAACAGGACCGGGCCTACGACGTCCCCGAATTATACGGCTTCGTCGAGGGACAAGGTCTGAAAATGGCGCATTTTTGCGCCGGTCTCGCCGACGAGAGAGGAAACCTCACGTACTCACCGAGAGGCTATTTGCGCCCTGCCGAAATGTTGCGTAGGATCGAGGGGTTCGATCTCAAGACGCAGCAAGCCGTCGCGGAAATCCTTCACGGAAACATCTACAAACACACCGCGTATCTTAAATGTGAAGAAACTTCCGCGCCGACTTTGCCGAGTTTGGAAGATTTGGATTATATCCCGAATTTTTCCATCAACTTCGAAGAGGACTACCACGAAAAGTTAAGCGAAGACGTTCGAAAGTCGGTGGCTTCAAATAAAAACGCCACCTCTCTCAGGTACGTGCCGCCTTCGCTGACCTACGGAGTGAATTTCGCGGTCACCAAACACTTGGCCGATCTGCTTCATTACCTGGATGGGCACCGTTCCCTGAAACAAATATTCGAATGCATCCGTTCGTCCTATTCCAAACCTGAAAACGCCCCTTCGATCGAGGCGTTGCAAAAGGAATTCGCGAATATCTTCGATTCGTTCCTGACGTTCGATTGGATTTTCTTAAGAGCCCCAGACGTCCCGAAATTCAAAAGCATCGCCGCCATGCATCGGCGGTTGCAGGATACGAAATGAATTGAAGCAGGCTTTTCCCTGATTTTGATCATGTTCAAAACAATTTTCCCGTGATCTCAGTCGGGTAGGAGATTTTATGACGCTTCATCCTGCAGTGGTTCATGTCCCTTTAGGGTTGGCGTTCGTCATGCCGATTCTCGTGCTCGGATTTTGGTGGGGAATCCGCCGGCAGTGGTTTACGGCGAAATCTTGGGTCGTCTTGTTTTTTCTTCAAACTTTTATTTTTGGAGGCGGCTTGGCCGCCATGAATACGGGAGAAGATGACGAAGAAATCGTCGAAAAAGTCGTCGGAGAATCCATCATCGAAGCCCATGAAGAAAAGGCAGAGGTTTTTGTATGGAGCTCGGGGATTCTTGCGGCGGTATTTCTCATGGGACTGTGGCCTAAAATGGCATCCCCGTCTCGCGGCTTAGCCTTTCTGGGAGTCTGTCTAAACCTCTTTTTTGCATTCCGTGTCGGCCATTCGGGAGGCAGTCTTGTTTATGAACATAACGCCGCCGCGGCCCATTCTGCGACACCTTCACCCCAGCCGGAGTAGTAGCACAGCCCGGTATCGGCGGTTGCAAGGGAAGCCCCAAGTCTGGAATCCTTTTTTCCCGATGGTTTGGTTTTCCCTGGTCGCGTAAAAAACTAATCCAAAGATCTGGCCTCATCGTGGGCGGGACACGAAAGCTGGCTAACAAGGCGGCAGTTTTTCGTGCCCCGGCGTTTTGACTTTAACCCCGCTCCAATGAACGGGGCTGTAAGAACCGTCCTCTAATTTCTGCAGGTAGTACGTTCCACGATCGCCCACATGCAGGATCGCCGCTTGATCTCCTGTGCAATTCGACTTTCCATAATCGTAATAGAAAAAGGTTACGGGCACAGTTTTCCGGTGGTCGACCTTTCCTTTTAGAACGCGGTGGATTTTCAGGGACGTTTCGAATTTTAGCCGGTCGGAGCAGGAATTTTCCGAGACCCGTCCGCGGCAGATGATTGGTTCCAGGACTTCGGCTTCCACGATCAAAACGGATTTTTCTTCGAGCTCCCGCGCGGGCAAGGGCGGCGTCAACGCTTGGGATGAGAGGGGAAAGATCAGGACAAATAAGAGAAGGAGTCGAGTTTTCATCCGCCTTTCATACGCGAAGAGGGGATTTTTGGAAACACCGTTAAACCAAAATCTCATTCTTGACCAAATCCCGCATCCAGGCCGCATGTTTCACTGTCGCCGCATCGGCGGCGGTTGCGTCGCTGGGATCGGAAGTCCAACGCAATTCGATCAAACGGCCGTGTGTGGAGCGTGCGACTCCGGCGGGAGGCGTGGCCTCGGCGATCGCTTTCGCGGCGGTGAGAAATACGTCGTCATCGGGATTGCCGGGATCTTGCGGAGGCCGGGTGGGTTCGAGCACGTCGGCGATGCGGTCCAAAGGCCAGTCCGACGTTCGTCGCTCGCGCGGCGCCGCGCCGTCCCAATCGATCGCGGCGCTCGCTTCGATCACGTGCGCGCGGTCGCCGAGGGCATCGTGCAGTCTGCGCGCGACTAAGAAGAAATCGTCGAGAGCCCGCGATCCGAGTTCGGCCAGAGGCGCCCCTTTTATCGCGGCGGTCAGCGTGCCGGAGCGCGGCGAGATTTCGAGTTCGATCCAGGCCGTAGCGTTTTCGTCGTATATTTTTTTACCGGCAGAAAGCAGCGCGCAGCGCGCGGTCGCCTCAGCAAATGCCTTCTTCACATCCGCGATTCCCCCATGCGGTTTCGAGACGCGGCCGCCGCTGCTGATACGGCCAAGATGGGCCCACGTCGCGGTGCCGCTCAAAGCCTCGGCGAATGCGTGGTCATTGGCTTCGTTGGCAGACCAATCGCGCTCATCGAAGCGCATCCAGATCCACCAGCGGAATATGAGGGAATCAGGCATCATGCGATTTGAACCTTCTCATAGAGCTTAAAAAATAAACCAACCGTGCACGGAAGTTGGTGTCGGGTGCCTCATTATGTTACGTCGGAACTATAAAAATGAAATTTTTTATAGTAATAAGATGAACTCATGACATCCTTCTTCAAAAACGAAGCAAAAGGATTGGCGTCTTCTTTTTGGACACCTTTCTGGCGGACGACATTAATCGCGGCGCTAATCCTCGGGACGTGGCTCGTGTGCCGGATGTGGACGTCGCCGCCAGAGGCGAATGGGGCGGCGGTTCCGGCGTCTTTCGGCACTTATCTCATTGAGGGTGTTCTCATTTATGGATTTGCTTTGGTTTACGCGGCGCCCGTTGGAATTTTGGTCGGGAGTTTCGCTGCGTCGTGGAGGCTTTTCGGCGGGTGGACCTTGCTTCCGGTTTTTCTCTTCCCTCTGATCTTGTGGGGATTTTTCTGGTTGGCGGGGGATTTTCTGTTGGCGCAGGGACGCGACATCCCGGAGGCCTTGAACGCCGCCTTCCAAGCACGCGGTTTGCCGATGACAAGCGGCTTGTTCCGCTCCGGCGCCGGCGGTGCGGTCCATGCGGGACCGGTGGCAGTGGTGCTCCTGATCCTCTTGATTCCGCCTCTCGTGATCGATTCGATGCACCTGCTCCTCGATCCTGCGGTGCTGGGGCAATTGTTTGAATTTTTACTTTCTTTATCTTTAGTCGCCTTGGCGGGTCTTTTCCTGAGCACCCTGATCTCGTCGATTTTCTTGATACGCGCGTTCGTGAAACGTCTCAAAGCGCGTCGATCGGAATTTTTAGATTTAAAGGCACCCCCTTCCGTTCCTTCGTAAAAGAGCAGCAAAATTTTTAGGCTTTCGGGCGAGATCAATCGCCTATGAAGCAACTTCCTTATTACTCACGCTTCTCTCATTTGGGCCAACCTTTGGGTCCTTATCTCGCGCTGATGGGCATGACGGGACGGATGGATCCTAGGATCGGTGCGGAGCTTGGAGACTTACTTCAAAAGGTCGATTTAAAGGCGATCTCTTCTCCCATCTTCGGTCCCATGCGAGAGGCCATCGTGCTGGCCTTGAAAAGCAACGAGCATCCGGAAACGCAGTTGAGAGGCGTCCGGCTGTTTCAACTCGCTTTGCAATTCGAGGGTGAAACGTCAGCGGTGCTTCCGGTGATCCAGAAACATTTAGCGGAGAGGGATCAAGGTTTGCTTCTGCGCATGATCACACGCGAGGCAGAGGCGGCCAAGGCTGTTTTTCACGAGTTGGATCCGGTGACGGGTTTTCCCGACTGGAAGCCGGTGCCAGGCACCGATGGTTGAAGAACGCTTAAAAAGGCTTTGCGAATTGAACATCCACCAGCAGGTCTTGAACATCTGCCGGACCACGACCGTGCAGCGCGCTTGGAAAATCGGCCAGCCTCTCTCGATCCACGGCATGGTCTACGATCTTCACGACGGGCTCTTGAAGGATCTTGACCTATGTATTTCTTTCAAGGAAGATGCGGAGCGAATTTCTTAACTATGCCTTTTCATTCTAAAAACTCACCGGCAACGACTCCTAAGCCTCCTCTTTTAAAAATGATCCTGATGATCCTCGTGCCCATCTTCCTCCTCTTATTGGTATTGTTCGGGCTCGGTTTTTGGTTCTTATCCAAAAGCGCTGAAAATGAGTTCGATATTAAAAAAGACTCCACCCCAAATAAAATGCGATCACACCAAACGGAAGACCAAGTATCGTAAAATGAATAGGCACGCTCAGCCTTTCGATCGCGCCTGGCTCCGCCCGGCGGCGATAACGTAAGATCACAAACACAAGACAAGCCAGATTCAAAAAAACGGCAATCGCGGCGCAAATAACTTTTACCAACAAAAGACCTGTCGGAGGCCAAAAAGGCCTTATCAGAAGGCTTCCGGTAACGATTACTCCCAGGACAATGGGAAGTTCGAATAAAATATCGATCAAGAAATGAGTACGCGTGACTGCTTCATATTGGCGGCGCACCTTACCATCGATTTCGATCAAAAACTCGACCAGCAAAACACCAAACCAGACGCAAACGAAGATGAGATGAAGAGTGGAAAGAAAAGTCATTCGACTCATAAATACACCCATTACGAGGAGTCGTGTTAAAAGCAGCAGCAAGTTTCAAAGCTAAAGAAGTAGTAACGCTAGTGCGACTATTGATTAAACGATTGATCACCTTCACATCATATCCAATATGATCCGCGAGAGCTTTTGAGTGATCTTCAATGGTAAAAGATACTCTTCTTGTAAGATTTCACCGGGAGTCGTTGGTTTCCTTTTCATGAAGCGCACAAGTTCAGCATTTGAACGCCCTACATTTTTACACAAAATTCCGATTCTTAATCTTATCGATGATAATCTTCTCCGGCATCAACGGATCTCGCGGATTTACCGAGAAAAACGACTGCTGCTCGCAGCGGCGTTTGTTTGTGATGAGCCAGCGGAGGATGTCGGAGACGCCTTTGTTTTTTTTGTCCTTGAAGAACGGATCGTTCGCCAGCGCGTCGCGGGCTTTTTTGAGTTGGCGCGACTCCGTCGCATCATTCTCCTTCACTCCGTAATCGGGCAAATCATATTTTTTGATGTCTTCGGGGAGCACGCCCAAAAATTTCACTTCGGGAGCGCTGAAGTCGGCGTTGCGAATTAGGCTGGCTGCAGAGCCAGCTTTTAAGGTCCGGAAAATATTTTGCATCGTGTAGGCGTCGAGGTCCCCGAAGAAATAGCAGGGGATGTCGAGCTCGTCTTGGATCAGCTTCGTCCAGCCGCGCACGGCGTTCGACGGGACGCCTTGGGCGCCTAAGAGAATCACGTTGTGGCGCTTGGTGAAGCCGGAGTTGACCAAGGTATTCGCGGTGCCTTCGGATTCGACGACGAGGCAGAAGTCGATTTTCTTTTTGGCTTTGAGTTTCAAACTCTGCGGTCGGTTTTTCGGCTGGAAGGGAGACGTGCCCAGAGTTGAAAGATCGATGGTCGCTTTGCCGCCGTCCGGGAGCGTTTCAGTGACGACCAATTGCTGACTGTAGGTCTGACCGCCGCGGTCGTTGGCGTAGCAGTTTAAGTCTTCGCGGTAGCACTCCATCATCTCACCGATGAAATCGATGATCGCGTCGCTTTCGTCCTGGTCGGCGAAGTCTAAGGGTTTCAGGGCGGCGTTGTGCTTAATTTCACCTTTGCTGATGTAGTAGAGTTCGCGTTTCGTGTTGGTGGCGCCGACTTCTAGATTCCTCAAGATCAATTCCAACATGAAAATCGCGCGGGACATTTTTTGGACGGAGCTGACGTTCAATTCCGTCGCGACTTTCTTGTCGCCCGGCGTCAGGTAGCCGACTTTGGGATTGTAGAAGGAGTTATCGAGCGAGCATTTCGTCGCCTGCAATACAGGACGGCGGGCTTTTTCCAGGTCTCTTAGAAGCTGCTCGCAGAGTTCGACGGAAAGTTTTTCGACATTGACGTCAGTGGCCATGGAAGTACCTCGTTAGGGCTGTTTATTTTTCGAAAAGATCGGCTTGATCTTTGTCTGCCTTCGCTTTGGGTTTCTTTTTCTCTTTCGGCTTCTTCGAAGCGATCGCATCGTGCGTTTGTTTCGCTTCTTCCGGAGAGGGAAGGATGCCGGTGACTTTTTCCATTTTTTGCATCGCTTCTTCGGCGTGCTCGACGGCGACGGCTAATTCTTGTTCGGCGAGCGCGGCGTCGCGGCCCAGGATTTTCGCCAAGCCTTCGAGGGCTTTCTCTCGGCGGGCCTTCGGGGACTTCGTGATGCGGCAGGCGCCGTCGACCAGGATCGGGGCGAACATTTCGATGTGTTGGCGCTTCTTCTCTAAGTCCGCTTCCTTCGACTCGCGACGAATGTATTTCGAGAGACGTTGGCCGGCTTGGATCAAGGTACGACGGATTTCTTCGACCAGTTCGTCGGAGGCGTCGACGGTTTCTTTGGAGGCGTTTTTAAATTTAATGAACGGCGAGACGACGCTGATCGCGATGATGTAGGGACCCAAGGGCAACGATCCTTTGGGTTGATCGAGTCCGTAAGAGCGCCAATTGACCGACGTCGCGGCCTGGGTCATCGCGCAGGCGGCCTTGTCGAATTGGAGAGGTACGCGGTTCGCGAAACGTAATAAAGTGACGGATTCGTCTTCCGAGAGATTTTTATCGAGCAGGCGCGCGACGGCGACTTCGACCAAGACCGGTTTGAAGTCGCAGATCGTGGGCTTG
>JBPOJN010000008.1:0-17202 GCA_052033505.1 Myxococcota bacterium | reverse complement strand
GTCAGTCGCCCGTGGCTGCTTTTGCGGAAGTGACAGGACAAAACTTGAAAATCACCGCGATGGTCGCGAGTCCCGAAGGCCGCGATTTGGTGCGCGACCGCGCCGAGGGAAACATCCGTGAGGCTGCGCCATTAGGCGAGCGTCTGGCGCGCCAACTCTTAACGCACGGTGCGCGCGAGATCCTGAGGTCGTGCCGCGCAAAATCATGAAAACCGGAATCGTCTCCTTGGTCGGTGCCGGTCCCGGCGACCCTGAGCTCATCACGTTAAAAGGACGCGATCGCTTAAAAAAAGCCGACGTCGTCATCTACGACTATCTCGCCAACCCGTTTTTTTTGAAAAGCCTGCCGAAATCGGCGCGTAAAATCTACGCCGGCAAGAAAGGCTCGAGCCATTCCCGCGAGCAGAACGAAATCAATGATTTGATGATCGCGCATGCGCGTAAAGGCCGTGCTGTTGTGAGGCTCAAAGGCGGCGATCCTTTTCTTTTTGGGCGCGGCGGGGAAGAGGCGGAGGCTCTAGCTGCAGCCGGCGTTCCTTTCGAGATTGTGCCCGGCGTGACTTCGGCGATTGGAGTGCCGGCGTACGCGGGGATTCCGGTTACTCACCGCGATTACACGTCGTCCGTGGCTTTCGTGACAGGACATGACCAACGAAAATCCCTGAAGGATAAGCAGGAAGACAAAAGCGATTTTCCTCCCGACTGGAAGGCGTTGGCGAAAATCGGCACGGTTGTTTTTTTGATGGGTTATTCGAACACTCCGAAGATCGCGCGGCGCCTCATCAAAGCCGGTCGATCGCCGCAGACACCGGTCGCCGTCATCGAATGGGGGACATATCCGCAGCAGAGAAAAGTCGTGGGGACTCTGGCGACCATTGCGCAGGATTTGAAGAAAACAAAAATCGGACCGCCGACGGTCATTGTCGTCGGGGATGTTGTCTCTCTGTCGGAAGATTTAAGTTGGTATAATCTTCCGCTGGCGGGGAAAAAAATCCTGGTGACGCGTTCGCGGTCCCAGGCGAGCGAGTTGACGCGGCTGCTACGGGCTCAAGGGGCCGAGGTTATTGAGTGTCCGACGATTGACATTTTACCGCCCCGGTCTTGGGAGGCTTTGGACCGGAGTTTGCAACGATTGAAGGATTATGACGATTTGATTTTTACGAGCGCCAATGCCGTGCGCTTCTTCTTTGGAAGATTTCAAAAAAAACATGGAATCCTGCGGCTTCCTCAAAACTTAAAGATTTCGGTGGTAGGCTCTGCGACGGCCAGCGCCCTGAAGCTATTCGGTTTTCGGCCCCAGATCCTAGCCTCCCCATCCCATGCCGAAGCTCTTTTGCGCCTTTTGCTGCGAAGAAAAATGAATGGTCGCCGCATTCTGTTCCCGAGAGGCAGGGAAGGCAAAGAAACATTAGTCGAAGGCTTGAGGGCAGCAGGTGCTTTCGTCGATCAAGTCGATGTTTACCGTTCTCTCGTCCCTGCGAAGGGGAATCATCCACTATTAAGCCGGGAAAAAATAGACGCCTTAACCTTCGCCAGCTCGTTGACGGTCGAAAACTTCACTCGTTTAGTGGCGGAAAAGGAACGAAGATCGTTGAAGAGCCTTCTTTTGCGGACTCCAGCTTTCGTGATCGGGCCGATGACGGCGGAGACCGCACGAAAAGAAGGGTTTCGAAAAATCGTTCAGTCCTCAAAACCCGCGATGCCGGACTTGGTATCCTGTCTTGTGGATTATTTCCGGAAGAAAAACTAGGGAACCAGCGGCAGGTGGGCAATCCCCGTCGCTTCTTCGAAGCCCGACATCAAATTCATATTCTGCACCGCCTGTGAAGACGCTCCTTTGAGCAAGTTGTCGATCGCGGCGATGACTACGTAACGGTCCGTGCGCGGATCATAAAGGCCGCCGATCAGGCAGAGGTTCGTGCCTCTGGTGTCTTTGGTTTTTGGCAGTTTTCCTTCGGGCAGGATTTTGACGAAGCGTTCGTCGGCATAAGAGTCTTTTAAAGTTTTTAAAAGTTCAGGCGTGCTTTTCTTGGAGGTCGCCCTCGCGTAAATGGTCGTGAGAATGCCTCTGTCCATAGGCATCAAATGTGGCGTGAACGAGATCGTGACTTTGCCGCCGGTGGCCCAAGCGAGGGCCTGCTCGATCTCGCCGGTATGGCGGTGCGTGCCGACTTTATAGGCGTGTACGGAGTCGTTTACTTCGCTAAAGAGCGAGTCGACGCTCGCGCTTCGGCCTGCGCCGGAGACGCCGGATTTGGAGTCGATAATGATCGAAGTGGGGTCGATCATTTTTTTCGTGAGCAAAGGCGTGAGGCTTAAAATCGCGCCCGTCGGATAGCATCCGGGATTCGCCACGAGGGACGCCTTTTTGATTTTCTCACGGTTCAATTCCGGAAGGCCGTATATGGCTTCTTTCAGAAGTTGAGTTTCGGTATGAGCCCCATACCAAATTTTATAATCCTCTTCGGACGCCAGACGAAAATCCGCCGAAAGATCGACGACTTTAAGCCCCGCTTTTCTCCAAGCCGCAACATGAGTCATCGCCTTGCCGTGAGGGAGGCATGAGAAAGCCATGTCGCAATGTTTGATGACCTCTTCGTCTTGAGCTTCGGTCAAAACTAGGTCCGTTTCATCGATCAAAAACGGAAACGCGTCCGAAACTTTTTTCCCGGCCTGTTTCTCGGAGGTGGCCAACGTGATTTCGACCTGAGGATGGCGCAACAGAAGGCGCAGCAACTCCATACCCGTATAGCCAGTGGCTCCAATGATCCCAACGCGTAATTTTTTCATAAGGAAAATCTCTTATAATGAGGTTGAGGAGAAAGGTCCAGATGCAAGGCGGATGGTGAGGGCGTGACGCAGGCGTACTTCCTGTACGTCGAGGAACGGACGAGCCATCCAACGCCGCAGATGGAGCTTTATGCTCAACCGTGGTTTAACGCTTGCTGTATTGAGAACGACGACGCGCACCGCGCCGGCCGTATTTCTTACGTTCGACGATACGCGAATCGCGGGTCAGGAGACCGGCGTTCTTGAGAGATTTGCGGAACTCGGGGTTGGCGCGCAGCAGTGACTTGGCGATCGCGTATTTGAGCGCGTCGGCCTGGCCGGCGGGACCGCCGCCGAAAATCGAGGCTTCAACGTCGTACTGACCGGTCGTACCCGTCACGTCCAAAGGCTGCATGACCAAGTAACGATGCGCCTCGCGTCCGAAATAATCCGGGAACGCGCGGTCATTGACCTGGATCGTGCCTTGACCGGGTTTCATGTAAATGCGCGCGATCGAGGTCTTGCGTTTGCCGATGGTCGGAATTTTTTTAGGGGCGGCTTTGGCTGCGGTCATAATTTAAGTTCCTTAAAAGTAAGCGCTAGAGAGCGAGAGTTTTGGGCTGTTGCGCCGTGTGGGGATGTTCCGCCGTGGCGTAGACTTTCAGCTTTTTCAGCAAATGGTCCTGCATTTTATTCTTCGGCAGCATGCCTTTGACCGCTTTGATGATGACGGCCGTCGGGTCTTTGTCCATGAGCTGGCCGGCGGTGATTTGCTTGATGCCGCCGCGGAAACCCGTGTGCCTGTAGTAAATCTTGTCTTCCAGTTTTTTGCCCGTGAGGCGCATCTTGGAGGCGTTGATCGCGACCACGAAATCGCCTGTATCGACGTGAGGCGTATAGCGCACATTGGCGCGTCCGCGCAGGAGATCGGCGATGCGCGTCGCGGCGCGTCCTAAGACTTTGCCGTCTAAATCGACGATGACCCAACGGCGTTCGGTCGTTTGTTCCGTGGCGAGAGTGCTTTTTTGCATAAAGATTCCAATTTCTTAAGAGAAAGAGCGGCGCAACTTAGGGAGAGTGCCCTCGACTGTCAAGGCATTTCACATGCTTAAGAGGGAATGGGGTCGGCTTGTGGAGTGTTAGGCGGGTTTTTAGGTCGATAGAAAGGAGGGAGTTTTCAGGTTAAAAACGATTCTCTTGATATTTATAAATACAATAGGTTGATATTATTATGTTTTAAAAACTTTAGTTATTTATTTGATTAAATTGATAAAAATCACGGGTTTTGCTTATGCAACTTATTGAGATATAAAGTATATTTATTGTCTCGATATGAAAACTACCAGGCGATTTTCTTACCTAAGCTGCGGGGTACAGCTTTTTATGAAAAATTGCTGCTTCTGGGTCGCATTCTTTTTTTCAAGCCTGTTTTCGCTTTTCTGGGCGCATCCTCTTTGGTCGAACTCCCAATCCATCAGTCTTCAAGGCTATCTGGTCACGGAAGACGGGCCGGTGACAGGGGCGGTAACTTGTCAATTCGGTTTTTACGAAACGGTCGAAGGTGGTGATGCCTTCTGGCAGCATGCCGACACCGTTGACGTCGAAGAGGGCTTGTTTAGCCTGTTGTTAGGGGGAGACGATTTTCCGGTTTCTAAAACGCTCCCCAGCCGAATTTTTTTGGGGCTGAATTGCGACGGAGAGGACTTCAGTCCTCGTATTGAATTGTCGGCCGTGCCCTATGCGTTGAAATCGGATTTTGCGGAAGAGGCCGGACACGCCGATACAGCCTCGGTCGCTTTGAAGTTGTCCGACGAGGGCGTTGGCTCTGGCTTTACGAACAGTAACGGCGTCATTTCCATCAATTCCACTCAGAATTTTTCGTCCGTAACGGTGAATGAACTGACGGTGAGCGGCGGCACGATCAACAATTCCGTGATCGGCGCCACGACGCCGGCGGCAGGTACGTTCACGAACCTGTTGATCGACCCCACAACTGCAGATGGATTGGTCTTGCAAGCCTTCGGAGTGAATCCCGGCGAAACGTCGGAGATGCGCTTTCAGGATTTAACCGGCGGTGAATATGTGGGCTGGAAGGCCCCGGATACGGTGCCGGCGAATGTGGTTTGGACCTTGCCCGCCGACGACGGCACTTCCGGACAGGTGTTGACGACGGATGGTTCGAAAATCCTGTCTTGGACGTCTCCGGCGGGAAGCGGGGATGTTACAGGTGTCGCGGCCGGTACGGGGTTGAGCGGCGGCGGAACTTCGGGTGACGTGACTCTGACCCTTGCGAACACAGCAGTCACGCCCGGGAGTTATGGGAGTGCGACGCAGGTCGGGACATTTACGGTCGATGCCCAAGGCCGTCTCACGGCGGCGGGTAATACCACGGTTTCCGGTGTCGCGCCCGGTGGATCGGCCGGTGGTGATTTGACGGGCACTTATCCCAATCCCACGATCGGTACGGGTAAGGTGACTTCGGCGGCGATTTTAGACGGCGAGATCACGAACGTCGATATCAATGCCGGTGCGGCGATCGCATGGACGAAGATCAATAAAACCGGAGCCACCGCTTCCGATGTTGGGGCTGCAGCTGCCTCGCATGCGCACGCGGCCTCCGATATCACATCCGGAAGTTTCACCGATGCACAGGTGTCCGATACAATCACCGTCGGCGCGTCCGGATCGGTGAATGACTCCGCTCTGTCGGCGAACGTTTCGAAACTGGGAGCTTCCATCGATTCCAGCGAAATCACGGACGGCACCATCACGGCGGCCGATATCAGCGGCACGGCGGCTCTGACGGATGCTCAGATCAATAATGATCTGACGATCAGCGGGGGAGTGATTACGGGAACGCCGATCGATAATTCCGCCATCGGAGGCACGACGCCGGCTTCTGGTACGTTTACGAGTTTACGTGCGAATGTGGGATTGTCTTTGTTGGACAGTGTCAATCAAAGCCATGTGGTTACGATTCAGGCTCCCGATTTGGCGGCGAATTATACGCTTCTGTTTCCCGTGGATGACGGAACCTCGGGCCAGATGTTGACGACGGATGGTTCGGGCATTCTGTCGTGGACGTCTCCTTCGGCCGGTGGAGGCGGTGATATCACGGGAGTGACGGCGGGAGCGGGTTTAAGCGGCGGTGGGGCTTCAGGCGACGTAAGCCTGGCCGCGGACGGTCCGAACATTACGAATTTAAACGCATCGAACATCGCCACCGGCACCGTGAATGACGCGCGCCTTTCGGCCAACGTCTCCTTGCTGGGATCCTCTATCGATTCGGCTGAAATCACCGACGGCGCGATCACGACGACCGATATCAGCGGTACGGCTGGTATTACGGATGCCCAAGTTTCCGACACATTAACGGCTTCCGACTTGGTCGCTGGCGGTTCCGTCGTTTCGAATGCCGAAGTCGATAACGATCTCACGATCAGCGGAGGGACGGTCGATAATTCTATCATCGGTGGCACGACGCCGGCGGCAGGTACGTTTACGGCCTTGCAGGCTGACGGTTTGACCTTGGTCGACAGCGCCGACCAAAGCAATACCGTTACGATTCAAGTTCCGGATATTGCCGCAGACTATACGTTAACTCTGCCAGTCGACGACGGGACTTCGGGGCAACTTTTGACAACGAATGGCTCTGGCGTGTTGTCTTGGTCTTCTCCGGGAGGCGTGGGTGATATCACGGGAGTGACGGCCGGCGCAGGACTCACGGGTGGAGGGGTTTCGGGAGACGTAACGCTGACCGCGGACGGGCCGAATATTACCGATCTCAACGCTTCGAATGTTGCGAGCGGAACTTTAAATGACGCGCGTCTCTCGGCGAACGTGTCTTTATTAGGCTCTGCGATTGATTCTTCGGAAATCACCGATGGATCGATCGTGAATGCCGATGTAAATGCGACGGCCGCGATCGCGTGGACGAAGATCGACAAGACGGGTGCCACGGCTTCAGACGTGGGTGCCGCCGCCGCGTCGCACACGCATGCCGCTTCCGATATTACTTCTGGAAGTTTTACGGATGCCCAGGTCTCCGACACGATCACGGTGGGTGCCGCGGGGTCGGTGAATGATGCAGCGCTTTCCGCGAACGTCTCGAAGTTGGGAGCTTCTATCGACTCCAGTGAAATCACCGATGGCACGATCACCACGGATGACATCAGTAATACGGCAGCCATCACCGACACCCAAGTCGTTAACAATCTTACGATCGATGACGGTGCGATCAATGACACCGTGATCGGCGGGATCACGCCCGCTGAGGGCAAGTTTACGACCTTGCAGATCGAGACCTCTTTGAGTTTTATGGATCCGGTCGATCAGGGAAATGTTGCTACGATCCAATTGCCTGACATCGCGGGCGACTACACGCTGACATTGCCCGTGGATGAGGGAGGTGCGGGCCAGGTTCTGACGACGAATGGATCGGGTGTTTTGAGCTGGTCGACACCGGTTACGGGCGACATCACGTCGGTCACGGCGGGGGCAGGGCTCACCGGAGGCGGTGCTTCCGGCGCTGTGACGCTGACGGCCGATGGGCCGAATATCACTAATTTGAACGCTTCTAATATCGCCAGCGGTACTCTGGATGATGCGAGACTCTCGGCGAACGTCTCTTTACTCGGTTCTTCGATCGATTCTTCCGAAATCACCGACGGAGCCATTGTTAATGCCGATATTAATGCCACTGCCGCCATCGCTTGGACGAAGATCAGCAAGGCGGGAGCCGTACCCGGTGATGTGGGTGCCGCCGCGGCCGTGCATACGCATGCGGCTTCCGATATTACTTCGGGGACGTTTACCGATGCGCAAGTGTCGGACACGATCACGGTCGGCGCCGGAGGGTCGGTGAATGATGCCGCTCTCTCGGTGAACGTCTCGAAACTGGGAGCTTCCATCGACTCGAGTGAAATTACCGACGGTACGATCGTAGCCGCCGACGTCAGCAACACGGCGGCTTTGACCGACGCCCAAATCAACGACGATCTCACGATCAGCGGAGGGACGGTCGATAATTCTATCATCGGCGGCACGACGCCGGCGGCAGGTACGTTTACGACGTTGCGTGCGAATGCGTTGACCTTGGTCGACGGCGTTGATCAGAGCCATACGGCCTTGATCCAGGTTCCTGACATTTCCGCCAACTACACGCTCACGCTGCCCGTCGATGACGGCGCCAACGGCCAAGTCCTGACTACCGATGGTTCGGGGGCTCTCAGTTGGTCCTCTCCGACCGGCGGCGACATCACGGGAGTGACGGCGGGCACGGGGCTTTCGGGCGGCGGCGCGTCGGGTGGCGTCACATTAAATCTAGCGGATACTGCGGTGACACCTGCCTCGTACGGAGATGCAACCCACGTTGGGGCGTTTACCGTAGATCAACAAGGCCGGTTAACCGCCGCAAGCAATACGCTGATTACGGGAGTCACCCCCGGGGGCAATGCCGGTGGGGATTTGACAGGTACGTATCCGAATCCCACGATCGGAACAGATAAAATCACCACGACCGCGATCAAGGACGGAGATATTGCGAATATCGACATCAGTGCTTCAGCCGCCATCGCTTACAGTAAGCTCGCCGCTTTGGCCGACGGTAATATCTTGGTCGGCAACGATTCCAACGTCGCGACGTCCGTGAATCCTTCAGGCGACGTCGATATTTCGAATGCCGGCGCGTTTACGATCCAGGCGGACTCAGTAGCCCTCGGTACCGACACGACCGGAAATTACGTCGCGACGATCACGGCTGGAAATGGTCTCACAGGCGACGTCTCCACCGAAGGTTCGACGCCGACGCTCGCTGTAGGTGCAGGAACGGGTATTACCTCCAATGCGAATGACGTCGCGGTCGATCAATCTTTCAGCCCTTCTTGGACCGGAGCTCATACCTTCAGCGGCAGCGGAAGCTTGGCCGTGCCCAATGGTTCCGCGCCGACGGTGGATGCTGCCGGAGAAATCGCCGTGGATACGACGGACGATCAGTTGGTGTATTACGGAGCGGCTAAACGCGTAATCCCTTACCGTCAGGTCAAGTGTATCAACATCGAAAATGCGGCCGCGACCGACGACGACGTGCCGATGTTCATTTTTCCGAAGGCCGCGACCGTAACCCAGACGTCATGTTATTCGGCGTCTTTCGGCGGCGGTACGGCTCCGACCTATCAGGTCGAAGACGGCGGCGGCACGGCAGTTTCCACCGCCTGGGATACTTGCGATTCGACCCCGGGATATACGAACGTCAGCGGCGGTACGGCGACCTTCGTCGCGAACGAAGCCATGCGCTTTGACATCACGAACACGCCGTCCCCGGCGAGCGCGACCTGGACGATGATCTGCATCGCCTACACCGAGGATGCGCAATGAGATTGCTTTTGAAGATGATGTTCGCGACCGCGTTACTGGTCTTTCCTGCGAGAAACCTTTTCGCCGCGGCCTGCAACGTTACTTCTGTCAGCGCCTCGACGGCTGACGGTACGTATTCCACCGGGACTATCGCCGTGACAGTGACCTTCAATATCGCTGTGACGGTGACGGGAACGCCGCAATTGCAGTTGGAGACGGGGACGACCGACCGGCAAGCGAATTACTCCAGTGGCAGCGGTACTGCGGTCTTGACGTTCAATTACGTGATTACTGCCGGAGATGCGAGCTCCGATTTGGACTACGTCGGGACGACGTCCCTCACCTTGAACGGCGGTACCATCAGAAATGCCGCCACCAACTGCACCCGTACGCTTGCGTCCCCCGGCGCTGCGAATTCGCTGGGAGCCAATAAAGCCATCGTCATCGATACTACGCCCGTCATGACCCAGTCGGCTTATCGATGGTTTACGAATCAAGATAGTGCTGGTGGCTTCGGGACCAATGGTGTGGTTACGGCTTCCAATCCAAGCACATACGCCCTGGGAGTCGCGAGAGATTCAAACTATCTCTATATCGTCGGCGAGGATACGAGCGTCGATTGGCGCATCGAAAAACGTCTTTTAACCACGGGGGCCGTCGACACCGGTTTCGGTTCCAGCGGTGTCGTTACAGGCGCCGGATCGAGTTATGAAGCGTATGCGATCGCGGTCGATTCCACTTATATGTACGTGATCGGTACCGATGACAGCTCTCATTTCCGCATCGAGAAGAGACTCCTGAGCACCGGAGCTTTAGATGCAGGCTTCGGTTCCAGCGGCGTCATTACCGAAGCTCCGACCATCGCCGGGATCTGGATGGGGATCGCAATCGATTCGACCTATATGTATTTAGCTTCTGAAGACGGGGCCGATTGGCGGATCGAAAAAAGGATGCTCTCCACGGGCGCTTTAGACGCGAGTTTTGGTACGAGCGGCATTGTGACGGGGGATGCAGGGAGTATCGGCGCTTATGGCATCGCCATCGACTCTACCTATATGTACGTGGTCGGTGATGACACCACGGGCTGGCGTATCGAGAAAAGAAATCTCAGTAATGGAAACTTGGTCACCGCCTTCGATACCGACGGTATCATCACTTCGGATGCGAACAGCGGAGCGGCCTATACCATCGCAATCGATTCCACCTACATGTATGTAGCCGGCCGCGACGACAGCGGTGAATGGCAGATAGAAAAGAGAAACTTGAATGATGGCGCTCTCGTCACCGCTTTTGATGGGGACGGTAAGATTTTTACTTCGGCGGGAAATTACGCTTGGGCCCTCGCGATCGATTCCACTTACATGTACGTGACGGGGCGTGAAGGTGCCGCAGAGTTTCATACGGAAAAGCGGAAGTTGAGCGATGGAAGTCTGGAAACCGCTTTTGATTCGGATGGTATCATTTCTGGGATTTCGACGACGGAAATCGCTTATGCCATCACCATCGATTCCAATCATATCTATTTGATAGGCTATGACACGTCTCCCGATTGGCGTGTCGAAAAGCGAAAAATTTCCGACGGCAGTCTGGCTTCCGCCGTCATCGACGTCGGCGCCGCTTTGGCAGCCGCCAATACGACAATGACTTCTCCCGCGCAGGGAACGGCTTTTCGTTTAAGAATGCTCCTTCATATGGAGGCAAATGACTTGGCGATAGGCGGTAAGAATTTCAAGCTCCAGTACGGTCCAGGGTCGACTTGCTCTTCCGTGACTTATGGCGACGTTGCGGCCGGTTCGGGAGCGATCCGGTATTATGACAATACCACGGCGACTGACGGCATTTCCCTCACGACGAACGCGAATGATCCTACGCACAACGCCGACACCGTCGCCTCTCAAAGTTACGAGGAAGGAAATAATTTTACGAACTCGACTCTGATTTCCGCGGGTCAGGACGGAATGTGGGATTTTGCGTTGGTAGACAATTCCGCTGCGGCGGGAACGGCCTATTGTTTCCGTGTCGTCAAATCCGACGGCAGTGCGCTGGATACTTACAGTCAATATGCTCAGTTGACGACCTTCAACCCCGGCGGCCGCACGCGCCGCTTTATGTTGGTGGAATGATTTTATGAAACGTTTTCTGCCGATCGTCGTTTTCGTCTTCCTCCAGGCCGCTTGCGCCCAGGGTATCCGTCTTGGTCCCGAGCCGACCGACGGCAATCAAGGTCCTCAAACGCCTTTCGTGAACTTCACGCCCGCGGCTGGAACCGTATCCAGCGCGAAATATACCCTTTTCATAAGGACCGGCACGAATCTCTTTCAGGGAGGGACAACCCACGGAAAGAAAATCAGCCTCGAGGATCCTCTGATGAAAGCCGGGGAGAGCAAGGTTCTCAATAAAATCAAAAGCCAAAAACGGTGAGATCTTTTGAGAATGGCGTTGATGCCGTCTGACGGATCCGTTAAGTGCCGGTCATGTCCAAACGTCGTCTGATCCGCAAAGCGGTCTTGAAACAAAAAGGCTATCACCTCGATCGTCCCGTCACCGCGATCAAGCTTAATCAAAACGAATCCCCGCGCGATCTGCCGCCGGAGTTGAAATCAAAAGTTTTGGAGCGTCTAGCGAAAGCCGAATGGCGGCGGTATCCTTCGCCGTTTTGCGATTCCTTACGCCAGAAGATCGCCCAGCGGGAAAATTGGGACATGGAAGGGGTCTTGGTCACGGGAGGTTCGAACATCCTAATCCAAGCGATCTTACTCGCGTCGTCGGTCCGGGGGAAAATTCTGACGATCGCTCCGACGTTTTCGCTCTACGAAATGGAAGGGGACTTGCTGGAAAACCGCGTGATCGCGATGCCACTCGGAAAAGATTTCGCTTTGCCGACGCAAAACATCCTCATGCAAATCCGCAAAGCGAAGCCACAGGTGATTTTCTTGCCGAACCCCAACGCCCCCACCGCGAATCTTTTCCCGGAAGCGGATCTCGTGAAGATCTGTGAGTCCGCCGCGAAATCTTCGTGCCTAGTTGTGATCGATGAGGCCTATTATCCCTTTTCGGGATTCACGATGACGCCGCATTTGAAACGTTTCGAGAACTTGATCCTGCTGCGTACGCTTTCGAAGGCGTTTTCCTTGGGAGGCGTCCGATTGGGATACTTGCTCGCGCATCCCTCGATCGCGCGCGAAATTCAAAAAGTGTTGTTGCCCTTCAGTGTTGGCATTCTGTCGCAGATCGTCGGTGAAGTAATTCTAGAGAACGATGGTTACGTCGCCCAAGTCGTCGCGGACGTGGTTTCCGAACGTGAAAAACTTTTCGCCGCCCTGCAAAGGTTACCGGATTTAAGCGTTTATCCGTCGCAGGCGAATTACATCCTTTTTCAATCCCCGAAAGCCGCGTCTCTTTATGAAAGCCTGACCCGCCAGGGCGTCCTCGTCCGCAACGTCAGCGGCAAACGTTTGCCGAACGCCTTGCGCGTAACGGTCGGCACGCCGGAAGAGAACCGGAAGTTTTTGGAGGCGATAACGGCCGTTGTGTTCTGAAGTGGAACATCTCGATTTTAATAGGCTTTTCCAGGATCTTTGTTTGATTTTTTATTCCCGCCGACACAAAATGCGAAACTTGTTTTTGCCTTCAAAAATATAAGGCAGCTTCTGCGGGTCGGCGACGCTGGACTGCGCGGGGAATCCGTCCGCATGCCATGCGAACATCACCGGGTCGACGACGGCTGGTAGCACCGCGAATATCGCGGTCGTGACCGGAAGCTTCGATGAGATTCAAAACGTGCTTGCGAAGCTCGGATTCGGAGATACCGAAGACGGGCGTTTGGTCTTGGGTTCGGAAAGTTTTGATCTCTATGACGGTGACGGCTCGCTGGACAGCACCTATCCCGAAGCGTCCACGCTCTTCGCGTCGTTATCGGCCATGCAGGCCTATGACATCATTTTCATCAATTGCGGCGCGAACGAAGATCCTGAAGCCGCACTGACCTTGCAGGCTTTGATCACCAAAGACGGTAAGGCCGCCGCGCACGAAGCCTATCATGCCGCCGGCTCCGGATTTGCGGGATTGACGATCAAGAACGTCAGCACGGATTTGGCCGCGCGTATTCGGTCTTACGTCGAAGGCGGCGGGCGTTTGTACGTGACCGACCTGGCTTATGACTTCGTCGAGCAGTCCATTCCCGAATTCATGGATTTCGAAGGCGGTGGCAGCGATCCCGAAGTGGCGGAAAACGCCGATGTGGCTCAGGCGGGTACGAGCGGCATTGTCTCCGACGCGACTGTCATGGATGTCACGATGAGCGCCTGGCTCGAAGGCCGTTCTTCGAACACGATCGACACGGCGTCGTCTCCCGGGGACGATTGTGAGACGACTGTGAATGGAAATACCACGTCTCTGCTGGACGCGTCCGCAGACACGATCCGCATCGGCGATTTCTTACCCGGCTGGGGCGTTATGCAGCAAAAGCATACGGGCTCGGATACGTTTGTTTGGATTCAAGGCCCGGTGGATTTCCTCGATGAAAGCTTCGTCGCTCAAGACGACATCTTGCGTCCCTTGACTGCGTCGAAAATCATCGGTGACGGCTGCGTGCTCTACAGCTCTTATCACAGCTCGCACAGCTGCCCCACGACCGGGTTCTGGCCGCAGGAAAGAGTGCTTCAATACCTGATGTTTGAAACGGCCGGTGGCTGCGTGCCGTAGAGTTTTAGATCTTAAAAAATGCATCCAGAAACCAGCCCCGCTTTCTATGAAAGCGGGGCTGGTTGTTTTTGTAGGGTTTGGTTTAGGCTTTAAACGACCTTTTTTGCCGCAACCCTTTTAGAGTAGAGCCGATTATTTCTCTGAGATGGACTTACGCTCTCTGCGATCCTTCAGAGGCTGCAGATTTGGTTTTTGGGAGTGCTCTTAGGTCGTTTGATTTTCCGTGGGCATTCGCAGTCCGTTACCTCTCGAGGTCTAAACCTCTCTCTTGACACCCATGTAAGACTTTCCTAGTCTGATATTCGAGCTTTCCGTGCCGGGTACGAGCGTAACTTCCTGTTTTGGTTGCCCTATTAATTGCCAAAAGAAGCTATGACGCGGATCGAAAGTATCTTAATTGTTTGGGTTTATGATTCATTTTAACCGAAAGACGGAATACGCCCTCATCGCCGTTGAGTATATGGCGCGTAAAAAAGCGGCCGTCGGCGAAGCGGTGGCCAGCGCTCGGGAGATCGCGGAGGCGACGCGTATCCCGTATCCGTTGCTCGCCAAAATCATGCAGAGGCTCGCGGCCAAGGGCATGATCAAGGCGGTTCACGGCACCAAGGGCGGTTATGTCTTGGCTCTGCGGCCGCAGGACGTTTCGGTCGCCGACGTTGTCGAAGTTTTCGACGGACGCATCGCAGTCGCGGAGTGCTTGAAGGAAGAGAAAATCACATGTCCCCAATGGGACGGATGCCACATCAAAGATCCGGTTTATGAGTTGAACTCTAAAATCCACGACCTCTTGGTCCAGATGAAAATCACGGACCTCATGGGGCGAGGGGAGAAATCTTATGTCTAGTTCCGCTCAAGTTCTCGATGACGTTGTCACCAGTGAGTACAAGTACGGCTTCGTCACTTCGATCGAAACGGACAGCGTTCCGCCGGGTTTGAGCGAAGACGTGATTCGTTTGATCTCGGCGAAAAAAGAAGAGCCGGAGTTCATGCTGGAATGGCGGCTGAAGGCTTACCGTCATTGGCTCACGATGAAAGAGCCGACGTGGCAGAACGTGCATTATCCGAAGATCAATTACCAAGACATCGTCTACTACTCCGCGCCGAAGCAGAAAAAAGACGGGCCGAAATCGCTGAATGAAGTCGATCCGGAATTACGCGCGACGTTCGATAAGCTGGGGATTTCGCTGGCTGAGCAGGAGAGGCTTTCGGGGGTTGCGGTCGACGCGGTCTTCGACAGCGTGTCCGTGGCGACGAGCTTTAAGGGCAAGCTTTCGGAGATGGGCATGATTTTTTGTTCGTTCTCCGAAGCGGTACGCGAGCATCCGGAATTGATCAAAAAATACTTGGGTACGGTCGTCCCCACCACCGACAATTTCTTCGGAGCTTTAAATTCGGCGGTCTTCACCGACGGATCGTTCGTCTACATCCCGAAGGGCGTGCGCTGCCCCATGGAGTTGTCCACGTATTTCCGCATCAATGCCTCCAATACGGGCCAGTTTGAGAGGACTTTGATCATCGCCGATGAAGGCTCGTACGTGAGTTATCTCGAAGGTTGCACCGCGCCGATGCGCGACGAAAATCAATTGCACGCGGCGGTGGTCGAACTCATCGCGTTGGATAACGCCCAGATCAAGTATTCGACCGTGCAGAACTGGTACCCGGGCGATAAAGACGGCAAGGGCGGTATTTATAATTTCGTGACCAAGCGCGGGAAATGCGCGGGCAAGAATTCGAAGATTTCCTGGACCCAGGTCGAGACGGGTTCCGCGATCACGTGGAAATATCCGAGCTGCATCTTGCAAGGGGACAATTCCGTCGGTGAATTTTATTCCGTCGCCGTCGCGAATAACTACCAGCAGGCCGATACGGGCACGAAGATGATTCACATCGGCAAGAACACCAAGAGCACGATCGTCTCGAAGGGTATTTCGGCGGGCCACGGACAGAACACGTATCGCGGCCTCGTGAAGATTCAAAAAGGCGCGGAAGGCGCGCGCAATTACTCGCAGTGCGATTCGCTGCTGATGGGCGATCTCTGCGGCGCGCATACGTTTCCTTACATCGAAGTCAAAAATAGCTCCGCGCAGCTCGAGCACGAAGCGTCGACCTCGAAGATCGGCGAAGATCAGTTGTTTTATTGCAAACAACGCGGGCTTTCCGCCGAAGACGCGGTCTCGATGATCGTGAATGGGTTTTGCAAACAAGTCTTGAAAGAGCTTCCGATGGAATTCGCCGTGGAAGCGCAGAAATTATTGGGAGTTAGTTTAGAAGGGTCGGTCGGATAATTATGACAACGCCGTTACTCGAAATCAGAAATTTACATGCTACGGTCGGCGGCCAGGAAATCCTGCGCGGCATCGACCTCACGGTCCGCGCGGGCGAAGTGCATGCCATCATGGGCCCCAACGGCTCGGGCAAGAGCACGCTCGCTCAAGTCCTGGCGGGCCGCGAGAATTACGAAGTGACGAAGGGTGAAGTGCGTTACCTGGGACACGATCTTTTGGCCCTCGCTCCGGAGGCGCGCGCGAGAGAAGGCGTCTTTTTAGGGTTTCAATATCCCCTGGAAATTCCCGGCGTGGGTAACGCGTACTTCCTTAAGACTGCTTTGAACGCCATGCGCAAAGCCAAAGGTTTGGAAGAAGTCGACGCGATGGAGTTTTTGACGTTGATCAAAGAGAAGATGAGGTTCTTAGGGATAGAAGAGGAATTCTTGAGCCGTTCGGTGAACGAAGGTTTTTCCGGCGGCGAAAAAAAGCGGAACGAAATTTTGCAGATGGCCGTCTTGGATCCGAAGCTTGCGATCTTAGATGAAATCGATTCCGGCCTCGACATCGACGCCCTGAAGATCGTCTCCAAGGGCGTGAACGCCTTGCGCGGTGCCGACCGTGCGATTTTGTTGGTGACGCATTATCAAAGATTATTGGATGAAATCGTCCCTGACTTCGTGCACGTCCTGCATGAAGGTCGCATCGTGACTTCCGGTGACAAGTCGCTCGCGCTCCGTCTCGAGGAAAAAGGCTATTCCTGGATCGAGCAGGGAGTGGGAGTATGAGTTCCGACCACCTCCCGCCCTGGATGTTAGACGTCCGTCAGCGCAGCATGCGCCGTTTTACGGACCAGGGTTTTCCGTCGACCGAACTCGAGGACTGGAAATACACGAGCCTGGACGCATTGGTCAAAACGCCGTTTCAAGCCCCGAAGCCTCAACTCAAATCCCAGGAATTGGGAGGCCAGTTGCAAACGGACTTTTTGGAGCGCAGTTCTTTTGTCGGCCCCGACGACCTTAAAGTCGTTTTCGTGAACGGTTTTTTTTCGCCTCATTTTTCGCATCTTGAAAAACTCCCGGAAGGCGTTTTTTTCGGCAGTCTGCAAGAT
>JBPOJN010000031.1:0-7200 GCA_052033505.1 Myxococcota bacterium | reverse complement strand
GTTCGCGCACACCAAACCCCAACCGCAGGAATACGGAATCGACGCTACGCATGCTTGACCGCTCTGCCCCGGCTTTTGGCAACGTCCCGATCCGCACCAGAGATCAGCCTGGCACGAATCAAGGTTCGCGCCTTCGCAAATTTCCCCTAAAGCCCCGCGCTTTTGGCACGACCGCGAACCGGCGGCGCACCATAAGTTCAAAGCGCAGGAATCGGAGTTTAAAGGATCGCATGCGGCGCCAATCTCCGTGCTGCGCGCGCGACAAACGTGAGAGCCCGGATCGCACCATTGGTTCAGACCGCAGGAGTCCGGCGCGTTCGGATCGCAAGCGCCTCCTTGGGCCCGGCAAACGCCGCCGGCATCGCACCAATATGAAGTCCCCGAAGCCGCGCGACCGCAAAGCCATCGGTGATCGAACGCGCAAGCGCCCGACACCGGCGCGGGGCGGCACAAGGACGCCGACCCCTGATCGGGACGATAGTCGCAGTTCGAAAACTCGCCACAGTCCTCATCCGTGGTGCAAGCGAGGGCCGCACTGGACACGAAAAAAGATACGATTAAGATTAAGAAAAATCGCTTCATAAAATCATCGTCAGGGCGTGTCGCACGCGGAAAAACCTCCCGCGTCGTTACGGCACAAATCCCCTCCCCCTTCGATTTCGATGCGCGTTTCGGGATGCCCCTCCTCCGTTGTCTCGTAGGCGGGCGCGCCGTAAAAAGCGGGGCTTGAGCAGACGCAATGCCCGTCGCCTTCGGAAGCGAAACAATCCGTCCGGTAAAAACCCACGACCTGGCCCTGGTCGTCGTACTCGGTCCGGTAATTGGAATAATTACATCCGCCGCGATCGCGGATCGGCTCCACGCAGGAACCCGACCGACCTTCCGGGGGACGGCATGACTCCCGTTGCGCTTCCGCAAGCGGCCGGGGGGCTTCGGGTGGCGAAGGACGGACGGTCTGGTCTTGGCGCACACGTTCGGCCACGTCGGCTAAGCTCGGAGGCTCGCCCGTCTCCGCATCGACCGCACCCAAATGGTAAGGATAAGGCAAGACGCTTAAGGCCCGCGAGTCGGCCGGCGCTGAAAACCCCAGAAGCGCCGGAGGGATCGGAAAGAAAATTTTCTTCTGCGGGAGATTCACGGACGGCGGCGGGCCTTCGTAACGGTACAGGATATTCAAGCCGAAACTCGTCCGGTCCACGCACCGCGAATTTTCCGTAGGCCCGTAACAATGCGTCGCGACGCGCGCACAGACCAAACGGCCGATGGAATCTTTTCCGCAGGCGTCGGAAACCGTCTCGAACGCTCCTGGAGTCTGCCAATCCGTGTCGGTCCGCGTGTAAACCTGCGCGCCTTCGCGGTTGAGCAACAGCGTTTCCAACAACATCCCCTTTTGATCGAAGGCTTCCGTCAGCATGCGTAGCGCCGGAAAAGGATCCGTGCCCGGCCGGTACCACTCATAGGACGGATTGAAATCAGCCAAAAACTGCGACGCCAGCTGACGCCGTTCGCTCGCCACGTCGCTCTCCCCGCGCGAAAACGTCTGAAGCTGAGTCCGGATCTTGTTGAAAAAAGGCAGAATCGCCCTCTCCATGTCGTTTGCCGGCACCGGCTCCAAAAGATTGGGTTTCAAAAGCCCGAAAATCGACTCAACCCCGTACGAAAAAAGCTCCGACGTAAATGATTCCCGGACTTCGGCGCTGCGATAAGGTGGAGCCGGCACGGCGATATCGGCGTAATTGATCTCGTGCAGGCGGTGGTGCGCCATTTCGTGCACGAGATTTTTCGTATAGAGCCCGATCATGTCCTCGCGCGAATGCGTGCGGCAAGCGGTCGGAGCCGGAGTCGCAGAGCAAACCTGCGCGTAAGTCTCGAGATCGAGGGTACGGCCTGGATCCCTCGGATCGCGCCACTCTTCGCGGATATTGACCTGACCGGGACGCCCACGGTCGAAAAGACCGACCGTATCAACGCCGTCCGGAGACAGATTCGCGAAAGCCGCGGCGTCGTAAGCGATGCGAAACGTGTGATTCGGGTCTTCGAGGACGTCTTTTAGGAACGCGAGCGTATTATAGGTTTCCTTCAAAAGAAAAACGGCCGGCGGGTCCGAAACGAGATAGCCCTGCGATCCGGGCTCCAAATGCAGGCCGCGCAAGGCTTGCTCGACCACTTGAAGCCGGTCGGAGACGCGCCGCAAAACGCCCGCGTTCACGTCGGGACGGTTCAACCACAGCGAAACGTCCCAAGAGCCCCAAGCGTCCTTCACGAAAAAATCCCCGGAAGAAAAAATCTTTTTCAAGGTTCGTGAGAGCGGAGACGCGGGGGATTTAAGCGTGGGTGATTGCTTTTCGCGCCTGAGGGCGGAGGCGTGGGCAAGCGATGCCGGCGTTGCGCAACGTAAAGCCAGGGGTTTTTTCGAAATATTCGGAAGGGACGTCGTCACCGTGCCCCAAGAGTTTCTAGAAGGAAAAAGAATCTCGAAAGGCGATGCGGAAATCGAGTTTAAGGGAAAAATGAAAAACAAACCCAAAAAGACCGCACGCAGAAATGAAAACCCCATACGGTCTCCCTAAAGAGATCCACGCGCGTCCGCAAAAGAAAAACGACTGAGATTTGTATTGATTTCAATCATTTCTTGGCATTACGAGCCCCCATGCTCAACATCATGCGTAGGTACGGTTCGACGTGGGCGGTAAAAACGATTCTCGCCTTGATCATCTTCAGCTTCATCCTCTTCTTCGGGTATTCCCGGATGAGCCACGACGCGGCTCAAGGCAGGACTTACGCTGCGGCCGTCGGCGACGAATACATCCCCCGCCGCAAACTCCTGCGCTCGCAGGACGCCGCCGTCGAAAACTTACGCAAAAATCTTGGCAGCTCGGTCCCGAAGAACATGGAAGATTTCTTAAGACAGAACGTATTGAATGAAATGATCGGCCGTGAACTCACGTCCCAATACGCGGCACGCTTGGGACTTAAAGTGAACGACGAAGAACTCGCGCAGTCCATCCGTGAGAACAAAAGCCTCTTTCCCGAAGGCTCAGTCGACCTGGCGGCATATGAGACGAAATTCTTGCCGTCTTACTTGAGGAACTACGGCGAAGATTTCGAAACCGCCGTGCGACGTGACCTGCTCATCGAAAAAACCCAACTCTTGCTCGCGGACGCGTTTTCTCCGTGGCACGATGAATTGACCCGTTACGACGGTGAAAAAGTGAAGTCAGCCCCGAAAAAAACCGCCGCGAAACCGTCCAAGAAAACCGCCGAATCCCAATCCGCAGAAAGCCAGCCCGCCTTCCCTCAATGGTCGGCCTTGGACTTGTTCTCTCCCTGGCAAGAAGGTTTCCAGAAAACCGTAGTGGTAAAGGTTTATCCGTAAACCGGAATCCCTATGTCTCCTTCCGAATCTTCCGATTTTACCGCTGATTCCATTCCGGGATTTGTCAAAGACCTGCTGAAAGCCGGGGCCAAGGTGTACGAAGTCGGGGGTTCCGTGCGTGACGCCTTGATGGGACGCACGGTGAAAGACCGGGATCTCCTGGTCGCGAAACTCTCCCTCGAAGAATTGACCAAGCGCTTGAACCGTCACGGACAAGTCCATCCGGTCGGAAAAAGCTTCGGCGTCCTGAAATTCTACCCTTCCGACGGCTCGCAGGAAACCGGCTACGACATCGCTCTGCCGCGTAAAGAAGTCTCGACCGGAGTCGGCCACCGCGATTTCAAGGTCGACTACGATCCAAACCTCCCCGTCGAAATCGACCTCTCCCGCCGCGACTTCACCGTCAACGCGATGGCGCGGGACCTGGCGACCGGGGCCTTGATCGATCCCTTCGATGGCGAAAAAGATTTGAAAAACCTTTTACTACGCAAAGTCTCGGACAAAGCTTTTGAAGAAGATCCCCTTCGTATTTTACGCGGCATTCAGTTCGCGGCGCGTTTCGGTTTGACGATTGATCCTGAGACCTTTTCGTCAATGAAAGCCCATGCCGCATTGATCGCGAGCGTTTCGGGGGAAAGGGTCGCGGAGGAAATCCGCAAGCTTCTCTTGGCCGAAAAGCCTTCTGCCGGATTCATCCTCATGCGGGACATCGGCGTTTTAAAACCCTTGTTCCCGGAATTGGCCGAAAACGTCGGCGTCGAACAAGGCAATAAGCTGCTCAACGACGACGTCTTCATGCACACCATGCGCGTCTTGGACGCCTCCCGGAAAGACAATGCGATCCCTTACGCCGGCGACCTCGAACTCATGCTCTCCGCCCTCTTCCACGACGTGGGCAAGGCGCGCACGAAGGGATTTGATCACGAGAAGAACCGCATGACGTTTTACGGCCATCAGATTTTATCCAAACGCATGGCGAAGAAACGCATGAACGCGCTGAAGATGACGACACTCGGCATCAATCCCGAAAACATCGCGAGCCTGGTCGAACACCACATGTTCCAGACGAAGTTCTTCTTCAATGACCGCTCGATCCGCCGCTTCATCAACAAAGTCGGCCCCGACTTGATCCTCAAATTGGTGGACCTGCGCATCGCCGATAACCGCGGCGGGAAATATCCCGAAGGCATCAAAGGCGTCCTGCGCCTGCGCAAAAAAATTCAAGACGAACTCGAACGCAAGACGCCATTCAGCGTGAAGGACTTGGCGCTTAACGGCCGCGACCTCATGGACATGGGAATCCCCGAAGGCCCCGAAGTCGGCAAGATGCTGAAGGCCTTGCTGGAAGTGATCTTGGACGATCCCGAAAAGAACACGCGCGAGATCTTGACCGACGTCGTGCAGCGAAAAATGAACGGCACGGAAATCGCGTCCGACGCCCCCAAGGAAGACTCCCACGACTTCGATCTCGACGCCGATACGGACGACCCTGCGGATATTTCGGCCAAAACCCAGACGGAAACGCCATCAGCAGACGAATGCGGCGCCTGTGACGACTTCAACGAAGAAAATTTAGTAGAGGAAGTCCTGCAGGTCATGAAAGACCAAGAAAAAACGTCTCCCGAAATTGCACTCCTGCACGACCGACTGGAAGGAAAAGTCACCTTGATCGGCTTAACCGGCGGCATCGCCTCCGGCAAATCGCTCGCTTCGGGGTTTTTGTCCGAACTTCAAATCCCCGTCATCGACGCCGACCGTATCGCACGCGACCTCACCGCACCCGGCACGCATCTCACGAAAAAAATCATCGACCATTTCGGCGAAAGCATCACTTCCGCCTCGGACACACTCGATCGCGGGAAACTCGCCCTCATCGTTTTTCAAGATCCAAAGGAACGCCGTTGGCTCGAAGACGCGATCCATCCCGCCGTCTTCCGGGAGATCGCCGGCCAAGTCCGGACTTTGCACGAAACCCAAAAAGCCTCCTGCATCATCGTCGAAGCACCGCTACTCTTCGAATCAGGCCTCGCCGAATCGATGGACAAAATCATCTTGATTAAGACCTCGCCCGAGCTTCAGCTTCAACGCCTGATGACCCGCGACGGCATCACGCGCGACGACGCGCTGCTGCGAATCGGAAGCCAGATGCCGACCGAAGAAAAGGAAAAAAAATCAGATTTCATCGTGGAGAACGTGGGGACACCCGAAGAGGTCCGGGGAGCACTTCAAGAGATCTTGGGGAAATAATCTCGTCTCTCCAGAGATTTAAGCGGCGGCCTGCTCTTGAAGGATAACCGCATACGTCGTTTCGATCTCGGAGATTTCCTTCTTAAACCAAGCCACCCTAGCCTCCAGAGTATCCTCCACGAGATCTTGAGGGTTGATCGCATCGGTCATGAAAAGCAGCAGCCTATGCTTGATCATTTCCGCCGCCATGCGCGCCGGGCCTGCAGCGAGACTGGCGGACACGGGACTGGCCCGGCGAAAAGCCATAAAAACGGAAATAGCCTCGGTAGGAAGAATATTGGCAATCGCCGTGGCCAATCCCCCTAAATTCGGCCATAGGCCCGCCACGGAAGGAATCGCTGCCACCGCAAGAGCGACTCTTTTGCCCCACTGACTGAAAGAAGTCGACGCTTGGATTAATTGACCGCGCAAGCGACGGGCTTGGATGTCGAATCCGGCCATCTTACTAAACCCTTCCAACAAGGCTTCTTCGGGAGACATCACGGCAGCAGAGTTTGCGGCTTGTCCTTCCGATAGAAAATTGGCCGCACCAGCCGTACCAATGGAAGAGGCTTCCGCTTTTTTTCGGGCCGGGACCGCTTCGACGCCATGGTTCCTATGCTTGTATTTTACCGTCTCCTGAGTTTCGATCATATGAATAATCCTCCGGATGACGGCACGCTGGCCCACAAGATCTTCGGGCATTTGAGAAATTTCCCTGTCGATCAAATGATAGAGATCAGCGAACATCCGGGAATTATCCGTTTCTTCGATTTTCTTTTTGACCGCTAAACCCTTCTCCCCTTCCTGCAATGCGATCGCTGTGAAGGCGATGGCTGACACCAAGAACCCCGTCACAGGAGACTCGGCGACACGGGAGGCTAAGGAATCGTCCTTGAAATATTGCAAAAAGGAAGTCGCCATGGCCGTCACGGGAGACAGCGATCCCAAAACCCCTCCCCATTTGGCTCGGACTTCAATCTTCGCGTCGAGATCTTTTCCGGACTCTTCCAAGGTCACGGCGCGTCTTTGGTAATCTTCATTTTTGCGGTCCAAAGCATCGGTCACGCAATCCAAAATCCCTTGCTCCGTGTTTAACTTACACACTTCCTGCTCCAAGGGCTCTTGCACCTCTTCCAAGCTCGACCCGAACTTTTGCTTGAATAACCAATTGCGGAGATTGAGGAAATTCTTTCCCGGCTGGGCTTGGCCGCCCAGGCGCCTAACTCTTAAATTATAGAAGACATGCCTGATTTTGGACCCTAAGCGCTGATGCCAGCCAGCTTGTTGGGGAATGGGGGCAGGTTTTGCTAAAGTTTGAATCTTCGCGTTTCTCGCAGCTTGCTGGGCGGTCAGAGGAGCAAAAGCGGGCATACCCGCCTCACTCATGCATTGTTCCTCTTTCCGGAGAGCCCCTCTCGCAACGGAGGCCACCCCTCCAGAGGTAACAAAACCAGGATAGCTCGTGACGGGAGTCATATCCCCCATTATCGGCGCTTCAGGTAGGAAGTTTCGCCTTTTCACAGTTCATTAGTTCCAGCTACACACATCTAGGACAGTGAGTTTTTGAAAAGACCGATGGATAGAGTGGATTAAGC
>JBPOJN010000014.1:0-80087 GCA_052033505.1 Myxococcota bacterium | reverse complement strand
AATTGATGGCCGACGAGCATTCGGGTTATTGGCAGTGCATGGATACGATTCGGGACCGCGACGCCCTGCAATCCGCTTGGGACGGCGGCCGCGCGCCCTGGATGAAACAATGAAGCAAAAATTAACGTGATCCCTTTTTCCGACATCTATAAAGGCCGCAAAGTCTTGGTCACCGGTCACACCGGCTTCAAAGGAAGCTGGCTGACCGCATGGCTCCTGAAACTTGGCGCCCAAGTCGTGGGGGTCTCCAAAGACATTCCGACGCAGCCCTCTATGTTCGAAGAGATGGGTCTGGAAAAACGCATCACTCACATCCGTGCAGATATCCGCGATCTGAAGAAGATGCGTGAAGTCATGGCGAGCGCTTCGCCGGATTTCATCTTCCATTTGGCAGCTCAGGCCATCGTTTCCGAATCCTACGCCGACCCTGTCGAAACCTTGTCGACCAATGTCATCGGCACCATGAATATATTGGAAACGTTAAGAATCGTTTCCAAGCCGTGCACGGCCGTTATCATCACCAGTGACAAATGTTACGACAATGTCGAGTGGGTCTGGGGTTATCGAGAAACGGATAGCCTGGGAGGCAAAGATATCTACAGCGGCTCAAAAGGCGCAGCCGAACTCGTCATCAAATCCTACGTACATTCTTTTTTCACGAAAAACCATCCGGTGCGCGTAGTCGTGGGCCGGGCCGGTAATGTCATCGGCGGCGGGGATTGGGCAAAAGACCGCATCGTCGCCGACTGCATGCGCGCTTGGAGCGAAAAACGCGTCGTCGACATCCGCAGCCCTCGCGCCACGCGGCCGTGGCAGCATGTGCTCGAGCCTTTAAGTGGTTATCTCACCTTGGGTCGGGCCGTGGCAGAGCGTCCTGAGCTACACGGAGAAGCCTTCAACTTCGGCCCGCGCGCGGAACAAAATCATACCGTCGTCGATCTTCTAAGCCATCTCAGCCGTCATTGGGGTTTCGCGAGTCCCGAGCAAGCCTACCGTATCACGACCGACGTCCCTTTTCATGAAGCGGGTCTACTGAAGCTTAATTGCGACAAGGCACTCTTCCATCTGAAGTGGGAACCCAACCTCGACTACGGTGAAACGATTCGTTTGGCGGGAGAATGGTACGCGACCTACTACCAAAACAAGCCCGACATGTATGCGCTGACCTCGAAGCAAATCGAATTTTACGAAAACGCCGCCGCGGAACGAAAGCGCTCCTGGATTCTGTGAGCACCGAGGACTTCATCGACGGAGTAACGCTTATACCGCTCTCGCAGTTGAGCGACGTACGTGGGTCCGTGCTCCATTTCCTTCGAAACGATGCATCCGATTTTACACATTTCGGTGAATGCTATTTTTCTGAAATTATGCCGGGCGCCGTCAAAGCCTGGAAGAGACATCGCGTGCAGACGCAGAACTTAACCGTCCCCGTCGGACGCGTCCAAATCGTAATCTATGACGCTCGCGGCAAAAGCCCAACCGCCGGGCGCGTGCAGATTTTTGAATTAGGCCGGCCGGACGCTTACGCACGACTACGAATTCCCCCGGGACTCTGGTACGGTTTTCGCTGCAGGGGAGAAAAACCCGCTCTGCTCGTAAACTGCCCGGACTTTCCTCACAACCCCGCGGAAGGCGAGAAACTCGCAGAAGACGATTCGGAGATTCCTTACCGATGGTAACCTCTTCCCCCCATCTCTTGGTCATCGGCGGCCGCGGCTTCATCGGCTCCCACGTCGTAACCCGCGCGGCCGCGACAGGCTGGCAAGTGACGAGCCTGGGCGTGTCACATCCCACTGAAGAAAAAACAGTTGCGGGCATCAAGAGCGTCACGGCGGACATCTCGGACACAGCCACGCTCGAGAGGGCTTTAAAAGAAAGAACTTTCGACTACGTCGTAAACTGCGGTGGGTACATCGATCACACTTCGTTCTCAAAAGGCGGGCGAAAGATTTTTAACGTTCATTTCAACGGTGTCTTGAATCTCGTGGAATTTCTGGACCTTTCCTCCTTAAAGGCTTTCGTCAATATCGGCAGCAGCGACGAATACGGCAACACACCCGCGCCGCAGGTAGAGACCCAACGCGAAGCGCCTATCTCTCCTTACTCTCTAGGCAAGGCGGCGGCGTCTCATTTTCTTCAGACGCTTCATCGTACCGAAAATTTTCCAGCGATCACGTTGCGCCTCTTTCTGACTTACGGCCCCGGCCAGGACCAAAGGCGTTTCTTGCCCCAGATCATAGAGGGCTGTTTAAAAGGACAATCCTTTCCCGCCTCTCAAGGCGATCAACTACGGGATTTTTGTTTTATCCAAGATACCGTGGATGCGGTCTTCGCGGCGCTAACGAACACGAAAGCCTTAGGCGAAGTCATTAACATCGCCTCGGGACGGCCGATTTCCATTCGTAGCGTCGTCGAAACCGTCCGAAAGCTCATCGGCAAAGGAGATCCTCGCTTCGGCGAGATCGCTTACAGGCCGGGCGAAAACATGGCATTGTACGCGGATGTCACGAAAGCGAGAACCCTCCTGAATTGGACGCCCCAAACGCCGCTCGAAGTTGGTTTGGAAAAAACAATCGAGTCGATCCGGAACCTTTCATGATCACTGAGCCCCGCGTCAGCATCTTGATGAATTGCTACAACGGCGAGAAGTACCTGCGCGAAGCCCTCGACAGCGTCCTGAATCAAACCTATAAAAATTGGGAAATTATTTTTTGGGACAACCAATCCACCGACCATAGCGCGGAAATTTTTAAAAGTTACTCCGATCCGCGTTTTAAATATTTTTATGCCCCCATGCATACGGACCTGGGAGGCGGCCGAGCAAAGGCGTGGGAGCATCTCACCGGTGAATTCATCGCTGTCTTAGATACGGACGACCTCTGGCTGCCGCAGAAACTTGAAAAGCAAATCCCGCTTTTCGACGACCCCGAGGTCGGTCTAGCGATCAGCGACACTTTGTTCTTCAACGAAAAATCTGAGAAGCCACTTTATGGAGGCAACTATCCTCCTGCCGGCTGGGTTTTTGAAGATTTGCTTAAGGGCTATTTCGTTTCGCTAGAAACACTGGTTTTTCGCCGCTCCATGGCACTGCAATTATCCCGCGCCTTCGATCCCGACTTTAGCTTCATCGCGGATTTCGACCTCGTCGTACGTTTGAGCCGCATCTCGAAACTGGCTCTCCAGCCCGAGATCTTGGCCAAGTGGCGCATGCACGGGGCCAGCGATAGCGCAAAATATCCCACGGCCTTCTCCGAGGAAAAAGACCGTTGGCTGCAGAAGCAAATCGCCGAAGAGCCCGGCTTCGTGGAAAAATACCCGGATGCTTTACGAAAGTTTAAAAATAAAAATGACCGCACCAAGATCACGTACGCGCTCCTCGAAAAGAAACGTCTCGATGCTCTTCAGCTGCTGATGCGCACGGGTTTCGATCATTGGCACGCGTGGGCGCTGTTGGCTTTCTGCTTTCTGCCTTTTTCGGGCACTGCCCTCTCCTACCTTTATCGCCGAAAGTCGGAACTGTGATGCAGGAAGTCTTCGATAACACATCCTCCGTCCGCTATTTCAGTCTCGGCCGCCATGCCCTCGTCGAAGCTTTACGTCTTCTCGGACTGGCGCACGGGCAAAAAATTCTCGTCCCCGAATTCTTATGTCGCGACCTTCTGGCTTCCTTGCATACCGTAGGAGCCAAACCCGTCTTTTATCCCGTTGTCCCGTCACTCTCCCCGCGCTCTCTTCCCGAAAGCCCGCAAGTAGCCGCCGTACTGGCGGTCGACTATTTCGGGTTTCCACAATCCTTAGAACCATTTCAGACCTACTGCCGAAAAACCGGAGCCGTTTTGATCGAGGATAATGCTCACGGTTTTTTAAGTCGCGACGCGGAAGGCCACCTTCTGGGCACGCGCGGCGACCTGGGAATTTTCAGCTTACGCAAAACTTTCCCCCTGCCTGACGGAGCCGCGCTGATCGCCAATCGTGCCGAGTGGCAGAAACGCCTTCCGTCCGTCCTGCCCTGCCGCGAAGAAAAATTACCGAAGAGTTTTCGCGTGAAAAGTATATTAAGAAGCATCCAAAACGCGACAGGACTGCGCGTACGCACCTCCGGAGAATCGATGGCGCGTTTCTTGCGCCGCATACGGACTGGGCAGGCGTTGCCGATCCCGTCTCCGGATGCGGAATTAGAAATCCCCGGGGATCCGGCGATCCACCGCGAGTCTTTGCGGCTTCTGGAAGGTGTCGATACCGCGCGAGAAGTAGAGCGGCGCCGGGAGTTGTATCTTGATTTTCGGAAAATCCTCGGCGATTTTCAAATCGAGCCTATTTTCGGCGAACTACCGAAACATACGGCGCCTTACGGTTATCCCTTCCGTGCGACAAAGGACACGGCGGAAAAAGTCGGGCGCCTCGCGCGGCGCAAAGGTTTCGACTGCGCTTCATGGCCGGATCTTCCGGAAGCGGTGCTCGGCACGGCCCCCGATTATTACCGCAACGTCTGGTGGATCAATTTTTTGTAAGGAGAAATTGGATTGGAAACGGTCTCTTGCGATTTTTGCGGTTCCCATGAAGCTGCGGCGGTAACGCGTCAAACAGATAAGCTCCACCGTACCACCGACGAAATCTTTACCATCGTCCGCTGTCTTAAGTGCGGGCTTCACTATACCAATCCGCGCCCGCCGGCGAACGAAATTGGGCGGTATTACGCGGACACTTACGAATTTCATGCGGCACCTTCCAAAAAAAGACGCATAGCACGTCTGGCCGCGGCCAAAATCGCCAATGGACCCCTCGCCGCGATGGCGGACGTCGTTCCGGCCGTTGGTCGCAAGCTTGTCCCTTACGTCCTACCTCGTATCCCTGATCCCGTACGCCTCTACTACGCCGGCGGAGGCAAAGGGGCTTTTTTAGACATAGGCTGCGGTGCGGGAACTAGCGCCCATTTTTGGGGCGAAAAAGGAGCTCTCTTGGCCTACCGCCGGTTAACGGAGGTGGCAGGAGTGGAGGTGGCAGAGCGCGCACGCAGCACACTCGCCGCTGCCGGCATCGAGGCGTGGAGCGACCTAGACCAAGTCGCCGCTCAGAAACGCTTCGGCATGATCCGCATGAATTGGTCCCTGGAACACGTCTATTCCCCCGCACGTTATTTTTCTTTTTTGCGCGAGAGGCTCATCCCGAGTGGGAGGGCCATGATTGCGGTGCCCAACTACGACGGACTTATTTACCGTCTCGCGCCCGATTGCGTGGAGTTACCAATCCATCTCTATCACTTCAGACCACAAGACATCGAAAACTACGCTGCGCGCTTCGGGCTGCGCGTGACGAGCTTAGAAACTTTCTCCTATCCTCAAATGTTCGCAACGGCGACCGAAGTCGGACTGTTGCCTAAGACTTTCGTCGCCAGACCGGGTGTAAGAGCCGCGCGGGCGTTTCAATCGGCATTGGCGCCATTCGACCGAGCCCGTTGGGGGAATGACATGATCGCGGTATTGACGCTTCAAGAATAAAACCGTGACGGACTTCTTTTTATGCTGACTTGGAAAATCTGGAAAGAGGGAGCTCAAAGCTGGGATGAAAGCCTGTCGCGTTTTCCCGACGCCACCGTTTATCAAAGTTTCGCCTGGGGCGAGCACCGTGGCCACTGCGGATGGACACCTTACCGCTTCGCTGCGTTCGACGGCACCCACATCATCAGTATGGCTCAAGTCCTGGCGCGCCATTTTCCATTAGGCATCGCCCTGGCCTGGATGCCCAGTGGACCCATCGGGCGTAAAGACACTTGGAACGCTTCATTTCGTTCGCTGATCAAAAAAACCGTGGGAGCTCGTTACCTCTACTGCCGTCTCAACGCGACTCAGGAAAGCACCCCGGAAGATGAGTCGCTTCTGAAGTCTCTGGGATGGAAGCGTTCCACCGCACCCCTCTTAAGCGGTTTGAGTCTCGCCTATGATCCGGCAGTCAGCGAATCCGAACGTGAAGCACAGACCAGCCGCAATTGGCGCCATAACCTACGGCGTTCGCAAAAATATGGAAACCTCGTGAGGGTTTGGTCCAATCCCGATCCGGATGCGATGCTAGAGATCTACGGCGCCATGGAACTACACAAAAACCTCTCTCAACAGATTTCGCGGCCTGCGTTGGTATCCATGCTTGAGACGTTCGGCCCACGTTGCGTGGTTGTACGCTGTGACGATGCACAAGGACGCCTCTTGGCCTTTCGCGGCGCTCTCATCTTCGCGGAAAAAGGCTGGGACATCTTTGCAGCGGCTTCTCCAGAGGCGCGCAAAGTTTATGCCTCGCACGCTGCTTTTTGGGAATTAATGCAGCAGTGCGCCGCGCGTGGCGTGCGATGGTACGACATGAGTGGTGCCGATCCGGTTGGTAACAAAGGCGTCTACGATTTCAAAAAAGGAACCGGAGCCCGGGAATTTTCGTATTTAGGCGAATGGGATTGGGCTTCTCCGTTTCTGTTCCGGCGCGTCGCGAACGCGTTGATAAAACGACGCGCCGGAGCGGTGGCGTGAAATCCACACTCTTTCGCGCGGCCTCTTGGGCTTATGGACATTTCCGTTCCGGACCTTCGCCCCGCCCGGGTTTGCGCGTATTAATGTATCATTCCATCGGCACCCCGGTCGAAGACGATGTCCTGGGACTTTATAATATGGCCCGGGAAACGTTCGCTTCCCACATGCGTTTTCTGGCCGAGAATTATAAAGAGCGCCTGGTACCCCTCGATCATCCCATGACTCAGGGTTCCTCTCTAAAAATAGCCGTCACGTTCGACGACGGTTTTCAGGATAACTTATCCGTGGCAGCTCCCATCCTGATGAAACTTGGCATTCCTTTTACCGTTTTTGTACGCACCGGAGCCGTGGCTCAAAGGAAAGCCGGATTTTTAACCGAAGCCGATGTGCGGGAATTGGCGGGGTTACCGGGAGCGTTCGTCGGTTCCCATTCCATCGAACATCAAAAACTCATGGAGTGCGACGACCGAAGTTTAAAAGAGGAATTGTCCGGCAGTAAATCCTATCTGGAAAATCTCTTGGGCCGTCCGATCACACTCCTTTCCTATCCTCACGGCTCCGTGGATCGGCGCGTGAGCGCCGCCGCCGCTGCCGCCGGGTATAGGGTCGGAGGTACGAGTCGATTCGACGTAAACGCACCAGCGCGCGATCCATTGCTTTTGTGCCGTTCCCTAATTTCCGCACATGACGACGTTGCGATTTTGGAACAAAAATTAAGAGGCGATTGGGACTGGTACCGGTGGAGATCTTCTGATCCCGCGGTGCGATCATGAACGGCGGCGTCTCCATCGTCGTCCCTATGTTCAACGAGTCTCAGACTTTGCGACCGTTGCTCGATGCGATTTCGGCACAGACCTTACCCCCCCGTGAGGTCATCTTCGTAGACTCCGGTTCCACGGACGACAGCGTTTCGATCGTGGAAAATTTTACCGAAGTCCTTGGGAAAAAATTTTCCGTCCACGTTCTACCAAATCTCGGAGGCTTACCCGGGGGGAATCGAAATCTCGGAGTCCGAAAAGCCCAATGTGAATGGATCGCGTTTCTGGATGCCGGTATTGTTCCGGAAATCAACTGGCTCAAAAACTTGATGCGATGCGCGGATTCGAAAAATTGGAAGGCGATATACGGGCACTGCCTCTTCGACGCGGAGGAGGCGTTTGAAAAAGCTGTCTGCGCAGTTTCATACGGCTGCGGCGCGGTTCATCCCGTACTACCGGCATCCCTCTTTCACCGCTCTGTCTTCGAAGACGTCGGATGGTTTCGCGCCGACCTTAGAGCCTTCGAAGATGTGATTTGGCTCCGAAGCTTAGAAAAAAATCTGGGGCCGCGCCACGTATGCAGGGAAGCCGTCGTCCACTACCGTCATTTTCCGAAAAATTTCACCCAACTCCTTCTCAAATGGTGGAACTATGAAAAAAGCGGGGTTCAAAGCCGGGCGGTGCCTCCTTTACAAATCTACGCTTGTCTTTTGATCCTCGCCGTTCTGATAAGCTTGTTGATTTTTTTTCCAATACGGACTTTGGGTTCGCTCGCATCGCTGGCATTGGTACGCGGCGTGATCAGCCCCGCTTTACGGAGCCAAAATTGGCTCTGGTGGAAATGCAAAATCTCGGCACTCCCCATCGCGATCGTCGTTTGTTTTGTTAGGGATGCGGCCAAAATACTGGCGCGGTCTTTTTATGGGCTCGTTCCCAGTCGCCTCCTGGTGAAGACATGAACCCTTTTTCCCTAATTTTTCTGGCGTGCCTTTTACCCTCCATCGGCGCTTTCTTCGACCTTCCTGTATTTCACCTCTATGGATTTCTATTCGCCGGGGGCTTCGGCCTTATGGTTTTGAAATCCAAGGGACGGGTAAACTTCCGAGAGTTCAAAAACAACCCCGCCTTGACCCTCTTCTTTTTCCTGACGTCTTTCCTACTCGTGTTTCAAGTACTGACGGGACGCGGATTCGTCATGTTGAGCGGAGGGCTTTATACGATCATCATCGGTTATATTCTGCTGAAAATGTTCTCGGATTCCGGGGGAATCCCCTTGGAAAAAACGATTCAGGGAGTGAGCTCTATCTATAAATTCCTCCTCGTTTGCATGTTGGGCGAATTCCTCATCATCGTGCTCAATCAGCAAGAGCTGCTCACAACCTTTTTTTACAGCGCGAGGACGACCGGCTATCGCGGACAACTAGCCCTCGATATCCCAAGAATATTCGGTCTTCTGGAGAACGCCGGAGGGCTTAACAGTATTCTCATGGGGGCTCAGATCGCGGGCATGATTTCTTTATTCTCGCTCATCTGGTTTCTGGGGACGCGGAAGATAAAACTCAAAGACAGATTTTCTCCGAACTCGAAATTATGGGTTGGCGTTGCGGCTTTCTGCTTGGGACTCACCATCAACGGCATGAACATGCTGCTCCTGCTGATCGGAATGCTGTTCTATGGGCTCTTCGTCTATAAAAAACACCTTCTCCCGATTCTCTTGGGCCTCATCGTGATCATCGGCGTCGCTTTCATCCTGGTCAAATACAATCTCATCTTCGGGCGCATTTTTTCGGATTCGCTGCTCGTGTTGGACAGCGAA
Organism: Myxococcota bacterium; assembly: GCA_052033505.1. GTDB lineage: Bacteria > UBA10199 > UBA10199 > JACPAL01 > JBPOJN01. Next base: position 70,998 of record JBPOJN010000014.1, on the reverse strand, counting down.
AAATTGGAACGCAATCCCGAGCTCGCGGCCTTGAACGGCATCACCAAGATTGAATACTACATGTATGTAATGCTCTTGATCCCTTTCTCCGTTTTCTATTCGCTCGATTTCTTGGATCTAGTTTTCGGGGTCGGAGGCGACGGTTTTTTGAACCGTTATTCTTTTTTTGGCAGCGATTTCGGGTTCGGTACCGACGTGCTTCTGAAGTCCGGTTTCCTGTGGGCGATCGTTTTAGTGTCGTTTATCTGCGTCGTATGTTTTAAAAATTTAAAACCCCCTCCGAAAATCCTGGATTCGACGGGAGGGTGGTCGTTCTTAGCGTCCATCAACGCCTTGATCTCGTTGTTATGGCTGTTCTCCACCTTGCATTACGATCAGGCGTTCGGACATTCCGGTGTTGGTAACGTCTTATTCGGGATGCATCTCGCGCTGACCCTCTATTGCGGACGCCGCTATCGAGCCGCCAAAACCTCTTGAATCCTGCCTTGAACTTTTCCAACCCACGAAGCACGGATGCAGAGCGCAAACGGATATGTTTCGTAGCGACGGTTCCGTTCGTACTGAAATGGTTCCTGTCCCCTCATATTCTTGCGTTAAAAGAGGACCATGACATCACGCTGGTCGCAACGGGTACCGCCGACGACATCGCTGGCCTGCTTGGGGAGCACGTTTCTTTCATTCCTCTGCGCATCGAACGCAAGATCTCCCTCAAAAACGACATACTGTCCTTGATCCGCCTCTGGAATTTTTTCCGGAAGGAAAAATTCCAGAGCGTCCATTCCATCATGCCTAAAGCGGGGTTATTAGCGATGGTCGCTTCGCGCCTCGCGGGCGTTCCCTTCCGTTTCCACACGTTCACCGGACAAGTGTGGGCGACTCAAAAAGGTTTGCGTCGGTTGTTTTTAAAATATCTCGACAAAGTCTTGGCTCAGAACGCCACACGGGTTTTAGCCGATAGCCCTTCCCAACGGACATTTTTGATCGCAAACGGCGTCGTCAACGCTTCCCGAATCGACGTTTTGGCGGAAGGGTCTATCGCGGGCGTCGATGTGAAAAGATTTCAACGCGATCCCGAAATCCGGAACCGAATCCGAACGGAGCGCGGCGTCCCGGGCGACGCCCTCGTCTTTCTTTTCATCGGGCGTTTAACACGGGACAAAGGTCTAATCGACTTGGCCCGCGCCTTCGAAGAGGCTGCGAAGCGCAACGTGCGCTTGCATCTCATGGTCGTCGGCTCCGACGAAGAAGGACTCGACGCCGAATTTGCGATCCTTGCACAAAAATTTCAGGGCCGCGTGCACCGTATCGGATTTACGAATCGCCCCGAGGATTATCTCTCGGCGGCCGACGTCTTTTGCCTGCCGAGTTACCGTGAGGGATTCGGATCGGTTTTGATCGAGGCTGCGGCAGCAGGCTTGCCGGCGGTCGCGTCCCGCATTTATGGGATTACCGACGCAGTAGAGGAAAACGTTACCGGCATTCTTCACGCTCCCGGATCCTATCAGGAAATCACTGACTCCATGCTGCGTCTTGCCTCCGACCAAACTCTCCGCGATCGCATGGGTCAAGCTGCCCAGGTGAGAGCGAGCGAGCGTTTTTCGGAAACTCGGGTGACTCAAGCTTTTACCGGTTTCTATCGCATCCTGCTTTCAAAAAGTTCTCCTATATGAGGATTCCATGCGTTTATTGATCACAGGCGCCTCAGGCTTTATAGGCAGAGAGGTTTTGAAAAAAACTTCCATGAAAAGTACATGGCGCGTGCGCTGCGCGGTCAGATCTCCTCTCTCGGATACACTCTCCATTGTGGAACAAACCGCGGTGGGAGACTTGTCTCCTGAAATGGATTGGACAGAAGCCTTAAAGGACATGGACGTTGTAGTACATCTCGCTGCACGGGTTCACGTCATGAAAGATGCTTCAAAAAACCCACTCTCAGAATTCCGCCGGGTCAACGTCGATGGAACGTTGCGCTTGGCAAGACAGGCGGCTGGAGCCGGGATAAAGCGCTTTATTTTTTTAAGCTCAATCAAAGTCAACGGCGAAGCAACGATTCCGGCCCATCCTTTCACCGCTGAGAGCCTCGAAGCTCCCATCGATGCATACGGCTTGAGTAAACTTGAAGCAGAAATGGGTTTAAAAAGAATCGGTTCGGAAACAGGAATGCAAATCACAATCATCCGCCCCCCTCTGGTTTATGGCCCCGGGGTAAAGGCTAATTTCTATTCTATGATGAACTGGCTGTCGCTAGGCCTCCCCCTCCCTTTGGGAGCCATTCCTAATCGGCGCAGCCTGGTGGCCCTAGACAACTTAGTAGATTTGATTATGACATGCTTAGATCATCCCAGAGCGGCCAACCAAGTTTTTTTAGTCAGCGACGGAGAGGACCTCTCAACCACGGACTTGTTGCGCCGTACAGCGGCAGCGCTGGGCAGGACGGCTCGCTTAATTCCAGTACCCATTTCAGCCGTGCGAATGGCGGCACGCTTGACGGGAAGAGCGAATTTCGCGAGACGTTTGTGCGATTCGTTACAGATAGATATAAGCAAAACAGAAAAATTATTAGCATGGAGACCATCCGTAAGGGTCGACGAAGCCCTCAAAAAAACGGCTGCTAAATTTCTCGCTGATCGATGGTTTAAAAAATGACTCTGATCTTTTTTTTCAGTCTCCTCTCTACTTTCCTGACCTCTTTTTTACTGACGAAATATTTTTGCTCCCCCACAACACTCCTCGGGTTCTTAGACCATCCGAATGAACGCTCTTTGCACTCCAGGCCTACCCCGCGTACGGGAGGTCTTGGGATATTGGGTGGTATTTTAGCAGGATCCGTTTCATGCGTCCTGCTATCAGTCTTGGCGGGGTTCTTATTCACCAAAGGCGAACCATCGTTTTTTTTTCCTCTAATGGCCCGTGAACTAAAACCGCTTTTCTGGCTGCTCTTGTTTACGGGTCTTCTGGCGGGGCTTTCTTTTTGGGACGACCGGCACCGTCTCACGCCGACTTTACGACTCATCATTCAATTCCTGCTTGCATCACTTTTTATGTCGGTGACATCCTCAACAATCGATGTCTTGAAGATTCCTCTCCTAGGTACCTTTCCTCTCGGAAAAGCCTCCGGCCTCTTTACCCTTCTGTTCTTGGTCTGGATGACCAACCTTTATAACTTCATGGATGGCATGGACGGGTTCGCTGGGGGCATGACGGTCTTGGGTTGCTGTTCCTTATCTCTTCTGGCGTGGGATCACGGAGCAATGATTTTATGTGGCTTTTCGATCCTTATCGCGGCCGCGGCAGGAGGATTTCTTGTTTCCAATTTTCCTCCCGCAAAAATTTTCATGGGAGATGTAGGCAGTGCGTCCCTCGGATTTTTGATCGGGGGCATGACCGTCATGGGGGTTTCGAACCAGCATAAGTTTGATCTTTGGAGCCCTATTCTCATTTTTTCTCCTTTCATCGTGGACGCGACGGTGACTCTGATGAAACGTCTCCTAAGGGGACAAAAATTTTGGACGGCGCACCGGGAGCATTACTATCAAAGATTGGTTTTATATGGGTGGGGACACCGTAAAACAGTAATGGCGGAATACGTCTTGATGATTACATGTGGATCGAGCGCCCTCATTTATTCCAAACTCAGCTCCTTAGGAAAACTCGTTTTACTCTTGTCGTGGGCCCTCATTTATGTGTCACTCGCCACCGTGATATCGCTTTTTGAGAGGAAATCGAAGAGAGGTTTAGTCTTGTGAAGATGCGCGGACTGCTTTTGGCGACAGACACATTGTGCTTTGGGCTGTCTTTTTTCCTCTGTTCGCACTGGTACGGATGGAACCCAACCTCTCTGTGGCTTTTTTGTTCACTTTTTGTATTGGTCAAATTGTTTTTTTTCATAAGACTAAGACTTTACAATGCCGTCCTCCGGTTTTCGAGCTTCCCGTTAGCTACAACTGTTATTAAAGCCACCGCTTTCTCAGCGCTTTTTTGTTTTGCTTTTGTCGCCACCACGACACAGCGTGGATTATCTTCTGGTTTCTTTGTTACTGATTACCTCATCACTACCTTCGCCGCGGGCATGATACGGTTTTTCCCGCGTTACATCGTCGAATCACGAAAAGCCCATGGTACCAAACGCCTCATTATCTATGGGGCCGGAGAGTTAGGAGAAAATGTCGCACGGCAATTTCTCTCTGCAAACAACGTTTATAAGCTGATCGGCTTTGTCGACGATGACCGTGCAAAGATCGGCAAGAGAATCCATAACCTGCCCGTTTTTGGGGGTATCTCCCGATTAAGCGCCATCTTGGCCAAAAATAGGATCTCGGAGCTGATCATCGCCATCGCCTCCCTGCCCGGCGAAAAAGCCCGGGAAATCACGCATGAATGCCGCCGCAATGGAGTCTTTTGCCGCATCGTCCCGACGCTGCCGGGATTGATCAAAACGGACGTCAATATCAAGAATATCGACATCTCCGACCTGCTCCGCCGGGAACCCAAAGACCTCGACAAACCCCGGATCCACCGCTTCCTCCAAAACAAAACGATCCTGATCACGGGAGCGGGCGGATCCATCGGATCCGAGCTTTCCAGGCAATGCATCGAGTACGGAATCTCGAAGCTCATTTTGATCGATCACTCCGAGTTCAATCTCTACTCTCTGCAAGAAGAGCTCGCTTCACGCCAAGTATCGATGAGATTCTGCCTGGTGAATGTGCTGGACAGGGAACAATTGGAAAAACTCCTGGCCGAAGAAAAACCTTCTATCGTCTTTCACGCGGCGGCCTACAAACACGTACCCATCGTCGAAGAGAATCCCTTCGAGGGCATCACCAATAACGTTCAGGGCACGATCAACGTGGCTCAAGCCGCGCAGAAATATGGGGTCGAAAAATTCATTTTGATCTCCACCGATAAGGCCGTGCGGCCGACGAACGTCATGGGCGCCAGCAAAAGAATCGCCGAGATCTACATCCAAAACCTGAACTCTAAGAGCAAAACAGAATTCGTCGCCGTCCGTTTCGGGAATGTCCTGGGCAGCTCGGGGAGCGTAATCCCCAAATTTATTGACCAAATCAATAAAGGCGGACCGGTCACGGTCACGCATCCGGAAGTGACGCGTTATTTCATGCTCATCAGCGAAGCCGTCCAACTCGTTCTGCAGGCCGCAAGTTTAGGGAACGGCAGCGAGATCTTCATCCTCAACATGGGCAAACCCGTACGTATCTCCGAAATGGCCGAAGATTTGATTTTTCTGTCCGGGCGCGAACCCTATCGGGACATCCGCATCGAATTTACGGGGCTGCGTCCCGGTGAAAAGCTCTATGAAGAGCTCCTCATCGACGAGGCGGAGAAAAAGACCCAATACGAAAACATCACGATCGGGCGGGCCACTCATGTCGATTGGCATCAACTGAACCTACAAATCGATCAGCTCCTGAAGCTCGCTCAAGCCTCGAATAAAGAAGGCCTCCTGCGCATGATTAAAAATTTGGTACCGGAATTCATCCATTCGTCCCTGAAAGATATTCCCGTAAATAAAAACGTGCTTCCACTCCGTCCCAGCGCTTAAACGGAAAACCGATTCAACCTCCTATGCCTTCTCCCTTCCATTTTGGTCTCATTCTCGCGGGCGGATCGGGCACACGGCTTTGGCCTTTGTCCCGCAAATCCCAGCCGAAACATTTGCTTTCTTTGTTCGACGCCGAAAGCCTGGTTCAAAAAACGGCGAAACGGACTTTGACGCTGGTTCCCGCGGAACGTATTTACACCGTCACCCATGCGGACTTTTACGAAGAAACCAAGCGGCAACTCGAGGAGATCCATACGGGACTCGGGGCCCACGTCATCGCGGAACCTTCAGCGCGCAATACGCTACCGGCGATAGCGCTCGGCGTGCTTCTCATCGGCCGCAAAAATCCGGACGCGGTCATCTCGGTGTTTCCTTCCGACCATCTGATCTCGGGTCCTTTTTCAGAGGCTTGGCAAAACGCATTCCAGGAAGCGTCCCGGGACAAGCTCGTCACTTTCGGAATCTCACCAACCTCTCCGGAAACGGGCTACGGCTATATCCGCGCAAAAAAAACCGCGGCTTCGGGCTACGACGTGGAGAATTTCATCGAGAAACCGAGCTTGGAAGCGGCGCAGAAACTGATCGCCGAAGGGAATTGTTATTGGAACTCCGGAATGTTCGTTTTCAAAGCGTCGGTGTTCCTGGAGGAAATGCAGAGGCATCAGCCTGAGCTGTTGAAAAATTTAGAAAAAATTTCCTCTCAAAACCTCCTCGATCCCGATCTGTACGCATCGCTGCCCTCTCTTTCCATTGATTATGGCCTTATGGAAAAATCGGACCGCATTTCGCTCGTACCCGGCGATTTTCATTGGAACGACCTGGGCACCTGGAAGTCCGTCCACCAAAACGCTCCTCAAGACGATCGTCATAATTTTTTTTCGGAGGGCGTCATCGCCGAAGACTGTCAGAATTCCTGGGTGTTTTCCGAAAACGGTTCGGTCGGGGTCCTGGGATTGAAAGACACGGTCGTCGTACAGTCGGGGAATCGGGTCTTAGTATGTCCTCTAGAGAAATCGCAGGACGTAAAAAAAATCTCCGAAGGGTTTTCGCAGATGAAAAAATCGGAAACTGGCACCACAACGCTCAGGCCTTGGGGACAGTTCACCGTCTTGGAGGAAGGCGCGGGTTATAAGATCAAAAGGATCGTCGTGGCTCCCGGCCATAAACTCAGCCTTCAACGTCACGAACATCGCGCCGAGCATTGGGTCGTAATCCAAGGTTCGGCCAAGGTTACGAACGGGTCTTCGGAAATCATCTTAAAAGAATCGGAATCCACGTTCATCCCGAAAGGCCAAAAACATCGCTTGGAAAACCCCTCCGAAACGCCCCTGGTCATCATCGAAGTGCAAACCGGAGGCTACGTGGGAGAAGACGACATCCAGAGATTCGACGACATTTACGGGCGTACGACGAAGTCCGCCTGATTCCGGCTCGAAAAAATTCCCAAAAATATAAAAAGCCCCTGCACCGTCGCCGGTACAGGGGCTTTTCCCTTTTTTATAAGGGAGGGGGAGTCTTGTTTTAAAGGTCCGCCTTTTTACGGCGTGCCACCGCGCTGAAACCCAGCAGGATCGCGAAGGACGCCGTCATCAGGAAGACGGAGCCTAAGTTCACTTTCCCTTCGCCGAAGGCGTTCAGTTGGCAACCGCCGTCGATGCCGCTGGTGCTCATGTTCGGTTCGCAGGCGTCGCCCGGGCCGGTGTCGTTCGAGTTCAACTGGTTCGTGTTCGCCACGAAGATGCAGTTGTCGACCTCGTCCGCCACGCCATCGCCGTCCATGTCGCCTTCACACTTGTCACCGCGTCCGTCGCCGTCTTCATCCGCCTGGTCGGCGTTCGAGACGATCGGGCAGTTGTCACCCGTGCCGTTGGGGCCCGCGGTGCAGATGTCGGTGACCGTCGCGGGACCGTCGCAGATACCGTCGCCGTCGATGTCCGGATTCAGAGGACCGTCGCCGCCCATGTAAGTCGGGCCGTTGACTTCGACATCATCTCTCAGGCCGTCATGATCCGTGTCCGGAAGAGTCGGATCCGTATGAAACACGCCTTCTTCGAGATCGTCCGGCAAAGTATCGCCGTCACCGTCGATGCTGGAGCTGATTTCACACGCGTCACCGACGTTGTTATTGTTCGCGTCGGCCTGATTCGGATTCGCCGTGGCCGGGCAGTTATCACCGAGGCCTTGAGCGTTCGGTGTACAGGCGCGTCCCGTGATGGGATCCGTCGCGCTCTGCGCCGTGTCGCAGATACCGTCGTTGTCAAAGTCGGGATCGGTCACGGTCGAGCCGCCACCGCAGAGGTACTTGGTCGCGTCCAGAGGGTAGCAATCCACGCCGTCCTTCGCGCCGTCGTTGTCGGTATCGGCCTGGTTGCGGTTCGTACCGATCATGTCTTCAAGCGCGTTCGTCAGACCGTCTCCGTCCGGATCCGCGTCCGTCGGGTTCGTGGGCTCGGGAGCGCACTGGCCTAAGGTATTGCGGATCACACCATTCAAAAGAGGGCAAGGATCGGAAGCTTCGGTACAGACGGCCGTCACGATGACCGGGCCGTCGCAGAGACCGTCGTTATCGGCATCGGCATCGAACGCGTCGGGATCGGAGGCGTTGGACAAACCGTCACCATCGACATCGACGTCGCAAGCATTACCGCGTCCGTCGTGATCCATGTCTTCGGTCTCGCTGCAAGAGCTGCCGGGGGACATCGCGCTGCAGAGATTGTCTACGGCGTTCGGGAAACACGCCGAGAGGTTCGTGGAGTCGCAAGCATTGCCCGTCGAATCGCGATCGCAAAGGTCGGCCGTATCCGGAATACCGTCGCCGTCCTGATCGCCGCCGTTCGGAGGACAGCCGTGATTTTCGGCCGTGCCGGGCTGCAGAGGACATTGGTCTTCGCCGTCCGGGATGCCGTCACCGTCATCATCGGTATCGCAAGCGTCGCCTTGGCCGTCACCATCGGTGTCGGTCTGGCTCGGATTGGAAACGGTAGGACAATTGTCGTCGCCGTCAGCCACACCGTCGCCGTCGGTATCTACCGTATTGCCTTCGCAATTTGGATTCGCCACAGAGCAAATGGTTACGTTATGAAGGTAAGCCGCAGGATGATTGGCTTGTTCTTTAGGAATCGTCACGCCGGCGTCATCGCAAATGGCGCGTGCAGGATTTTTCGCGATCACTTTTAAGTTTTCAATTTTAGCGGCGGTGAAGTGGGAAATTTGAATCGGGCAAATGTCGGAGGCTTCCGATAAATCGAGAACGACATCGGTATTGGATAACTCGGGACAACCGGATTCCGGAGTCAGGCACTTTCTCAGGGTAAATCTCTCGGTCTGACCCGGGAGAGGTAAACGATTCAAGGTGAAACCGCTCGGGAGATTGATCTTGCTCGCAAGCTTGACGCGAACGCCGAATCGACATTGGCGGTCTTCATCGGGAAGACTGTACAACCGAAAGGCTTCTTTCAGTCCCGTGGCCAATTGATCCGGAGTGCCTGCGACCAAATCGCAATAATCCGGTCCCCAAGCGGCATGAGCCTTGGAACCAATGCCCAAGAAGGCTGCTGCCATCACCGCGAAAATCATCATTTTTGTCTTCATAAAGACTTCTCCCATTGAAAATAGACGTTGTTCTTATCAAGGGATGTATCGACCGGAGAGACGAAAAGTTGCGGGATTTAGGAAGGATTCGAGAAAAGACGGACGGAAACTCAGCGGCGTCTTCCGAAGAGGCGGAGCAGGCTTAGGAAAAGATTAATGAAATCCAGATATAAGGTCAGGGCACCGTAGACGGCCTCTTTATGGTCTTCGGCCGTGCCTTCATTGCCTAAGACGTTGAGTTTTTTGATTTTTTGGGTGTCGTAAGCCGTAAGCCCTGAAAAAACGACGATGCCAACGAGGCCGTAGACCTGGCTTGCCGTGGTCGTCATCACGGACGGAAAAAAGATGGAAACCACCGCAAAACCCACCATGCCGAAAAGTCCCATCATGCAAAAAGACCCGACCGGGCCCAAATCCTTTTTCGTGATGTAACCGAAGGCGCTCAAACCCGCGAACGAGATCGCCGTGATCCCGAACACATGCATGATGCTATCGCCCGTGTAGATCAAGAAGAGGACCGACATGGTCACACCCATGAGGGCTGAATATCCGAGATAAAGCGCGGTGACCGCGACGGCGTTGAGTTTCCTTGCCGCAGCGGTCAAGACGATAACCAGGCCCAGCTGCCCGAAAAAAACCGCGTAAAACAGCATCCTGTTTTGGACGATCTGGATCGCCAGACGTGGATTGCTCGCGATGGCATAGGCCACGAAAGCCGTCAATGCCACGCCGAACACCATCCATGTGTAGACCTTCGACATGAACCTCGCGTTTTCCTGCGCGATCGCCTCTTCGGTCATATAGGAAGCGGGAGAAAGATTGGTCGTCATAGACCCAAAGAACTGCCACAGCGAAGCTCTGAGATCAAGAACGCAAAAACCCCCGCGCCCTAAGGAAGGCACGGGGGTTTCGCCGATTTCTATCCGTTTTATTTTATTTCCGAAAAAAACGAACCGCCATCATCGGTAAAGACATCAGCAGGCCTAAGACTGCCGCCGCCGTCGGCATCGAAGCGGAGGCTCCGGCCGTGGCCGTCATCAGAGAACAACCACCAGCACCGCCTTTGATGAAGGTCAGTGAGATATCACAGACGTCTCCGACGTTGTTGTTGTTCGTATCCGCCTGATCGGGGTTAGCGACCAAGGGACAGTTGTCGCTCGTATCCACCACGCCGTCGCCGTCCTGATCGGTCGGCGTCGCTTCGTCGGGGCGCGCGTCGCAGACGTCGCCCACGCCGTCATGATCGCGATCGGATTGGTTCGCGTTCGCAATGAAGGGACAGTTGTCGCTCGTATTCACGACACCGTCGTCATCAACGTCCGTGTCTTCAAAGGCGCAAGACGCTCCGGTGGTGCGCTGATCGTCGAGAGGATCGCAGTCGAGGCCGTCGCCGACGCCGTCGTCATCGGTATCGGGATCGAGCGGGTCAGTGCCGATATCGTCTTCGATCGTGCTGCAAAGACCGTCGCCATCGGGATCCGCGCAGGTTTCGCACGCGTCGCCGATACCGTTGGTGTTCGCGTCTTCTTGGTTCGGGTTCGCGATCAGCGGGCAATTGTCCGCCGTATCCAAATCACCGTCGCCATCGTCATCCGTATCGCAAGGATTGCCGAGACCGTCGTGGTCGGTGTCCGTCAAATCCGGAGACGCGACCGTGTCGCAGTTATCGGTGATATCCGGAATACCGTCACCGTCTGTGTCCGTATTCGTATCGCAGGCGTCACCCAGCAAATCTCCGTCCGCATTTTCTTGACCGGGGTTCGCCGTGAGGACGCAATTATCGGTCGTGTCGGGCACGCCGTCGCCGTCGTCGTCGGTATCGCAAGGATTGCCTTGGCCGTCGCCGTCCGGATCGCCGAGATCGGTCGAAGCGACCATATCGCAGTTGTCGGTCGGATCGAGAATGCCGTCGCCGTCCGTGTCACCGGGCGCATCGCAAGCATCGCCGATGCCGTCACCGTCGGCGTCGGTCTGCGTCGGGTTCGCGACGAAATCGCAATTGTCCGTCGTATCCGGCACGCCGTCGCCGTCATCGTCGGCATCGCAAGGATTACCCTGACCATCACCATCCGTGTCGGTCTGATCCAAACTCGGGACCGTGTCGCAGTTGTCGACCGTATCCAAGATCCCGTCGCCGTCCGTGTCCGTAGGTCCGCTGGGATTATCGCAGGCATCGCCTAAACCATCGCCGTCGGTGTCGGTCTGAGTCGGATTCGCAATGAAGTCGCAATTATCCGTGATATCCGGCACGCCGTCGCCGTCGTCGTCGGTGTCGCAAGGATTACCCTGGCCATCACCATCCGTGTCGGTCAAATCCAAGCTTGGGACCGTATCGCAGTTGTCGACCGTATCTAAAATACCGTCGCCGTCCGTATCACCGGGCGTATCGCACGCATCTCCCAGACCATCGGTATCGGTGTCGGTCTGAGCCGGGTTTGCAACCAGCACGCAATTGTCCGTCGTGTCCGGCACGCCATCGCCGTCGTCATCGGTATCGCAAGGATTTCCTAAACCATCGCCATCCGTGTCGTTCAAATCAGTGGAAGGAACCGTGGGGCAATTATCCGAACCGTCGAGAACACCGTCGCCGTCGCTGTCGGGATTGGTCGGGACGATCGTATCGCAGGCATCGCCGATACCGTCGCCGTCCGTGTCCGTCTGCGTGGGATTTGCGACGAAATCGCAATTATCCGCCGTATCCAAAACGCCGTCGTTGTCGTCGTCCGTATCACACGCATCGCCTTGACCGTCGTGGTCATTGTCGAGCTGCACCGTGTTCGGGACCGTGGGGCAATTATCCGTACCATCCACGACACCGTCGCCGTCGCCGTCCGTCAAAGGACCGGCGGGATCACACGCATCGCCGCGGCCGTCACCATCGGTGTCGGTCTGAGCGGTATTTGCGGCGAAAGGACAGTTGTCTGTCGTATCGAGCACCGTGTCGTTGTCATCATCGGTGTCGCACGCGTCACCTTGATGATCACCGTCGTTATCCAATTGAACCGTATTCGGAACTGTCGGGCAATTATCCGTACCGTCCACCACGCCGTCACCGTCACCGTCGGTCAAAGGACCGGCAGGATCGCAGGCATCGCCGCGGCCGTCACCATCGGTGTCGGTCTGCGCCGGGTTCGCCGCGAACGGACAATTGTCCGTCGTATCCAAGACGCCGTCGTTGTCGTCATCGGTGTCGCAAGCGTCGCCTTGGGCGTCGCCGTCGTTATTCGCTTGATTCAAATTTGGCACCGTCACGCAGTTGTCGACGGCATCGATCACGCCGTCGCCGTCGGTATCCGTCGGGCCGTTGTCGCAAACGTCACCGCGACCGTCGTGATCCGAGTCTTCTTGACCAGGATTCGCAACTAACGGGCAATTATCCGTCGTATCCAAACGTCCGTCGTTATCATCATCCGTGTCGCAAACGTCACCTTGAGCGTCGCCGTCCGTATTGGTTTGATCGGTATTCTGGATCAAAGGGCAATTATCCGTCGTATCGACGATCCAGTCGTTATCGTCATCGGGATCACATGCATCACCGACTTGGTCACCGTCGTTATCTTGCTGGCCGGGATTCGGGACCGTATCGCAATTATCCGTCGTATCCGGGATTCCGTCACCGTCGGTGTCGGGATTCAGAGGACAACCCTGCGAATCTACGGGCGTTCCCGCGGGCGTATTCGGGCAGTTGTCGTTGACGTCATCGACGCCGTCGCCGTCCGTATCGATCGGGGTGCTGGTACAATCAGGATTCGCGACGGAACAAATGGTCACATTATGAAGATAAGCCGCCGTATGGTTCGCCTGCTCTAAAGCAATCGTCGCACCGTTCTGATCGCAGATCGCACGCGCCGGATTTTTGGCGATGACTTTGAGGTTTTCAACCTTAATACCGGAAAGAGTCGAAATCTTGATGGGGCAAATTTCGGGAGCATCGGCCAGATTCAAGACCACATCGGTGTTCGTCAAAGTCGTCGAACATCCCTGCTCTCCGGGATAACACTTTCTGAGGGCGAAACGATCGCTCTGGCCGGTGACGGGAAGACGATTGAGAGTGATTCCGTCCGGCAGATCGATCGTAGTTTTTAATTTCACACGAATGCCGCGGCGGCATTGGCGGTCCACCTCGTCCTCGCTATAAAGAGTGATCGCTTTCTCCAAAGCGATTCCTAACTTCGCCGGAGTTCCCGCCACGAGATCGCAATAATCGGGACCCCAAGCGGCTTCCGCCTTGGCCCCCAAAACCGCCAGCATCGACAAGGATCCAACCAGCATCCCAAAGCCCAACATGATTTTTTTAAACGATTTCATAGTTTCTCCCAAAACTTGCTCCCACTCTTCGCGGGATCGCGCTAAAAGTTGCGTTTTATTATCCGAAATTCTTCGCATAACTCTTCAATTTCTGTGTCTTTTTAGCACATGCGGACAATCACTACCTTTATATGCGTTTTACCCGCCGGATCACGGCGCGCTTCTTTTTTCTAAAATCGCTTTTTCTTATTTTTCCCCGCAAAAAGACCGCAACCTTTCGCGATGCTTCACGATAACTCCCACAGCAATCGGAATGCATTTTAATGTGAGGACACGGCGACCACAGAGTCGATCGGTGTTTTTGCCAAGAAAAACTTTTTAGGAGGATGTCATGGGTATCAACGTTACGTATAAAAGCTCGACGGGCGAAGAAACAAAAGGTGTAGTCGAAGGAGAAGGAACCATCGACACTCCGGAAGAAGCAGCCCTCGCTTCTATCAGCCGCCCTGATGAAAAAGCCACGGTCACTACGGAATCCGGTGAGACGTTTGATCAGGCCGCTCTCATGGCTATCATCAACGGCAAAACTTCCCAACCGGAAGCGGCCCCGGCTTCCGAAGCCCCCAAGGAAACGGCTATTTATGCACGTGCGGATCGGTCCTTTAATGCGGTCGCCGAAGGCGGTTACAGCCAGGGCAGCGGTGATTACGGACATAAAGGCGCGACCGCCCGCATCGGCGTCAATGCTCAAAAAAATGTTCAGGGTGACTTCTTCGTGACTGGCGGCATCGGCGCGAATTATCGCTCCGGCAAACTTAACTTCCTGACCCCGGGCGGCGAAGACGTTTCTTCTTCTTTCTCGGCCTTCGGCGTGGATGTCACCGTCGGCGGTTTGTGGAGCCCTAAAAAACTTCCTCAGCTCACGGTCGGCGCCGGTGTGCGCGCCAGTGCGGGCGCTTTGAAGACGGGCGAAAACACCTATGAAACTCTTCTCGACGGCAGCCGCAGCAACACCGGTCTTTCGGGACTGAAAAACGACGACACCGGCTCGGCCCGTGCAGGACAGGGCGGTGCCTTGTTGACCGTAGGACTACCGATCAGCGCTGGTTATGAATTCCCGGTCGGCTCAACGACCGTCGGCCTGACGGGCACCGTGATCCCGACCCTGAACAGCGCGAACCCGAACAAAGGCAGCGGCGGCACGTGGGCCAGCGTCGACGTCCTCGTCGGCGCCAGCGTCTCTTTCGGCGGCAGCAGCGGCGGCGGATCGTTGAAAAAAATCGGCAAAGCAAACGCAGAAGGCGTTCTCATCGATGAAACCGTCGATGCGTCTACCGTCGAACTCACGCCTGAATTGAACGAAGCGGGCAAGACGACCATCACCCTGGACGAAGCGAAAGTCCGTGAACTCGCCGGCCTGAAGCCCAGCGACGTGATCACCGGCATCAGCATCGATGGCGGCCCCGAGCAAACACTGCCGGCCACCCTCGAACTTGAACCCGGCAAACATACCCTGGGCGTGAACTACAATGACGGCATCGACGGCAAGAAACATCACCGCGACGTCACGATCCTGGTCGGCCCTTTGAAAGCCGGTATCGACGACGCCGGTAACATCATCGGCACGAGCCTGCTCTCCGGTGTGAACCCGAACAAACAAGTGAACCTCCCCACGGCCCCGGCCGCGGGTGTGGCGAAGATCACGAAGTCCGACGAGAAGTACAACGTGAACCTCGGCAGTTTCACCCCCGTGAAGAACATCCCCGCGGGCGTAACGGTCAGCGTGCGCGTCGGCGACAAGACGGTCTACGAAGACACGACGCCGCTGAAGGGCAACGAAGCTTACTCCATCGTGATGCCGGGCTTTGATAACATCGGTAACAATTGGGTCGCGAGAGATTACGCGACCCCGGGCACGAAGGAAAAAGTCCAGTTGGTCTTCAAAACCGTCAAAGGCGCCGAAATCGCGACCTTGGATTGGCCGAGCTACACGGTGGCGCCTGCCATCGCGACGCTGACGGAAGCGGCGGTCATTTCGACGCCGAAGAAGGGTCAGTACTATCGTAACGGCGAAACCATCCGCGTACGTGTGGTCAGCGACAAGGATACGAAGGCTTTGGCGACGATGATCGGCGAGAAATACAAGCAGGCTCTGACCTTGAAAAAGGGTGAGAACTTCTTCGATGTCGCCGTGACTCAAGTCAACGGATTCAGCACCAAATCGAAGAATGAACTGGCCGTCTACGTCCAACCGACGAACGATGCAGGTGCCGTCGAAGGCGTGAAAGTCAGAGCGATGCCGCATACGTTTGTTCAGAAGGGTGCGGTCAGAGGTGGTGGTAGTGGAAGAGGTAAGGTTCCGACTTTAGGCAGGTAAACCCTTAGAAAAGCGTAACAGTTTTATTGGAGATTATTCTATGCCTTGCCTGAAACTAGCACCGGGAACTTTAGTGGATGTCCGCAACTTACAAGGAGCGGCGAACACGTTGGGTCTTTTCAAAGGGCCCATCCCTCAAAAAGTATTTCCGGAAGGATCTTTACCTGAAGACTTTCCGTATCTGACGGGCACCGATCATCAGACGTTCGATCTCAATCCCTTGTATGTCGACGGAGAGGCGAAACTAAACTGCGTATTGAATACTTTGGGTTACAATCCCACGCGAGCGGAAGAAATCGTCTTAGCAACGAAGGATCTGTCAGATACGGATTATAGCTCCTACATGGCCAACTTACCGGCCAGTGACGCTTTGATCTATGACACTTACAAGACTCTGGGAGTCGTTAAATATTTCCGCACGGATGCGGTCAGAAATGACATCTCCGTAGGTGGCAATAAAGACTCTCAAATGGACCGCGTCTCTACCGATGAGCTGAATTCTTGGGCTTGGGAAGCGTCGGGACACAATGAAGAGGCATTTTTTCAAGCCGGCGGCGATGTCGTCGCCAGACTCCATGCATTGGAGAGGCTGGGTATTTATCTTAACGCAGCACCCACCGAAGAACCCGGCCTGACAATTGCTGCTCCCGATGCCGGCGTTCCTGTGGATGCTGCCCAAGGTGTGATTTTAGATGCAGGAGTGGACAGCGGCACCGCAAGTGTCGGGCAGTTTCCTTCTAACAACGACGGGGGTCAGACAGCCAAATATATTGGATACGGCAGTGCGGGTATTGTGGGTGCTGCAGTCTTTTTAGCCGTCGGTCGCGCCTGGGGACGTAGGGGCATGAAATCCACGATAGCCCTCGCGATGGGTGCCGCCAATGAAGCGGCAAAAGGCCCTCAAGCCGGAGTTCCAGCACAAATGGTAACACCGCTCCCTGCTGCACCGGCGCCCGCTGTTGTGGCTCCGTCTACTTCTCCTGCCATGACTGCAATCATCGCCAGTATTCCTAAAGATGATCAAGGCTCTCCGGGTGGAACGAGTTAGTTTTCGGAAAATGTCGTCTTGGTAGTCGGGCTCATTGTCTCTCGATGGGTAGCGGGTGTTTTTGTCCCTGGAATGGCCCCTATCATTAACAATCAGAAGAGCCTTCATGCTGAATCCACTTCAAAGACCGACGACAGTAGCTCCTTCTTCTCCCTTGGCCGTTGGCCCTGCGATGACGCCCCAGACAAATCCGGGCGTAAAGGTAAAGAATGTCCCTAGCGCTTGGGCTGTACCAAAATTTCTAACGACTCTGACTCAAAGAGTATCTTCTTTATGGACCACCCCAGATGATTCCATTCGAGACCTCTTTCCTGATCTGAAAAAAAATGCCCGCGTCACCATCCTGTTGCGGGATGGAACCAGGCATAACGACGTCCAGGTAAAATCACTCCAAAAATCAGGCATTGTCGTCACGGCGCCGAATTCAAAGCAACCGCTTCCCATCGCTCTGCCTCAAATTTTATGCGTCAGACCATTGGACCAAAACGGACATCCTCTGGACTTAACACGCTCGTGGACGCACCCATCGATCACCGTTCCCCAGTTGTCCGACCTCACCGTGCTGCCGGCTCTTTCGCTGGGGAAAAAGCATCATGTTCTCATCGAGTTTGCCGATCCGAAAATCACAAACCTTCTCTCCAACCCGTTTCTGACAGAGCCAAGAGCGGCGATGAGCGAAGGGGAATACGACATGGCCAAAATTCTGGAAGATGTTTGGAAAAAATTTCGTCACGAACCCAATCCCTCTGCCAATGATTTATTAGACGCCCAAAGCCAGCGCGGAAGCCTCCACGCCGTTTCTGACATCATCGCAAAAATAGCGGCGACAAAAGAGAAGGCCATCCTTCTCCAGTTGGCGTTTCAATACTTAGGGATCCCCTCGGAGCTTTATTTCGGAAGGACCACCATCCAGAGCGCCATCGACGATATTCCAGGAGCGAAGGGCGATCACACCTACTGGGTCGTCGCGCGCCCCGATGGTTTGCCCGAAACCATTTTCTGTCCTTCTTCGAGCTATGATCCTATTTCAGAGAACGATCCAAGCTTTAGACAATTCACCGGCATGCCTGTGCATAGAGCCTTCTCCGATGCCGCTCGGGATGAGACCAAAGTCAGTGTCGTGCCTGGCACAGAGACTCCAGAGGCAGTCCGTCAGGACCCTGACAAGACCAAAGTCGGTCTCATGCGCGATTTGACCAGAGCTCCCGACAATCCAGTGGCAGACGAAGGAAGTTTCGCCGACAACACACGTGTCGTTCCAAAAGATGAGTTTTATAAAACCTACATACAAAAAGAATTGCAGCTCCGCTATCCAACGATCCTAGGAAGCGGCAGCAAAAAAACAGACGGGGTAACCGAATCTCTTGCCACATACATCTACATGACGTGGAGAAAGCATTCCGACGTCGACCATCACGCAGAACTTATATCTATACCGGACGAACTCATCGATACGAGCCTAACGTCGCTAGAAAAGACGATTGAAGATAAACCTAAAACCGCAAAAAATCTGGCCACTCTCCAGCTTTTGGCAGATCTTAAAGCCGACGATCAGAGAAAACATCCAGGACGCGTCGTCGCTCACGCACAAGCACAACTACCGAGAGCACCTCAGGCGACCATACCGCCCCCGGTCACCACCGCGGCAACCGTCACACCATCGGCCTCTTCTCAGTCGGATCTCCGTCTAGGTGTCGATGCCGTCGTAGCCAAAGTAAAAAAAGAATCCTCGGACCAGGACGAAGCCCTGGGTGCCATCCGTGAGACTTTATTATCACGCTATCCCTTGTTTAAAGACAAAATATTACGCGAAGCAGAGGCCGCACTCGTCGGACAGGTCTATCAAATAGCACACAAAAATAAGCGCGCTTACGATCGGAACGTCAAACAGGTCGTACAAGAACTTAAGGACGCTCTGGCGTCCGCCATAAAACATAACCCTCCCAATCAAGCCGCACTCGAAAAGACGCTTCAAGAAATCATCATGACCGATGCCATCCATGATGAAATTATCGAGCGGTATCCTGTTTTTTCGGAAAAAGGCTGGAGAGACCATCTGCCTAAAGCATTAGAACACATCTTCCATACGTGGCGCCTCGACGGTTCTCGACTGGAAACGAAGTATCGCGAGCGTTTTGTGATGCCTGAAGAAACTTTTGAAGACGGGTTCGATCAGTTCAGAGAGAAACTAACTTTAGAACATCCAAATGAACACCCGGATCTCTTTGTGAAGGCCTTCGAAGAAGGTGATCGGGGCCCCAGAGCAAAACGTTGGACGAGCCAAGACTCATTTCCATTCTCGGGTGTCTACGATGGCGATTCGGAAGTTTTTTTCCGCAGTTCTCCACAATTTCGCGAAATACAAACAGCTTTGGGAGACTTGGCTTCCAAGCCCGGTTTCCAGACTCTCGCCCAAGACTTAACCCGTGACGCCTGGGCGCGTGGAATCGGCTCGCAAAAGATCATTCAGGAATTCGTTTTGGCTCTGGCGCAAATCGCTCGCCGTAACCCATCACAGCAGACCCTCTTCGAGCGCTTCCTAGCGGCGACCAAACCTTTTCGTCAGATTTCCGAGGCCTTAGGCCCCCTGAGTTCGAACAAAGGACTTAAGGAACCTGTACAAGATTTAGCCCTGGATGCGCTCAAACGGGGCGTGGACGGCCCAGCAGTCCTCCGTGAACTGACCTCTGCCTTGAGCCTAGTAGCGAGCCGGAACGCATTACAAGACCAACTCCTGCAACAATTACAAAAATAGCCCCTACACTCACATTCGTGGCAACTTTTGTCCTTTTCCGCCGAAGATAGGGATATGCGACTGCCCACCCTATTCACCAACACCACCCTGACCCAAGCAACACTCCCGCACGCGACCTCGGGTGGACTGGGAGCTCAGCTAGGAGACGCTCACGCGGGACGTCGGCTGTTTGAAATGGCGAGGCCTGCGCCGCTCGCAAATCCAAGAGTATCCTCTGGTCTGTTTGGTTTATGGACTCGTCTCGCCCCCACCGAGGAGGCCAAGTACAGACAACTCATCCAAACTGAAGTTTCTCTGAAATGCCCTCTTCTCGGCACCCCATTTGGCGATTTCGGCAAAGTCCTGATTTCAAAAATCTACGACATTTGGGCAAAACAGGGATTCCCTGTAGAAAATGGACTCATCCCCGAGTCCCTCATCGATCACGCGCTACGCACTTTTGGTACAGACGAAGTCTCAAAATATAAAAAAGCA
The DNA here is from genome assembly GCA_052033505.1 of Myxococcota bacterium. Taxonomy (GTDB): domain Bacteria; phylum UBA10199; class UBA10199; order JACPAL01; genus JBPOJN01. The sequence goes on along the minus strand of JBPOJN010000014.1, from coordinate 50,942 downwards.
GAATTTTACAAAACACTCAGCGCCGGCATCGAACAGCTCTTGGCCCAGCTCCAAAACCCGCTGAGTCGCAAACTTTATTGGACGGTTAAGAACCCACAGGAGGCTATCACAGACCGATTGGTTGCTCTTTACCCGAGTATGGCGAACGCAGCTGTTCAAAAAAATGATGAACTTTCAGGCTTGGCGGAGAGCTGGGAGAAGCATGCCTCTCCTGTTCGCTATGAGATCCAAGGTGATCAAATAATCACGTTCCCTGACTGGGATACGGCAATTCACAAACAAATCGACGATATGATTCAGAGGATGGAAAAGTGGAATAACCCTTCCATCCAAAGATTACGCCCTCTTTATCAATCCAGACGGCATCACACGCGTCTTGGACCCAATTTTTTGGAGGCACTAGCAACTCACGTAGACCGCCAAAACAAAGTCCTTTCAGGAGGTGAGTCCATCCTTGGATTGCCTTCTGCACAGGATCTCATGACCAAATCAAAGTTCATAGCTCCTTCTCCCGCAACGGAAGATTTGTTAAAAACGAGATCCCTCCGAGAGTTTTCAGACTTAATCAGGGAGCATGGATTCCAATCTCTTGCTGACCAAATTGATGGTTACTTACTTAGTCAGGATGCTTTCTTAAATTATCCCGAAGACCCAACGACCTGCCTCAAACTTCTCAGTTTGGTTTTTGAAAATGAATTCCAGGTATACGGAAGCCATTTTTTTGGTGAGGACTCCCAAACCCGTTTCTGGGATTTGTCACAAGCGGTCTCTCAAACAGTATCCGAAGAAAATCTTGCTCAAGTGATAGAAGGGTTCTCGATGAAAGATGGCGATGACATCGCCGCAGCCATACGGGAATACTTCACCACCGAAAATCCGCCCCCCGCTCTCATGGACCGCATTCCTCTCCTCTGTGGGATTCGTGCGCGTACCTTGCACTTCAAAAAAGAAGGGATCGAGGCTCTCAGAGCTGAGCTTGATCGGCAAAAGACATTAGCGGCAGCAGCAATCACCGACAAACAAGCTGTTGAGGAAAAAATAAGAATTCTCGAAGGCCAACTTCATGCGGCGCAATCCGCTCTGACAAAAACAGCGGAGCTTCTCGAAGAGACCAAAGCAAAGAGAGCCGAAGACCAAACACGTTTTGCATCTGAAAAGGAAAATTTAGCGACCGTGAAAGAGCGATCCATTGCTGAACAAGCAGCACTTCACCGTCAGGCCGTCGATGCACTCAAAGCCGAAGCGGAAGCACAGTTGAGCGCGGAACGTGCGCGGCTTGGAGCAGAGCATGAAGCCGCCATTCAGGGCCTCGCCGCCGAACATCAAGCAGCCCTCGCAGCAAACGACATGAAAGATGAGGAACGACTGAATGCTAAGATCCGAGAAATGTCCGATGCGCATCGAACGATGCTGGATGACTTGGCAAAAACCCATGAAGATCAAATAACCGCTATGGCGACGGCAGCAGAGTCAAATGTAGAGGCATTGGATCGGATCGTGGCACAATTTAGAGAAACACAAAATATCGTAGACACCGGAGCACGGGGCTTGTCAGGCCTGGCAGATGTATTGCGCAGCTTTAGTCTCTCTGAAACAGTTTTAGTCAGTGGCATCTTAGACTCTCTTGCCCATTTAGCCGTTGGCGACGACACATCCGTTGGGGTCATTCACATAAGCGGTCAGGTGGCAGCTCCTGCCGTAGCACTCTCAGGTGATGTCCTCGAGATCGACGACATCGAACTACAAACCGAAGTGCCGACGTCGTGGTCCTACTCTACGGAGGACATGGCCATCATTTTTGGTCGCGAACAAATCGATCATCGTTCCATCGTCCCAAATCACGTCATCTTTACCTACGATATGACGAAGCGCCAATGGTCTTTCAGAAGAAACGGCGACAGCGAACAAGTCTACTGGAGAGAAGTGAAACTCGGAAAAGGTCTGCAACCCTTAACTGAGAAGCAGGATCGTATCCTACTGGGAGAAGTCGGCATTCAGGTCGTCATAACAAGTGATCACAGCCTTCAACTCACACAAATGTCCGACGCCGACACGGAAGCCTACAGAGCAGCAATTTTAACTCAAAAGAAATCACCACCACCTCCTCCGGGTAGGAAACCTTCTGCCACCCCGGACGAACCCACTCCATTGCCTGAACCTATGCCCGGCCTGGGTATCGATACGGGTCCGGTGACTAGAATATCGTCAGCTAAACCAGGTCAAGAATGGCTCGATGTTTGGAGAAACATTCTTTTCGAAAAAGTCGTTGCCATCGCTGCGGCACAAAAAGAACTAGCTCGATTAGCTAAGTCCATCAACGAACAATCTACAGAACAGAAACAGAAACTGGAATCTCAGAATGATGCGGCCCTCGCGCGTGCAAGAAGATCACTAGTGGAAAAAACTAATATTTTAGTCGAGGCCTTCAAAGCAGAGTTTCGCAACAGAGCCTCTCTCTCAAAATATCCCGATCAAACAGGCGACATTACTCCAGAGAACACTCAAGCCATGTCGGAAATCAACAACCTCACTTTATACAAAGAGTCTTTTTTGGACATACTTCTGAATATCCTGGCCGAAGATGGACAAAATCAGACACATCATACTTTTCTCGAACCCTTAAGCACACTTCTCAATCAACTCCCCAATCTCCTACCCAGCGGGACTACCTCAGCGCGTCCGCGAGCAAAGCTCCCACCACCTTTTGGGGGGGGGGAGAGCACTCACCCCTCTAGTCACCAGCGGTCATGTAGTTCCCCGAGGATTTCGCCCTTCAGATGAAGGGCACGGTTCCATCGACCCGGCTGGAAACAAACCACCACAAATCCCTGGAGCTCAACTCCCTCCGTCTCGTCGAGAGGATTAGAACACGAGGAACCAACGGTGCCAGAACCAACGGTGCCTGTGGATTCAAAGACTAAGTGCAACACTCCTGTTTAAATGCCTCGGCAGGAGTCTTGAAGGCAAGGCACTTGCGAGGCCTGTTGTTTAACCAAGTCTCCAGATCTTTAACTTCGTCTTCCGAGACTTCTCTGAAGTCGGTTCCCTTGGGATAAAATCGCCTGACGATCCCGATCGTATTCTCAACCGTTCCCTTCTCCCAACCATGATACGGATGACAGAAGTACGAGCGGGTGCCTAAGTGCCGATTCACGAACAGATGACACGCATTCTCCGCTCCGTTGTCGTAGGTTAAGCTTTGGCACATCCATGACGGCAGATGTTTCATGCGTTTGACAAGATGCGCCCTTGCTTCCATCCCTCTTAAACTTCGCATCTTGTTCACAAGCGTGTAGCGCGTCTTCCTCTCGCAAACGACCTGCAAGCCGCCTCTTTTAAGATAGGATTCGACTAAATCGACTTCCCAGTGGCCCGCATCCTGACGGGCATTGATGAGATAAGGACGTTCATCGATTAAGACACGTCCGGGGATGAAGTTCACTTGCCCTGTTTTTAAAGAATAAGTTCTGGATCGGCGCAGCCGTCTTTTCTTGGCAAGATATCGGACGTACTCAGGCGCCTCTTCATAGATCCATTGATAGATCGTCTCATGGCTGATGCGCAGATCCGGGTGGTCCAAGGAAAGACGGCCGGCAATAAGTTCGGGAGACCATCGATTCAAAAGCTTCGAGATCACATACTCCCGGATCCACAGATTTTTAAGGCGTATCTTACGGTGGGTTTCTTTAAATCTTTTTCCGGCCTTCTCTTGAGCCTTCCTGCTCTCGTAAACGGCTTTGCGAGATCGGCCGACTCTCTTTCCGTTGCGCTTAATTTCTCGGCTTAAGCTCGACGGGCTTCGACTCAGAACCTTGGCAATGGCCCTTAAACTTAAGCCCTGAAGAAGAGATCCCTCTAAAAATGTCCGCTCTTGTTGATTTAAATGAAGGTATGCTTTTTTCATGCGCACTGGGACTAGCATAACGGCTAGCTCTTATTTCCAGTGTTGCACTTGCTCCTTGAACCCAGGCCAGGCACCCAGTCAAACCATTGAAAATAAATTAAATTCCTAAAAAATCTGTGGATAACCTCAGAGTATTTCCGGCAATGCCGAGAGGGCATTGGCCATCGGCAGGACGTCGATCCCGCCCGCATGCGACGGCACACGTGTACCCGGTACGCGCCGAACCCGTCGAAAAATAAAAGTTTCTTCTGAATTTTTCTCACATTTCATGAATCACCAACGGCACCCCGGTCAACGAGAGGTGGCGGTCGGTGGACCAGCAGGTTTGGATTTTGAGTTTTTTCATGAGCCATAAACCGCAGGCGTCGGCCAAAGTTAAATCTTGATCGGAAAATTTTCGGAGAATGTCTCCGGCTCCCGCCATTTCTTTTTCACCGACGGACACGATTTCCAAGGGGGAGATCTCTTCGACGAAATTCAGAAACTGCAGCGCGCGCGTCACATCGAAGCGTTTCAGAAACCAACCATGTCCTTCCGCGATCACGAGAGGCGTAGTGATCAAAGACGCTGGATCCGCGAAGAGGCGCACGAATAAAGGGTGATAAGTATCGGAACGATCCAGGAAGGCGATGAGGGCTCCCGTGTCGACATAAGCCTTAGGTCGCTTCCCGCGACACAGCTCTCGCCGACGCTCGTGGAGGAAGCTAGTCTTTTTGGCCATAAATAAGGTCGTCAACGGTCTGACTGGAGTCACTACGCCCAGACTCCACGGATCCGGCGAACCGCATCCAAGGCTTTTCCGTGGAAACGGGTAACACGGTCCTGAGAGAACGCCTCAGAAGCTCGGCCAACGAAATGCCGAGTTTCTTAGAAGCGTTCTTAGCCCATTGATACTCGGTTTCTGAAAGACTGATTTGGGTGCGAAGCATGATAACATTTTTATAATATTTGTTATCAAGAAGCAAGAAAGAATGGAGACGACCGGTCAGGACAAAATCCCACGAACTTTTTTAACGATCGCACCGGCATCGATGCCCGCCCAGGCGACCATTTCTTGAGGTTTGCCCGAACCGGGCATTCCGTGGACGGCCATTTTGTAGATGGGGACGTAGGCCCGTATGTACCTGATGCCGACCATGCAAAAACGGCTGAGTTTCTCATTTGACTCATTAGGGCTATTTATACGATCCGCCGACAGGAGGTGATCGTCGAAGTTCTGCGTATTCAACACCGTAAAGAAGTTTATGAACGATTTAGGAGATAACCATGTCTCAACTGATCACCATTACGAAAGCCAAGCAATGCCTACTTGACCTTTCCCGGCGTAATAAAGACCTTGGGGAATCCTTCGTCATCTTGAAAGATGGAGAACCTGTCAGTGCGCTAGTACCTTTCGATGGGCTCGATTAAGCAATATGGAATACATGATTCCATATTACATATATTTATGGAGTCTCGATTCTATCAAGCCGCCTGGCCGGAGGCGTTGTCTTCAAGGAGATGCGGCGCCTGCTTTTGTATCGCGGTGACGGCCATCTTAACGACATCACCCACGCACTGATCCAGCTTGGCCTCTTCAAAAACGTCCGAAGGATCAAATGAGATTCCACGGGCGTCCGTCCGCTTCCGAACCTCGGCGATGAGAACGTCGATGAACTCACCGAATCGACGCTCCGCGAATTTCGGATAAATATTTTTGATCTTATCCCCGATCTTTTGCTTCAACGTTTCCTGAAACGCCGCAGTGCCTTCGGTCAGACTCACCGCCAGCACGTCTTCCATCTTCCCTTCGATCACCATCCCCCGCTCCGCATCGACGAAGGCTGCATGATAGACGCGATTTTTCAGCATGCCGCCTTGTTGATCGTGGCGGTCGAGCAAGGCGCCGGCGGGACCGTTCGGGATGAAGTCTTCCAGAGCCACGGCTTCGGGCGCGGGCGTGATCAGGGTGAAGCCGGCGGGGAACTTTTTCTGGAAGAGCTCTCGGAAACGGACGTGCAGGTGCAGGTAGCGGTTGAAGAGGTTCCCATGCTTCTCATCCGGCGTCATGAGCAGAGCATGGGCACGGCCCATGCGCATTTGCAGGCGCCTGTCGAGGATGTAGCGCTGAGGCTCTCCCCGGGCGTTCTCTTGCAGCGGATTCATGAGCGCCATCGCGGCCGCGGCGTAAGAGTCGGCGTAGAGATCTAAGGGAATCGTGCGGTAGGCGGAAAAGCGTTCGTCGAGAGCCGTCGCGGATAAGCCTTGAAGACGGAATTTTTTGACCTCGCGATCAAACCGTTCGCGGTTTTTTTCGGATGCGAGCTGCAGGTTCGATTCAAAATAATAAAGAGCCGGGCTTCGCGGGCTTTCATCGAAACGGCTCTGGTACGGCGAAAGCGTGAGCAGGCGCGCGAGGTTCAGGACTTCACCCTTGTCCACACCCATGACACCCGGAGTGTCTAGATGCGTCGCATACGGGATCATGTTCGCGCGCGAGACCGTGCCGGGCTCGGGAATCCAACCGAAGAGCTCCATAGCCCCGCAAGGCGCAGTGATCGAGCCTCCGGTGTCGGTGCCGATCGCGAGACGGATCGGGAAATCCTTCAATCCCAACGCATAGGCCTCCGCCGAGGAGGATCCCGCGGTGTCATAACCCGCTTTCTTGGAATTCCCCACAGCCCCGTGACCGTTATAGAGACCGTCGGGCCCGTTGGCGCCCGCCGTCAGTCCGCAAGGGATGGGAACGAATCCCTGATCGACGAGACGTTGGACGAGCGGGCTTTTCCCGAAATCGGTTAGATGCATTGTCTTTGAGCCGGCCGTCACGACGCCGTCGATGCCTTCGAACAAGTCTTTGACCAGCGTAAAATGCCGGATCTCGCCTTTGCGATCCGCTTCTTGCGCGAGCCGTAAGAGCTTGCGGCCCAATTTCCCTTCGAGAGGACGCGTGATGACCGCTCCGTCTTTCGAGACCGAGTGGTCACGAATCATGTTGTAGATATCGACGTGAGTGACCCGGCCCGCACGGATCGCTTCCTCGAGTGAAACGATCGGCATGGCCTTGATCTCGGTCCGTATCCGTTTTCTCTCTTCGGTATCGGGCACGTTCGGACGATGGTCGTAGCGGTAAGGTCTTTTCGGGTCAGGCACGCGAATGGGCGTGAATTTCCGCACGCGATCGTTTTCCTTTAAAAATGCCGGCGCTCCGCTGGAAACTTCGGCTCGGTCCGCGATGATGGGAATCTCGAGGCTTTCCAGCACGGCGATTTGGCTTTCGACGCGATCGAGATTCACGCGGCACTGTTCCGCGTAACGCGCGCTTTCTCCCGGCTCTAGAGGAGGTACCGCAGATGCGAGACGCTCCACGGTGCGTTTTTGCAACTCGGGATCCAGAAAACGTTCGACGACGATTTCCTGATGCGCGGCCGGGGAGACGTTGAAGCGGCGGCTGCCTTGGCGCGCGTTATAAAGATAAGTCGCCGCGGCGGGAGCCAAGCCGAGCAACGAATGGACGATTTGTTTGAAAAATCCTTCACCGGCCAATTGTCCTTGGGCGTAATCCAAACCTCCGGCCAGGACCTGGAGTGTCACGAAGGCCGGGATGCCGTAGAGCAAGGCCCCTTGGACGTTGCGCCCCAGCCACTCCCCCACCGTCTTTTGCCACGGCGCGTACGAGGCATCGCCGCGCGCTTCGCTGACCCAATTGCGAGGACTCGCGGAAGCGACCCTTTGCGCCTCCTCGGCGTGTAGGACCGAACGCCGCACATACTCCAAATGCCCGGGAGCATCGCGTAGCACGATCAAACGATCCCAAGCCGATCCTTCCGGCGCGCACGCGCGCAGCATTTTCTCGGCGTCCGGCGACGTCTTCCAAGCGGCATCGGTCGCATGACGGGCCGCACCGGAAGCCATGTCTTCCGCCTCCAGGCGGCGCTCGCGCACGAAGAGATGAGGTGTAGAAGCGGCTTGTTCAGGGGCCGCACCTCTGAAACTGCTTTGCACGGCTGCCGCGATGCGCTCAGGACGTTCGTCTTTTAAATCCGCCCAGTGATTCCGCGCTTCCACGATCGCGGCGCGGACCTCGGGCGGTAAATTCACGTCACGGACGCGATCATAAACTGCGAGCTGCGTGGAAAAGTGGAGGCTCTGCCAGCCGGCTTTCAGGCCGCGATAAAAAGAATACGCATTCACGGCCGTTCCAGCGGCCGACAGAGCGAGCAATCCACCCGCGATCAGGCTCTGCGTTTGTCCGGCGGCTTGGTATTGGAAATAAGCGCCCAACCCCAATGACGCCGCGGCGAACGCGGGATGGGAACAAACCCTCGCGAGCGCCGGAGATCCGGAAACTGCGGCGACCAGCGTCATCCCGTTCATGACGCCGTATAAACTTTCGGCGGGCGTCGGCCCTGTCATCAGGGATGTGGCTTCGGGAGAAAACGGAATCGATCCCGAGGAAGAAGTCCCTAGGGAGTTTGAGAGGTGAGTACCGACGGAGGGAAATCCGATCATTCAGAATTCTCCAACCCCTCCTGCAGAATTGGAGTAATTCTAAAAAAACGTCAATTGTAAAATTCAATTTTCTCTAATAAAATCAAATGCTTAAATGATAGTCACTGCTGCCTAAATTTTGTGCGGTGCGTTAGATATCAGAGAAGGCTGCGGACTTTTTTGGCAATCGACGCGGCGTCGATGCCAGCCCAGACAACCATTTCCTGGGGCTTGGCGGAGCCAGGCATTCCGTGAACAGCCATTTTATGGACGGGAACGGAGCGGGACGTCGCCAAGGCGTCGAGCACGGCGTCGCCGATGCCGCCCTCAGACCAGTGATCTTCGACGACGATCAAGGCTTTGGTTTCGGAAGCGGCTTTTTTAAGTGTCGCCGCGTCGATGGGTTTGACGGAATAACAATCGATCACGCGAATATGAACGCCATCTTTCGCGAGGGCGTCGGCGGCCTGCAAAGACTCGATCAAGGTCACGCCGGCGGCGACGAGCGTCACTTGATCCTGGGCCGACGAACGCAACGTCTTCGATCCGCCGATCGGGAATTTTTCGCCGACGTCATAGAGCACGGGATTCGCCGGACGGCTGGTGCGCAAGTAGCCGATGCCGGGCGTTTTGATTAATTCTTCCACTAAATACTCAGCCGACACGGCGTCCGACGGATACAGGACCGTGCTGCCGTGGATCGCGCGGAACATCGCGATGTCTTCCAAACCCATCTGCGACGGACCGTCTTCACCGATCGAAACGCCGACGTGCGAGCCCACGCATTTGATCGAAGACTGGCTGACCGCCGCCATGCGGATCTGGTCGAATGCGCGCGTCAGGAACGCCGCGAACGTCGACGCGAAACAAATCTTCCCGCGGCGCGTGAGACCCACGCCCACGCCGATCATGTTCTGTTCGGCGATGAACATTTCGAAGTAATTCTCTTTTTTCTTTTCCAGCATCGCTTCGGCGAAGGTCGAATTCTTCGTCTCCGCGTCGATCGAGATGAGGTCGGGATACTTCGCGACCAAGCGACCAAGCGCGTTGCCGAAGGCCTTGCGCGTGGCGACCGCGTCGCCTTTTTTATAGGACGGCGGCGGGACGTCGGTAGTGGTCACGGTTTTCGGTTTCAGATTTTCTGGTTTTTGGATGCCGGTGACGAGTTTCAAATCCACCGGCCCCAATTCCTTCAGAGCCTTCTCCAAATCCGCCGCCGACAAAGCCTTGCCGTGCCAATTCGATTTGTCTTCGAGGAACGAAACGCCTTTGCCCTTCAGCGTGCGCGCGACGATGGCCTTCGGGCGGCCATTAGCGTTCAAGCAGCTTTCGTACGCCTTTTCGATTTCTGCATACGAATGTCCGTCGATCGTGACGACGTCCCAGCCGAAGGCCGTGATGCGTTGCGAATAAGCCTCAGCGTCGTGGCCGTACATCGTCTCTTGGCTTTGACCCAAGCGGTTCACGTCGACAATCGCGACCAGATTATCCAATTTATAATACGCCGCGATCTGGATCGCTTCCCAGACGGATCCTTCCGCCATCTCGCCGTCGCCCAAGAGAACATACGTACGGTACGGGAGATGATCGATCGACTTCGCGTTCAACGCCATGCCGACGCCGATCGAGAGCCCCTGACCTAAACTTCCCGTCGCCGCTTCGGCGTATTTGAAATCCGGCGTCGGGTGGCCTTGAAAAATACTTCCGAGACGGCGCAGAGATTTCAGCTCGGCATCGCTGACCACTCCGGCCGCCGCGTACAGTGCATAAAATAGCGGCGAGGCGTGGCCTTTGGAAAAAATAATGCGGTCGTTGTTTGGGTGCTGAGGGTCTTGCAGGTCGAATTTCAGATATTTGAAATACAGCGCCGCCATGAGATCGGTCGCGGACATCGAAGAGGTCGGATGGCCCGATCCCGCTTCGGTCGTGGACGTCAGGATGTCATGGCGAATGCGTTTCGCGATATCTTGTAGATTTTGGGTTGTCGGCACGGGGTCGGTCTTTAGAATCGCCGCCCATCAATTGCAAGCCTCTCCTTGATTTACCTTGAAAAAACTTCATCGTTTCTTAAAGATGCGGCGGCTTTCTTTTCGTCAACTTTATCGGGAGGTTTCAAAATGGCGCCTCAAATTTTAGAATCGTTTTTCCGCTGGATCCACGTCGTCGCCGGCATCCTGTGGATCGGCATGCTGTATTTCTTCAACTTCGTGAACGGCCCCTTCGTCGCCACCATGGACGGCGACACGAAGAAAAAAGTTGTCCCGGAGCTGATGCCCCGGGCCTTGTTCTGGTTCCGTTGGGGCGCGGCTTTCACGTGGGCTTCCGGTATCCTGCTTTTGGCGTTGGTGTTCTATCACGGCGGTCTCGTGCTCGAAAGTCCGAGCGACGGCCTCCGTGGTCCCGTCTTCGCGATCCTCGCGTTGGTACTAATCTCGCCTTTCCTCTACGACGCCATCATGAAGAGCCCCTTGGGCAAGAACCCGAAAGCCGTCGCGGCTTTCGGCGTGATTGCGGTCGTTGTGCTCACCTTGGTCATGAAAATGTGGGCCGGTATGAGTTATCGCGCCTACAATATCCACTTAGGCGGCGTCTTCGGCACGATCATGGCGTTCAACGTCTGGTTTCGCATCTGGCCCGCGCAGCAGAAGATCATTACGGGCGTCAAAACCGGTACTCCGGCGGACGCCGCAATCGTCGCGATGGCGGGTCTCCGCTCGCGGCATAATACTTACCTGTCCGTGCCGCTGGTGTGGACGATGATCAACGGACATACGACCTGGGCCGCCAGCTACTGGTGGATTCTGCCCTTGATCGTCGTCGTGGGCTGGTTCCATGTCCTGATGTTTTACAAGCGTGCGGGGAAGGTGAAGGGCTTCTAGCCGTTTTAGACCGTCTTGAATTCAAAACCCCTGGGTCTCTCGAAAGAGGCTCAGGGGTTTTTTATTTTGGAAGGCGGTCAAAACGAAACTTCCAGCGTCTTCTCTTCGCGGGCGCCCACCGATATCGGGAATTCTTTTTTGCCCAATTTTTCGTGCCACACGGTCACGATATAATCCCCGGGCGGGACGTTCTTCAGGCGGAAGCTTCCGTCGTCACCGGTCACCGAAAAATAAGGATGAGGCAGGATGCCCGCATAAGCCCGCATCCAGGGGTGCACGTCGCAGCGCAGGGGAATCATCACCTCAGGTACTTCGAAAGTCTTGCGGATATCGGAGGCTTGCCGGGGCATGCCGACATTAAAACCCCGCGACTGTAGCGGCTGCGCGTGGATATTATGCAGGGCCGGATCGCTGTTTTTCACGACCAAGGTCTGACCGACTTGGAGCCCGATCACGCGCGGTTCATAGAGGCAATGACGCTGATCGATCATGACTTCTTCCGAAGTCTTCTCGAACCGGTAATTTTCCAAACCTTTCGTGATCGCCACGAAGGCGTTTTTGACTTTGCCATTTTGAATCAAGATATCGGTATCGATACCGGACGGATTGCCGCATTCCGAAAAACTCGCGACCGGGATTTTCGCCGCGGATGGAGGCGTCCCCGCGAACGAAACGACGCCCTGGATTCCACCTACCGTGGTCGCATCGATGACCTGCGTGGGCACAGGCGCAGGAACGGGGTCCGAAGCGCCGCAAGCGCCCCAGAAAACCAATAAAAATAAAATGGGAATTTTTGAAAAAAGCCGCATGGCCGCGGCTTACCTAAAAACGAACCGTTACGCCACTGCGATGAGTTTGGCCGTGAAGGGATTGGAGGCGATGCCGGAGAACATCGAACGGAGATTGACCATTTGATTTTGTTTGCGGTGCGCTTCGGAGAACGCACGGCGGATGATGGCCTCGCGCGTGGACGGCGAGTGGTATTTGAGGCATTCCTTCTTCTGGATCTTCTTCAAGAATTTCACCATGCCCTCGGGCGAATAACCCATCTGGAAGAGCATTTTCCCAGCGTAACCGTCGGCCGCGGCCTCTTCTTCCTTACGCCTCTCGAAAATTTCCTCCCAGGTCATGGCGTCGGGATTCAAACCCTTCGTCCAGTCCGAGAGCAGGTGGCCGTACTCGTGCGCGAGGACGCCCGCCATCGTATCTTCTTCGCCGCGGTATTCCTCCGCGAACTCCACGCCCGCGAAAATCACGTCCTCGAAATCCGTCTCCTCACAGGCGCGCAACGCGCACGCGACGGTCTTCTTGCCCGGCACGAGGCGCGCCCGCTTCCGCGATAACGTATTCAATTTCCGGCGGAGCCTCTCGAGTACGCCCAAACGTCCGAACATCTCCAAGAGCGCGGGATTCGCCCGAATGTCCGCCACATCCGGAATCGCTTCCCCGAAATGCTTCGAAGACACGCGCGAGGCGGCGTCCGTCCCCGTCCAAATCACGCGGGACGGCGGCAAAGAGATGCTGGACTGAAGACCACTCTGGATGGGCTCAATGGGCATAATGAATAAAATCAAGCACTTAGCCTATTTTTGAGAATAATACAAACGCACTTTTATAAGATCATTATCGGCAAAACGACGGACGGGTTGCGGAAGTCAGCGGAAAAATTAAGAAATTTAAAAGGGAGTGGGAGATCAATGCGCGTCGAATTGGTGTTTCATCATGAAGGCGGTGACTTCTTCGAGAAGCGTATCCAAGGCTCCGTTGGGGTTCAAAATATCGACCGCTTCCAGAAGTCGCTGGATGAACTGCGCCCGCTCCGGGAGTGATGGATGGATGGCGCGAATACGGTCGGCGAGGATGAACCAAATCTCGCCTTTTCCATTCTTGGCTTTTTCAGCGAAGGCTTTTGCTTTTTGCTCGCTGCCGCTCCAGCGACCGACGCATTCGACGAGGTACTCATCGATTCCTAGATCCGCCTTGGCCTGCAGATGCAGATTGCGGCCCAAATCCGTAATGACCTGTCTCTCTTTGCTGTCCGGGGAGACTTCGATGACCTGGACGAAACGGTGCACGATGTCCCCGCGAAGACGCGTGGGCTGAATGAAAGGCGGCTTCCCGGCGCTCTTCGGCATGACGTATTCCGGACCTTGAATGGTGACCACGACCACCTTTACCGTCCGTCCCACTTTTTTAGCCAAACGCACGGCGTTTACCGCCACGCCCCCGGCTTGCAGGTAATGTTTCGCATTTTTCGCGTTCGGCGCGCTGGAGTAAAAACCGGCGCGGTCCAGCGTCCCATCGTCTTTCCACGCACGCGGGACGCGCGTGCCGTTGGGGAACCAAATCGGCCGTATGCCGTGACGTGCGGAGACGTCGATGATGTGATCGAACAATTTCTCGTTTCGCGCCGGATCCTTGCGGTCGACCAAGGGCTGCCCGAACAAGTCGCCCATCAAACTGAACCCGAAACGGCGGCTGACGGGATTGTCGCGGAAATTGTACGCGTCCGCCACGAAGGCTCCGCGCGGGTCGAGATAGGGCAGGAAGAAATCGGGAAAGATACTGGAATGGCAAAAAACCGCATAAACCGCGGGTCCTTCCTGAGGGACGAGCTCTGTGTTTTCGAAGCGTACGGAAAGACCGTGGATCTTCGCGTAATCCTCGATCCAATGCTGGTAATGCAACTGCGCGTATGGCGCGAATTCCGGATGGACGGATAAACGGTCGAGGGAACTGCCGACCGTCTTGTAGGCTTGCATGAATTCCCGCACGCCCACGATCGAAGCATAGTGCATGAGCGACGCCGCGATATCGACCATCGTTTGCGCGAGCCCTAAGACGTTGTAGGCCGTATGTTCGGAGCCCAAGAGTTTTTCGACCGTACGCGGAACGAACGGAACGGAATCGCGGAAATCGAATCCAAGCGCTCTTTCTGCGAAAGTCCGCGCCCGCCCCTCCAAGCGATCCCGAAAACGGCGGTCAATGGATTGCGCCAGGCTATCCGCACCGGAAACCAGGTTGTGACGCAAGGAAACCGCGCGCCGGGACACGGCGGGAACAACATACTGACTCGCCGCATGAACTAAATCGCTAAGCCGCACCCGAGGAAGATCAATCGCCATAAAAAGTGTCGCAATGTGTCGCTTGAATGGAGAAAGAGTTGCGCAAAAACTAAGAAGATTTTTTGGTCAATTCGATCGCGAGGAACATTTGTCCACCGCGCGCGATGACGCCGACGATTTTATTGTCGTCCATGCGTCGGAATTCCACTGTGTCTCCGGCTTGAACCGGGGTCTTCCATTTGGCGGTATAGTTAGAAGGATTATCGCGGTTCGCGAGTCCCAAAGTCAGCATGCCATGGGCGATCGTCGAAGAAAGACCCAAGGCTTTCGCCGCTTCTTCCGAAATATGGATGGGATTGGTATCCTCGCTCGCCTTGCTGTAAATATCGATCAAGCTTTGGTCGACGTGAATGCGACTAAGGAGTTCCCCCGCAGAATCTTCGGGTTTCGCCAGTACGGCCGGAAGGGCGGAAAGATCGCCGCCGACCGCCAAAGTGGTCTTTCCCGTCGCCAACAGCGTTCCGTCCGATCCCACGAGCTCACGCTGTACGATCGTAACTACGGGGCCTTTTCCGACTTTTTTGGCGAGCCACGCACGCACCGTCACCGACCCGTCGGCCGGAATCGGCGCCAACATCGTCACTTCTTCCGCCGCATGCACGACGGACTTAATGGCGGCCGTTCTCAAAACGTCTTTGATTGCGTCCAAAATATTCGGGAACGCCATGACGAACGTAAAGGCCGACGGCACGTTTCCATCCTGCGGCTGCTGCGTTGCCGCCACATAACGGCGAATCGTACTGGGATTCAGAGAATATTGTGAGACGAAAACTTTTTTATCGCCTTCCGATTGGGCCATAACCCCGGGTTCGTTGTCTCGAGACAGTAAGGCATCGAAGAAGGCCCCAACGGCGGTGACTTTTACTTCGGGCGCGGACGTAATTTCCGGTTGGGGTTCGCGCGCCGCGGGAATCACGATCGGAGTCGGCATGGGTTCTGAAAGCAAATCCACGATACCGCCGGCGAGCGTCGTATCCAGCTCAAAAGGTTTCGAGTAGTCCACTTCCGGCAAACCGAAACCGAAAAGTCCTAAATAGTTCTCGCGGTAACGATCCAACCCTTCTTTCAAAGTTTCCGTAGGCTCACCAGGTTGGTTGTTGGCATTCCACTGCTCCAAGATGGAGGCTTGTAGGGCTTCCTGCATTTCGTGACCATCGAGACGCAGCCGGCCTTCGTCATCCAAAAGATTCTTCCAGGGCTCGCCCTGACCATACAAAGCGCGCACGAGATCCACGGAAACTCCGATGGGATCGCGATAAATCTTCGCTCCGCCATCGGCGACGCCGAGGTAGGCCGCGAGGTATTTCGCGATCGCGGGAATCTGGGCGGAGGCTATCGTCACGACGGCCGGGTCGACTTCCGCCAACGCGCGGACGTCGATGTCGCGAAGGCGTGCGTCCCATTCACGCGTCACGCGTTCATTATCTTTCTTGGACGCACCGATGCTACCGTCCCGATAAATGCGCCTTAAATCGAGTAACCCCTCAGGACCGATATAACTGCGCGACGTTATGAACGCGCCAGGATTGAGGCGGCCGCTCATGAACAAAGCGCCCACCCAAAAACTTAAATCCTCTCCCCCCATGACTTTCACAGTGTGGGCAATCTGCTCCTCCGTCGCGGCTTCGATGCGCGCCGGTTTCAATTTGACGCCTTTGTAGTCCAACATATTGTAATCGAGCGCCGTCACGTCCAAAGATTCCCCGATGACTTTCAGCGAAGAATTCCATTTCTGTGTGCCATACGAACGCGTGCCCGCGGCCAGGCTGTAAACCATGAGGTCAATGCGCTCGTCGTTCGCGACCATATCCCGCATCACGCGTCGGCGCGTGTCGTCGGCGAAGGCATCGGCGAAATACGTACGATCGATGATGCCGGCTTCATGCAGGTGTCGCGTGAGATACCAGCCCGGCGATGCACGGAAGTTCTTATCAAGGGTCGGTGGACGTTCATAACCGATCCCGATGATCTTCCCGAAACCCGCCGCGCGCAACGCAAGCGCCGTGGCGCTTCCATAACCCGGCGATGTACTGCCGATGATCAAGGCCGTCTTGCCCTGGGCTCCCGCGATGGGATGCGGCAGTTCTCGTTGCGCGCTCCAAATCGAACGATCCGCGACCGCTTTCATGCCTAAAGGATGCGCTCCAAAAATCAGGGCACCTTTTCCAACGGGTTTTTCGAGGGTGATGGGCATAATGAAGTTTCCTTAAATTTTATTTCGCACCGGACCAGCGATGTTGCACGGCTTGGGCTAAAGTGGATCCCATGGTCCGATCATAATCGGCTTCCGATCGTTCACGCGCCTGGCGAATGTCGGTTTGGCGTTCCAAATAAGCATCGATCAATTTCGAGTCGCTGATAGGATAACGCCGGAAAGCGTCAGCATGGGCGGAGCGACGCGCCATGGCCGCCACGTAACCACCGAAGCCTTGTACGGGAGAAATCTCTCCACCGTCTTCCTTACCCGCTATTGCAGCGCTCGATAGCTCGAAATGCTGCGCTTCTGCGGCCAATTCCGGGTCGATTTGACGCAAGTTCGGGATCCCGACCGTGGGGCGGCCCATCAAATATTGGTTTCCTTGATCGGTCGCCAAGTGGCCCGCAGGGCCCATGGGATGGACGGGGCCTGGATTCGCCGCTTTGGGAGCCCCGACGGTCATGCGCCGTAACGCCTCCGTGTAGCCCTGCATTTGTGCGACGGCTCTCCGTGCGTCATGGACAGTGCCAAGATCGGTTTTGGAATTCGTCTTCGTGCCCGTGGCATGAGCGATGAGATGATCGAAATCGTTGACGCCGTAGCCATGCTCCTCAAAAGCCATCATGAGCGAAAGGATGATCGCATTTTCGCCGCCGTAACCCACGCCCGCGAAATGACCTTTGCCTCCGGTCTCTCCGCTTTGTCCCCAGCCGACGATGATGGAAGTGATGTCCAAAAAATTCCTCAGTGCGAATTCGAGGGTCGTGATCAAAATGCCGTACCCCGCGTGACCGACGATCGTGCCGCTCGCATCGACGTCGAAAGGCGCGAGCGCTTGCGAAATGCTACGGTCCGCTTTCAATTTCTGACCCGTCATCATGGCGGCGGGACCGAATCCTTCTAAAATTCTAGCGTCGGGCCCTAAAGAAGCGTCGGCCGAAGTCCACAACACCACTTGAGGCGATCCACGTCTGCCCGTCGCAGCTAGTTGTAGATGCGGGGCGATATCGCAGAAATTAACGAGGGCGCTGGAACACGCGGCGCTGGAGACCAATGGAGCTTGAGGGACGTTCCTTAAAAGCGACTGAGACGAGTCATTCACCAAAATTTTTGTCAAATATTCGGGATCCCGCTCCATGGCCCTTTTGGTCGAGGACAGCGGAAAAGACGGGGACAGCATAGTATTCAAAAGCGCCGGTCCATGCGTATTCAAAGCCGACGCCAAACGATAGGCCGCCTTGTCGCGCACGGATCCGGTTTGCAGGCTCTGCGATAAACTTTCCCAAGAATCATTGCCCGGAAAACACGTGGAGGCCGAGACGCGGAAGCGGTAAGCATCCGGTAAAATCCGCGAAAGAGGCAGCGGCAGTGCGGACAGGGCGCCGAGGCCCGCGTACAAAAACATCTGGGCCTGGAGGCTTGGGCCCAAACGCGGATCGTCTTCGAATAACAATCCCATATCGGACAGAGGCGAGGCGCGGAGATCCTTGAACGTCAGTCCGGCTCTTTCCCTTAAACCACCCTCTTCCGAACCGCGCTCCAAGCGGTGCGCGAGCGGAGCGCCTATGTCCGTGGGCACGTGGGCGGCCACGAAATTTTTGGACAGGAAACGACTGCCCATGTCCTCACGGAGGCGCGTTCCCCACCGCGCATTGATTTCATCGAGCGAAATCGGCTGGCCCGCGTCGTCTCCACCTCTTCGTAAAAAAATAGGCGCTTCCACTTTGCTCGCAGGATCGATGTCGACCAAACGCGCGTCGAAAGCCGCGAAACCGATCATCGCAGGATGTCCGATACTGGCGGCGCGATGGGACTCCGTGGTGCCGGCGGCCGAGATCATGCAACCGCTTCCAACCGTCACCAAAACTTGACTCGCGGGGATATTCGCTAATTTCATAATCGACCTTTCGATGAAAATTATTTTCTTACTCAATCACCGGCACGAACTCCGCCGGCTTCTTTTGCCCTGACTTCACTTCTTCCGTCCATCGGTCACGTCTGGCGACCGCTTCGGGATTTTGGGTTCCATGATCCGGATTTTGGCTGGTGAACATATCTCCGTTGCTGTCACCGAATCCTTGGGCGCTAGTTTGAGCCTTCACGACGTTCTCACTCAATGGTTGAGTTGGATACAAAAGATGAGCGGATTCCAAGATTCTAGGATCGACGCTATCTAAACTTCCAACGGAAGGAGGAATGATTCCGTAACGGTGCATTTGGATCGTCTCGACCGCTGCGACCAAGGACGCTCCTCCCAATGAATGTCCCGTGCCTCCGTTACCCACCCGTCTCGCGCTAGGAATACCATCCAAACGAGGGCCTCCCTTACCGTAAACGACAAACACGGGAGATCTGGGATCACGTCTTTTTTCCCTTAAAACTCTATCGTAACCCGCCATTCCGTTCTCATCTCCCGCGGGTGTGGAAGTGCCGTGGGCATTGATCACGGTCAAAAATTGGACGTATTCTTCTTCAGTCATCCCGCAGGAAGCCGCGGCCATTTCAAGGCCGTTCGTCATAGAAAGAATGCCGCCGTCGGTAGGCGCTGCCGGATCTTGAGACTTGGACTGGCCGGTAGCCGTGGCAACGCCGTCCAGATAGGCGTAAATAATGGCCCCGGTCTCGAAAGCCAAAGTTTCCTCCATCAAGAGAAGAACGCCCCCGCCTTCGGCCAAGACGAAACCCGAACGATCCGTGGTACCGGGTCGAGAAACCAAGCTGGGATGATCCATGAGATTGGATACGGACAAATCCGTGGCTAAAGCTTTTTGCGCGTTGAAATCCACGATCGCTATCTCATTAAGCAGGGAATCCGCGGAGGCGACCGCGTAGAAGCGGGCCATTCCCGCTTTCATGGCCAGAAACGCGAATTCAAGATTGGCGATACCCGTATTACAGGCCGCGACCCGCGAAGAGGCATGGCGGGCTTTTAATATTTTTTGGAGCCAATAAGCGGGATTATCGGGCAAAAAACGGGCGACTATATCTTTTCTGACCGATCGTTTGAGAGCGGGAAAAGCCATGCCTTCATATAAGTCTTCTCCAGGCCCCATGCCGAACGCAGCCGCGACGGCTCTTTGCTTTTCGGGCACTTTTCGCTCGATCTCGGACCAAGGAACGCCCATGGAGATCATGGCTTCCGCGAGAGACCGCATCAAAATCAAATGCGCCCTACTGAACTGATCATAAGGTTTCCCCGAAAAACCGGCCTCTTTCAGCAAATCCCATCCGGAAGGCAAAGCACCCGCATGGACTACGGGCAATTTCCAAGTGTGTTCGAGTAGAGGTTCAGCGCCTTTTCGTAAAGTACGGCCATTGATCGTTCCATCTTCTTTAAGGCGTTCCAGTCGATGTCCTTGAAAACGCTGAATATCGATCGGCTGCTCTAAATCCCCCAGGCGAGGAACCCGAATGCCGATGCGGCGATCGATGACATCCCTGTCGGTAATACCCGTGAGCCTGGCATATTCGGGCAACGCTTCCTGGAACCGACCGGTCCGCGTTAAGTAAGACGTTTCCGCGGTTCCCAGGGAATTACAAGATCCATAACCCACAATCGCGATGCGCCCTGGAGTCGGAGACTTCGAACCGGCTTGCATGATCATAAAATATCTCCCTGCTTCATGGCTCCAGGATGGGGGAATTGGACGTCTTTTTCCCCATCCACGTACAGAATGACGGCCTCCCAGCTATCAATGCCTTTCTGGGATTCGCCGTTTTGGTCTTTGTACTGTATCAACGGGAGTAAGGATTTTTTGTGCTTCTTAGGATCGCCCTTGACCAAAAGGTAACGAAGGGCACTCAGGATTTTTTCAAGACGTTGCGCGTCTCCATTCCACCGGCTTGCGACATAATAGATAAGGTCTTCTTGGTCGATAGGAGCTAGACTCAAGGCCTCCAACTTACTGAAAATGGAATCTTTCCCGAGGGTAAGGGCAGTTAAACTATCTGGAGGAAGCGTATGAGTCACAAGATCCCGCACGACCGGATCGGGCCATATGAGATCGCCTGCCTCATCGACGAAACCGCCTTCCCTCATCGCTTGAATCACTTCCAAGGAATCCGCATGCGATTTCAGCTCACGCATGGCGGCTTCGCGCGCGCTATTGTAAGTGTTTTTCAGGGCCAGCAACGCGGTTTGGACGTCGCCTTCTTTTAAAAGTTTCCTGACAATTTTAACGATAGCGCCCGCATTGTAGGAAAATTCCAAGCAGTTGTTTCTCTTCTGTACGGGATCTTCCGCAAACCGGGTCGTACTGATCGAACCCGGTGCTTGCCTCAGGGCATGCTGATGCATCGATATTGTCGGATCCACGATCTGCACCGGTCTCTCACGGGAAAAAATCTTCTTCGCGAATCCCTGCAGCACGTTTCCCGACACGTCCAAGGACACCATTTCCACCGCTCCCAACTCCCAAGCGCGAACCATCGACGCAGTCCAACGGACGGATCCGGTCAATTGGTTCAACAGAGAACCGAGATGGTCTCCCACGGGCTCGATCTCACGGCCCGTAAAATTGGAAATGATTTGGAATTCCGGGATACTGAATTCGATGCCGAGTTCGGCGATTTTAGCCGCTAGTTTTTCGCGGGCTTCGCTGAGGATGGGCGTATGGAAAGGACCGGCGACGGGAAAGGCGTTGCTGACGCCCGCGCCGCGGGACTTCAAGAGATCCGAGGCTTCGGCGACCGCGGCGGGATGGCCCGAGATGACGACCTGGCCCGGAGCGTTGAAATTCGCGGCGACCACGATATGGCCTTCGCGGCTGATTCCCGCGCAAGCCGAGATCACAGTTTGATCGGACAATCCTAAAATAGCCGTCATCGGACGCGTGGCGGGATCGAAGGGAAAAGCTTCTTCCATGAGCCGGCCACGCCAATAAACCGCCAAAGCTCCCTGCTCCACCGTCAATGCGCCTGAAATCGTATAGGCCGTCCACTCACCTAAACTGTGGCCCGCCAGAAGATCGCCGGGACTCGGTGCGATACCTTCTTCGATACGCAGGTGTTCCGCCAATGCTACGTTCGAAACAAGCAAAGCAGGTTGCGCGTGGAGAGTGCGGGTCAAATCACCGGCGGGTCCTTCGAAAGCCAAGCGCCGTAAATCGACGCCTTCTGAAACAAGAGCCGCATGTCCCCGATCGAAGGTCTCGCGGTAAGTCCGGGAAGAGTCGTACAACTTCTGACCCATGCCGACACTTTGAGATCCTTGCCCCGGACAAACCCAAAGCCGCACAGGCTGGGCTCCCGTCGGATGAACCACCGGAAAAAACGGTTTTACTTGCATGAAATCATCCCCTCGAATCGAAACGTTTCAAAGACTTAGAAGCGTGACTCGAGAGGGAGGGGTAAAGGTTGCTAACTTTTTTTTAGGGGAAACCGAATTTTTACGGGGACTTAAGACTTTTTGCGGACTTTTGCGGTTTGGGGCCTTCGACCAACTTGAAATCATGGGGGAGAAACGTGCCTTTTCCCCCTTTAAAAATCAAACGGCCGTCTTCGTTGAACCCGACGATCTCCTGCCGTTTTCCACGGGCATCACAGACGATGGAACCGATTCTCAATTTTTTGCGTTCGATGTCCAAAAACCGGGAGCGCGTGTTCCTGGCGCCTTGGGGGCCGGCGACGCTTCTCATGAAGGTTTCCCGATCCTGGTACATTCTCTTGCCGAGACCCGTCATGAAACGCACATACCTCCCGTAATCCCGGCTCACTTCTTGCTCTTGCACCCAATTGGAAACAGCCTTGTCGACCAAGAGCTTTAGCGGTGAAAGACCCAGCGCCCGCTGCGTTTCGATTTCTCTCCAAGAGGTGATTTTTTGAAGAATTTGGTCTCTCGCCGCTACGAAAGAATCTTTAAACTCAGCTGGGACGCCCGTGCAGGCGCTCAAGAAAGACAAAATGTCCTCTCGTTCCGATCCACGCACAATCGATGGAGACGCCGATTGCGGCACAAGACCGAGTGATCTCGGAACCGCGGAAGAAGGGATCAACAGAGGGGACACAGCGGACATAGAAGTGGGACGGATGCTGCCCATACTGTTTCATCGAACGCTTGCAGGATATTGTTGTCATTTTTCGCCACCTTCCTCCGAAAACCCTAATTGACTACCATCATGAGTCCTATATACTCATGACATGAGTAAAAGACTCCAAGTCCTCTTGGAACCCAAAGAATACAAAGCATTCCAGCAAATCGCCCGGGAGACGGGTCTGAGTTTGGGGGAATGGGTGCGGCAGGCGCTGCGCCGGTTGGCCGCGGAGAAGGCCGGGAAAAGCCCTCGGGAGAAACTGGAAGCGATTAGACGGTACAGTTCTCTCAACGCCCCCACGGGAGACATCGATCACATGCTCTCCGAGATCGAAAAAGGCTATGCCTCATGATCTTCGTGGATTCCAATATTGTCATGTATTTCATCGGAGCGGACCATCCCAATAAACGCATCACGCAAGCGACGCTGGAAGAACTGATCCAAAAAAAGGAAAGCTTGGTCACCAACGCCGAAGTCCTGCAGGAAATCATCCATCGCTACACCGCCATCCATAGAAAAGAATTCATTCAGCCGGCCTTCGATTTAATGCATTCTTTCATCGAGAAAATTTGGGACATCACCGAAGCGGACGTGTCGGCGGCAAAAGACTTAGTCCTCCGCTACGAAAAGCTTTCCTCGCGGGACGCGCTTCATGCGGCTCAAATGAAAAAATATAAGATCGAAACCATTTTCTCCTTCGACCAAGGCTTCGATCAGCTTCCAGGAATAAAAAGAATTCCGTAAAAGATCGGATTTTGGCAACTCAAGGACGGGAAACGCGAACCCTCGTAAAAATGAAACTCTTCAGCGAAGGCTCTTGAATGAGTTGAGCGAGCAAGCTGCGGTCCCGCTCGAAGCCACGGTCAAGGAGGGTCGCTTCCCAACTCAGTTGACGGCGCGCGAGTTTGACGACGGCGCAAGGGCAATCTTCCTTGAGAAAAGCCTGAGCGTTTTTCACAATTTCCCAAGCGGCACGGGACCCTCGGGGAAAATGAGCCCTAGCCGCACAAACGAGATGGACAACGTCATTGATCATAGGCTTTCGACCCAACACGCGCACCATCTCGGATTCTAAAACCGCCTGATAAGAGACTTTTTCTCCAGACGGAGCGGAAGGTTTAGAAACTGGCTTTTCCGTGACAACACTTCGCGCACGTCTGGGTCGAGACGGTACGGCGTGCAATCGCGGCACAACGGGGGCTTCGACTCGAGCAGGTGCCGGCCTTATGATTTCGAAGTGCTTCTCATTTTTCGCTCCGGCTCCTGGGGAGGAAAGCCAGTCCGATTTTTCGAGCATCTGCAAAATCTTGTCGACCAAAGTCGCATGTCCCCAAACCCTACCCTTCGCGACGTGCCACGCTTTCCCGTCGTATTCGAGAGTCACCACGGGGAAGCGGGCCGGTTGTTTCTCAAGATCGCTCGGGTGAAAAAAAGGAAACTGAGACGTGAGCTGGATGTCTGCGGAGGGGCTTTGGATCCCGTACTTATTCCAGTCGCCGTCTCCGGCATGGATCCAAATGCGATCGCCTTTTCGAGGATCGCGGCCCTGGACGTGAAACGCCATACGATGAAAACTTTCGGGCGAGACCGCGGAGAAATCTTTAAGAGAGCTGTTTGCCTTGAAAAGAAGGACGGAATTCGGATCGACGCTCGCGGTGACGCTTCTTTCGATGACGGCAGAGACTGCAGAAATACTACCCGTGTAAGACATGCCTTTTCATCGGCGATGTGGGGAATATTGTTGTTATTTTTCCCTCGTGGATCTTACGAAAGGGATGAAAATGTCTCCCCGCTTGGTTCAAACCTCACTTTATTTCGACGGCTTCCGAATGATGGCGAGCCGTCCCAAAAAAATTTTAACGGCGGACGGAACGTCTTCCGCAAATTTCTTCGACCACTTGCGTCATGCCGTCCGGGAGACGCGCGCGCCCGGCACGTCCCCCAGCCCTCTCAAGAGGGGATGGATCGGTTACATAGGTTATGAAATGCAAACGGGCGCGAAAATTCCGCCGCGTTCGGATCTTTTGATCCCCAAGGCCGTGTTCGGTTATTTCGATGATATCTCGCTGGAACCCGTTTCCCTTCCGTCCGCTTCAGGTCAGAACGTTTTCCCGAAGGATTTTTCCGGCCATGCGAACGTTTCGAAGCAAGACTACATCCGAAACGTCGAGCGCGTAAAAGACCTCATCGCCGCCGGTGATTGTTATCAAGTGAATCTTTCGCAGAAATTCACCGTTCCGGTCACCGAGCCCGCGGAAACAATTTTTCAAAAACTTCAATCCGTCTCCCCCGCCCCCTACTCCGCTTATTTGGATTTAGGCGACGCCCAGATCCTTTCGGCCTCGCCCGAACTCTTCCTCTCCGTGGACGGCGACCGCGTCGTCACGCGGCCCATCAAAGGCACACGGCCTCGCGGAAAAACGCCGGAGGAAGATCGGAGACTGAAAGAAGAATTGGCCAAGAGCCCGAAAGACCACGCCGAACTTTTGATGATCACGGATCTCGAGCGGAACGACTTAGGCCGCGTCTGCGT
This sequence comes from Myxococcota bacterium, assembly GCA_052033505.1. GTDB lineage: Bacteria > UBA10199 > UBA10199 > JACPAL01 > JBPOJN01. The sequence goes on along the minus strand of JBPOJN010000014.1, from coordinate 25,802 downwards.
CCCGGGCAGCGTACGCGTGACGGATCTGGGTTCGATCGAAAGCTACGCGCAGGTGCACCACCGCGTTTCGACCGTCGAAGGCCGGCTCTCGCCGGACAAAGACATTGTGGATCTCCTACAAGCGGCGTTTCCCAGCGGTTCCGTCACGGGAGCGCCGAAGATCCGCGCGTTGCAGATCATCCGCGAGCTCGAGGCGCACGCGCGTGAGGTGTATTGCGGGGCGATCGGTTTCATCGGGGACGACGGGCGTGCGCAATTCAATGTCGCTATCCGCACCATGGTGATCAAGGACGGTCAGGCCCACGTGTGGAGCGGCGGCGGCATCGTCGCGGATTCGGATCCGGAGAAAGAATACGAAGAAACGCTGGTGAAAGCGTGCGGGATGATGCGGGCGTTGGGTTACTGAACGAAAATCAAATACAGAGGACGGGCGTGGTCTGCACGGTCGTGACCTGTTGAAACATGTGCGGAAAAATCACGCCCATCGACATGCGGAAGAGCACGATGGCGTTGTAGATCCAAATAGGCTGAAGATAGGTGAACACCAAAATAAAACCCAAGCCTGCAAAAGACCATCCGGTGCGTTTGTACGAACGCGGCGAACGCGACAGGCGGCGCTCCATGCGCTCCAGTTTCTTGCGCATATAAGAAACAGCCTTGCCGACTTTACGGGGCTTGAAGATATAGCCCATACCGAGGCTTAAAGCGGCCAGGCCGACCATGAGGATGATGATGTCTATCATGTGGGAGTTATCGGCCGCGGGACGCAAAAGATGCGTGTTTTTGGCTCGGAAAACAGGCAGGATCAAAAACATGGGTCATTTCATAGGGATCGATGGAAAGATAGTCCCGCAGTCGCGTGCCGTTTTGCCAGTGACGGACTCGTCTTATCTTTATGGGATTGGCCTTTTTGAGACCATGAGAGTGATGGCGGGTCGTGTTTTGCTTCTTCAGAGACATTTTCGAAGGCTCCAGGATAATGCCAATCTCATAGGCCTGAAGGTTCCGGTGTCTCTTCATGATTTTAAAAAATGGATCCATGCTCTCTTAAGAAAAAATCGACTTAGAGACTCTCAAGTTCGTGTGATGCTTTCCGAAGCTGAGGTGAGCAAATCGCGATTGGTCATGACGGCCAACCCTTTTCAGTCTTATCCGGAGCGGTGTTACACACAGGGTGCGCGAGTGATGTACTCCAAAAGTTTTTCGGCGGATTCGAAGACCCTCTCTCGGATCAAAACGACGAGCTATTTAAGCAAAATGATCCCACGACGAGAAGCCGCTCGACGCAACATGGATGAAGCCTTGATGGTGAATGAATCGGGGTATGTGACCGAAGGCGCTTCGAGTAATCTTTTCATCGTGACAAAAGGTGTGTTGATCACGCCTCCCATCAGCGATGGATTGCTTCCCGGGACACGAAGACGTTTCGTGATGGAACTTGCCAAAAGCTTGAAAATACCGGTGGTAGAGAAAAGCTTGTGTGCTGCGGCCCTGAATCATGCCGACGAAATTTTTATCACGAGCTCGCTCAAAGACATCATGCCGGTAGGATGGATCGAAAGAAAAAAGGCCGGCAACGCGCGTATCGTCACCGGCCTTCTCCAAAAAGCTTATCGTACTAAACTACAACCACCAGAGGCCTGATTCTGGCCAAGAGTTTCGGTCGCGAGCGTCGGGACTGTAGACGAAAGCTCAACGGCGCCGAGATCGCACTGGGCGGTGCTATCGCTATTTCCATCGACGGGCCTTGAAGCACCGCGCTGATCGGTGGGTAAGCATGTCGTAGAGCCACCTGCATCGATCGCAGGGCTTCCACTCTGAAGAGAAATTGTCAGTGTCAAACCACCATTGTCGATAAGGCCAGCGGTGTCGAACAGAGGATCTGCCGAGATGGGGGTGTCTCCATGAATCGTACATCCTGTCGTATCTTGGATAATATTCGGGCCAGAAGAGACGAGATAAGCAGAGCTGTTGGTGAAACAATCGGCGTACTCGTTACCACTCGATCCTGCATCACTGTTTCCACTAATGATAGAATTGAGTACGAGCAAACCGCTAACTCCGGAGTGATAGATTCCACCACCTGTGTCATTCGAGGCACCGCCAACACCATGATCGGCAGTGTTTCCGGTGATGGTGACATGATTGAGTTGTAGCTCAGCAAAGTTAGCGATGCCGCCACCACCGCCATCAGCGATGTTGTTAGCGATCGTTGTATTTTCGATGACGCAGTGTGAGCCACCATTGATATACATGCCACCACCTTCGCTGTCGGTAGTGCCAGAATTCTGAGTGTCCCCCAGAGCGCTATTTCCCGAAATCGTGCTGGAGCGAATGATGCAAGAATAGGTGTCTAGAACAAGGCCGCCACCATAACTATCCGTCGAGGTATTATCTGAAATCGTCGAATCCTCTATGAGGAGCGATGACCCACTGCCTGATTCGAAGCCGATACCACCTGCCCAGTAGCGATTTGAGGTGTTGCCGGTGATGTGACTGCGAAGGATGGTTAGAGAATTTGCTTGGCTGTAAATACCGCCTCCGGGACCGTCAGCGTTGTCATCATTGTTCGAATTAGAGAGGTTATCCGTGATGTGACTATCTTCGATGACGCCGATATCTGCCCCGAAATAGAGTCCTCCGCCAGCTCCGTCGGAGCGGTTATTTGAGATAGAAGAGTTGGAGATCTTGGTGAAGGATCCATCCGTATAGAGTCCGCCGCCGTTACTTTCGTTGATAGCGTCGTTATCTTGAATCGTCGTGCCGAGGATCTCAGAATCGGAGAGATGCAGGCCGCCGCCGTTGCCAGAAGCACTGTTGCCGCTGACAGTGGAGTCGGTGATGCGAGTCATGCCCAAGCTAAAAACGCCGCCGCCTGCAAAAGATGTATTGTCCGATACCTGACTTTCGATGATTTCTAGGATCGAGGAATTATCACCGGTGCTGATGCCACCACCAGCATGAAGGGCCGTGTTACCTGAGATGACACTTCCATCGGTGATTAAGACGGATGCCTCGAAAGTATAGATACCACCGCCGTGAGTATCACTTTCATTGCCACTGATCGTAGAGCCGGAGAGGATGAGGGAGCCACCGCTACTCTCAGGGAGTGCGATACCTCCGCCTCCGCTTCCGCCCCCTACATTATCTTCCACGTGAGATAGGGAGAGTCTTAAAGAGCCTTCCCCGGAAATCAAAATTCCACCGCCGGCTGATGTGGTTCTACCGCCGCGAATGGTGAGTCCGGAGATGGTGACCGAGATGCCGATGGTACTTAAGGCAGGATCGATGTGAAACACGCGATCCTGTGTGACGGTCCCGTTGCCATTGATGATGGTGGCGCTGGCCCCTGCTCCAGAAAGTGTAACGTCTTGCAAGATATCTAAATCTCCTGTGACTGAGAGATCTTCTCCGGATCCGGTGAGGCTTAAGGTATAAGTTCCCGCTGGAATTACAATCGTATCTACCCCACTGCCTGCGGTGCAGGCGTCCGTCGCTGTATCGCTATTGGATGAGACGATAGCCTCTCGGAGGGAACAGTCTCCGTCGGTATTGATCTCATCTTCGGTCGTATTGACCGTGATCGTCGCGGCCTGTGTTGCGAGAGGCAAGATCGATGCGAAGAAGGCCAGGAGTGTGAGTCGTTTAAAAAATGTCATAGGGTTCTCCTAAATTTTTAGAGTTCATTAACCTGCGATGAGGCTACAACCGCCGCCCGATCCACCGCCGTTTGTGGAGTCGGATTCGCATGCATCGCCGATTCCATCGCTATCCGCATCCGCCTGATCCGGATTGGAAACGTCCGGGCAATTATCTTGAACATCCCCCACGCCATCTCCATCAGCATCGACCAAAATTTCGAGAGATCCTAGTTCGCAAGCAGAACCTTGAGGACGTAGGATTCCTCGAGCATCTGTTGTTTGGCAGGTGGAAGTATCTCCCGCATTGAGGGCAGGGCTTGCGTCCTGGAGACTGATCGTCTGCAAAGTCGTTGTGGCTGATGGGTATCCCACGCTAGGGCCGTTATTGTCGGCGAGTCCTGCAGTTGCGAAAAGAGGGTCGCTTGTCAGAACAAGGGCTGTTGTTCCGGCAAGATCGCAAGCGTCATTGACTGTTTCGATCAAAGTCGGTCCGGCGATGGTCAAGTGTCCGTTGCCAGTCGCATCGAAGAAACAATCGGGGGCTACACCAGAATCGGCATTGTCCGCGATAATACTATTGCCGATCACGACTTGGGAGACGTCGACATAGAGCCCTCCACCCTGGCCTGCCGTCAGGCCGCCGCTATCAGAATTCGCTTGGTTACTGGCGATGGTCGTATTGTTGATGAACAGAGGTACACTGTCATATGCATAGATACCACCACCATGACCTGACGAGGAGTTTCCGGAAATCGTGCTGTTGCTGAGTGTCAAGGCGCCGGCGATGTAGAGGCCTCCTCCATCGTGATCGCGAGTGCCTGTGTCCCCCAGGGCCCGATTTCCCGAAATCGTGCTATTGCGAATGCTAGAAGTGCCATTGGCCAAGATGCCTCCTGCATCGCCGTCGTTCGCTGTATTTTCAGAGACGATGCTGTTCGACATAATCAATCCATTGTTTAAATAAATTCCGCCGCCTTGACCGCTGTTGTTCGTATTGCCGGTGATAAGAGAGTTCGTGAGGACGAGATCTTCGCTGTAGATGCCTCCTCCGAGTCCGTTGCCGCTATTATCGGAATCGGAGGTATTTCCGGATAAAGTACTATCGGAGACTATCAGGCTTCCAGCGCTGTAAATTCCGCCTCCCTGGTAGGTAGAGCTATTATTTTGGATCAGGCTTTCTCGGATGAAAACTGACGATAATGAACTGCTGGTGTGGATGGCTCCTCCATTCGAGGGATTGGATGTGCTGGTGGTGGTATTATTTTCCAAGAGACAGTTTTCGATTATGATCGAGCCCGAGACATGGATGGCACCACCCGCTCCACCATTCGCTTGATTGCCACTGACACTACAGAGAGAGCTTCCTACAGTGCCGGTGATGGTCGTCATTGCATCTGATGAGCAGCGGATGGCTCCTCCTGATCCTGATGACTCGTTAGAGACGACAGCCGTGTCGACAAGGTTGAGCTCACCCAAGTTGTAAATGGCACCCCCGGAGGAGGCGGTTGTCGAGGAGACAAAATTTTGTTCGAGGTTGCTGTTCCGGATGAGGACATTTCCACTGCTGTAAATAGCCCCACCTCGGTATGCCGAGTTTAGAGTTAGGTCGCTATTTTCAATGATGAGAGTGGAGTCTCTGACGGTGAATATGGCCCCTCCTAGTTGTTCGAAGAATGCCGATGCAGCCTCATTGTTGGTAATGAGAGCATCGTTGATCAAAAGCGAGGCGCCTGTAGACAAAAGAATGGCGCCACCTCCACCTGAGAGAACAACACCATCTTTGATGGTCAGATGGGAGATCTCGACATCGGTGTTAATGGCGATATGAAAAGCTCGAGAAACGGATGTGTCTCCGTCTGCATCGACGATGCTTGTTAAACGATCTTCTCCCTGAATCGTAATATCGGCGGCGACGTCGATGTCTTTATCCCCGTCATTACCGGCACAATTGTCATTGGACAATGTGACGGTCATCCCCGCAGGAATGGTAATGACATCTCCGTCGACGGCATCGTGAACGAGTTGGCGGAGAGTACCCGCCGCACAGTCTCCGGCGTTACTCGTCACGGTTGCGGCATCGGCAGAGATTGAAAACAACACCAAAGCAGCGAAAGCCGTGGAGTAAATAAATTTTGAACTAGAAATTTCCATGAGCCTCTCCTAATCTTAACATGCTTGGTGTCACACTCCGCAAGGGCATGCAACACCGTTTTCAATAGAAAATAACATAGAGTATTCTCGCGAATACGAGGAAAGTTTAGCTTACCCACTCTTTCGTGGCCCTTGTACGCGGCCTTTGGTAGAAAAGCGGCCCGTGCTGACGATCTTCACTTATAATGAGAGAACCGGACTGGAAGAACGAAGAGATCCGGTCGATCTCCGAGCTCTCATCGCCGACCGCTCCCGCGTGACGTGGGTCGACATCGAAAAGCCCACCCCTCCCGAAACGGAGCTTCTGGATACGGTTTTTAATTTTCACCCGCTCACGATCGACGACTGCCTTTCGCCCCGGCATCACCCGAAGGTCGAGGATTACGGCGAATATCTTTTTTTGATCACGCACGAAATCCTCCCTCAGAGTTCCGAAAAGGAATTCAAAGGCGCCGAATTGGACCTCTTCCTGGGGCCTCATTACCTAGTGACCTATCACAAGCCCCATTTACGCAGCATCGAGACTGTCAAAGAACGCTCGAAAATCAGCCCCAAAAACTATTTCCGAGGCGCGGATTTTTTGCTCGCTAAAATTCTGGACGAAGCCGCGAACCTCTACACGCCGGTCTTGGACCAGTTCGAACGCAAGATCATCGAGATGGAAGACGACGTCTTGAAAGAACACGACGAGCGGTTTCTGACCGAAGTTTTCGGGCTGCGCCGGAACCTGATCCGGCTGAAAGGCATGGTCGCCCAGCAGCTCGCCATCGTCATCCAGCTCGTAAAGTCGGGCTATGACGAGATGTTGCCTTTTTCGCTCCCCTATCTTGCCAACGTGCACGACCACATGCTGCGCATCACCGACCGGGTGGAGTCGCACCGCGATGCGGTTTCGGGCCTGGTCGAAGCGCATTTGCTGACGTCCTCGAATAAGGCCGGCGACGTGATGAAGGTACTGACGATGCTGTCGTGCGTGATGCTGCCGATGACGGTGATCACGGGGATTTACGGAATGAATTTCAAATACATGCCCGAGATCAATTGGCCTTACGGACACTATCTCGCTTACGGATTGATGGCGGCGGTCGGCGGCGGACTTTTGTATTATTTCCGCCGGAAAAAATGGTTGTGAGCTTTAGGCTTTGAAATTCTTATTTTCGATTTCGTGGATCTTATCCAACCGGCGCGTGTGGCGGTCGCCCGCATAGGAAGCGTCTAGCCAAGCCGCCAAAATCGTTTCGACTTTTTCCGCGCCTTCTTTCGTCAACACGCGCGCGCCTAAGCAGAGGATATTGGCGTTGTTGTGTTCTTTTGCCATGCGGGCAGAATACGACTCGCTGACGACAGCCGCGCGCACGCCCTTGAACTTATTCGCGGCGATACACATGCCGACGCCGGTTCCGCAAAGTAATATCCCAGCGGACACCTGGCCTTCGGAGACCAGCTTCGCGACCTTGGCCGCATAGTCGGGATAATCCACGGACTCCGCCGTGCTCGTGCCGAGATCGCGATAGGCGACATCCCGGGATTTCAAAAAATCTAAAACTCGTTGCTTCAAATCCAAGCCGCCATGGTCGGAGGCGATCGCGATTTCCATGTGTCTTCCCGATTATCTCATTAAAGAACAGCCGCCGGAAGCGCCTGAACTCCCCGGGCCTCCCGGTTCATCCACGCAAGCGGCCGAACAACCGTCACCGTCGGTTAAATTACCGTCGTCACATCCTTCGCTGCCTTCGACGACGCCGTTGCCGCATTCGGGATCGGAGAGGAGTTGCCCGAAAATCTCGAACTCGTCATCGACCAACGGTGCGACGTCGTCGTCACCGCTCCAGACGACCAGGTAATTTTGATCCGTCGCATTGTACGCCGACGCGATACCTAAGATGTCGACATTCGTATTTCCGGTCCCCTGCATGTCGCTGACGCGGATCCTGTCGCCGATAGCCGTAGCGTCGGAGGATTCGAGCTTTTGGCCGAAAACTTCAAATTCATTGTCGAAGAGGCCGCCGCCCTCATCGACATCACCTTGCCATACGACCAAGTATTCCCGGTTTCTGGGATTGTAAGTCACGTCTGCGAATAAGTTGGGTCCAAAATCCGTATCGGACGGGTCGCCCGAGAAGCTGATCTGAAAATCGTCAGTACCCACCGCGGCTCCTGTCGCGGCGGTCAAACGTTGACCGTAGACTTCAATTTTTTCATCCACGCTATCGTCGCCGGTCCATACGACCAGATATTCGTCAGCGTCGCCGTTATAAGCCACGCGCGGCAGATTCACACTGAAAGGATTGCCCGGCGTCGCTTGCGTGCCCATCTCGCTGACACGGAATTCCACGCCGACCGGCATACCGGTCACCCCGTCCACACGCTGCGCGAAGATATCCGAGTCATCGTTGACGAAGACGTCCCCCATGAAGGCCACCAAATATTCACCGGCCGCCGGATTGTAAGCAACCGCGGGAAAGCCCACGTCTAGAGAATGGCCGGGAACTTCATTGACCGTATCGGGGGCGCGCAAGGCGAGATTGGATCCCAGAAGAGCACCCGTCGCACCCGCGATGCGTTGCCCATAAAGATCGTTGTTTACGTTCACCGCCGTCGTGGGCGAATGACCGACCCAAACCACCAGATATTCGTCGTCGATGCTGTTGTAGGCGACATCCTGCAAGTAGGCGTAAAAAGCAGTATTACCGTTCGTACCCATGGAGCTGATCTGGAAATCGTCGGTACCGACGGGTTGTCCCGTGGACGCGTCTACGCGTTGTCCGAAGATTTCGAATTCGTTATCCGCCAGGCCCGCGGCGTCGTCATCCGCGACCCAGAGGACGAGATACTCGTTGTCGGTGCTATTGTAAGCGACAGAAGGGCGAAAACCTTGCCCGACAACAACACTCCGTGTGGTGGTGCCGTCGGTGCCGACTTGGGTCAAACGCACGCGATCACCTAAGACCGCTCCGGTCGCAGCATTGATCCTTTGGCCGTACAATTCGATTTCGTTGGCAAGCAGGCCCCCCGCGTCGTCACTTCCGGCCCACACCACGAAATATTCGTTATCCGTGTCGTTATAAGCGACGGCGGGCAATTGCGCGAAATAGTTTATATCTCCGTCGGGACCCATTTCACTGATGCGAAAATCGTTATTACCGATTTCGGCGGTTTTGGCCTCAAGAGACCAGAAGGAAACGGTTGCCACCACAGTTAGCGCGAAAAAAAAGGATTTTATGTGAGTCATGAGTTCTCCCGGTTAAAGTCTACTGGATAAATTAGGCACCACAAGACGCTGTGCTGTCAATGAAGGTTCTGGGAGCTTCGGGAAATGCGTATTCAGGTGAATAGAGGAACGAAAAAGGCCTACTTCTCGCCTACTTTTCTTCGATGCGGAAGATCTCTTTATCGCCCAGAAAACCGCAGGACGGGCACACGCGATGGGACATGCGGGGGCTGCCGCAGCGCTTGCAACGCTGGACCTGCTGGCTTTGCAGATGTTGATGGGACCGTCGTGTATCTCTTTTTTGACGGGACGTTTTTCTACGGGGAACCGGCATAATATATCCTTAAATTAAAATAGAGGGCTGGGAGCTACTCCATACGTTTTTCGCTGGCAACTGTTTTTCCCTTTTAAATCTAGGGCAGGTTCGTCTCGCCCATCAGGTAACGGTCGCATTCGCGGGCGGCCTCGCGGCCTTCGCGGATGGCCCAGACGATCAGGCTCTGGCCGCGGCGCATGTCCCCGGCGGTAAAAATGCCTTTAAGATTCGTGGCATACTTGCCTTCTTCGGCCTTGGCGTTGCTACGGGCGTCCCGTTCGACTTTAAGCTCGCTCAACATCGTATCTTCGGGGCCTAAGAATCCCATCGCGATAAGCACTAAATCCGCTTTCCAGATTTTTTCGCTGCCGGGAATCTCGCGGAACGGCGGTCCACCATTGCCGCCGCCGACCACCCATTCGACGTTGACGGTATGCAGTTCTTTGACCCGTCCTTGATCGTCGCCCACGATTTTTTTCGTCAAGACGCCGTAAGTACGTGGATCGCTTCCAAATTTCGCCGCGGCTTCTTCTTGGCCGTAATCCATTTTATAGATCTTAGGCCATTGAGGCCAAGGGTTGTCGGCCGTCCTTTGGAGCGGGGGCTGCGGCATGATTTCGAATTGGACCAAGCTCTTGCAACCGTGACGAAGGGACGTTCCCACGCAGTCGGTACCGGTGTCGCCGCCACCGATGACGATGACGTGTTTGTTTTCAGCGGAAATCGCAGGTTTTTTACCGTCCAAGACGGCTTGCGTGTTGCCCTGTAAAAATTCCATCGCGAAATGGACGCCCGAGAGATTGCGGCCCTCGACGGGTAGATCGCGCGGCTTGGTGGCGCCGCCGCAAAGCACGGATGCGTCGAAGTCTTTGATCAATTTTTCGGCCGCGTAATTTTTGCCGACTTCGGTGTTGGTCACGAACGTCACGCCTTCGGCCTTCAAAAGATCGATGCGGCGCTGTACGACGATTTTCTTGTCGAGCTTCATGTTGGGAATGCCGTACATGAGCAATCCGCCGATGCGGTCGGCGCGTTCGAAAACGGTAACGGTGTGACCGGCGCGGTTGAGCTGCGCAGCGCACGCGAGTCCCGCAGGACCCGAGCCCACCACGGCGACTTTTTTACCCGTGCGTTTGAGTGGCGGTTCGGGCTTCACCCAACCTTCTTCGAAGCCTTTTTCGATGATCGAAATTTCCATGTTCTTGATCGTAACCGGCGGCTCGCTGATGCCGAGCACGCAAGAACCTTCGCACGGCGCGGGACACACGCGGCCGGTGAACTCGGGAAAATTGTTCGTTTTATGCAGGCGCTCGAGGGCTTCGCGCCAGAGGCCTTTGTAGACCAGGTCGTTCCATTCGGGGATCAGGTTATTGACGGGACAGCCGGTCGCCATGCCGTTGAGCAAAGACCCCGTATGGCAGAAAGGAACGCCGCAATCCATGCAGCGCGCGCCCTGCTGCCGCAGGTCTTTTTCTTCCATGTGAAGATGGAATTCGTTCCAGTCGCCGATGCGGTTCGCCGGTGAGCGGTCGTCGGGAATCTGTCTTGCGTATTCCAAAAATCCTGTAGGCTTTCCCATAATAATCAGGAGGAGATACCGCTCTCCTCCCGAACCCTCCATCTGTTAAATCGTTGTTGAATCGTTCACTGCGGAGGGAAACCCTCCTGCGTTCACTAGTTTCCCCCGACGCGGACCAAGCTTTGCGCGTTTTCCTTGAAGGCCGCCATGACGGCGTCATCGCCGGAGAGGCCCTGGGCCAAGATGCGGTCCATCGCTTCCAAGACGCGCTTGTAATCGCGCGGCATGACTTTGACGAAACGAGGCGCAAAATCTTTCCAGGCCGACAGGATCTTCCAGGCCCGCTGGCTGCGCGTGTAGTCGTAATGTTTCTTGATCATGGCCTTCACGTTTTCGAGTTCGTGAGAATCCGAAAGCGCCTCGGGCTCGACCAATTCTTTGTTCAATTTCTTCGTCAGATCGCCGGCTTCGTCGAGTACGTAAGCGATGCCGCCCGACATGCCGGCGGCGAAGTTCCGTCCGACCGACCCCAAGACGACGACACGGCCGCCCGTCATGTATTCGCAGCCGTGGTCGCCGATGGACTCGACGACGGCGTGCACACCGCTGTTGCGCACGCAGAAGCGCTCGCCCGCCATGCCGCGGATGTAGACTTCGCCGGAAGTCGCGCCGTAGAGGGCCACGTTTCCGACGATCATGTTTTCCTCGGGCACGAACGTCGCACCTTCCGGCGGCGTCACGATGATCTTGCCGCCCGAGAGCCCCTTGCCCACGTAGTCGTTCGCGTCGCCTTCGAGGACGAGGGTCACGCCCTTCGGCACGAACGCACCGAAGCTTTGACCGGCCGAACCCTGGAACTTAAGCGTGATCGTGTCCTCGGGCAGGCCTTCGGCCCCGTATTTCTTGGTGACTTCGCTGCCTAGGATGGTTCCGACGACGCGGTTGACGTTCCGAATGGGAATCGTCGCTTCGACTTTTTCTTTGCGCTCGAGCGCGGGCTTACAAAGGTCCAGAAGCTTGGTGACGTCCAGGGAGCGTTCGATACCGTGGTCCTGCACGACCTGCGCATAGATGCCGACGCTCGCGTCGACTTCGGGACGGTACAATAAAGGCGAGAGATCGAGACCCTTCGCCTTCCAATGAGCGACGGCTTTCCGCGCTTCCAATAAATCCGTGCGGCCGACGAGCTCGAGGATCGTGCGGACACCCAAACGCGCCATCAACTCGCGCATTTCCTGGGCGATGAATTTCATGAAGTTGACCGCATGCGCGGGATCGCCGGTGAATTTTTTGCGTAGGACGGGATTTTGCGTCGCGACGCCGACCGGACAGGTGTCCAAGTGGCAGACGCGCATCATGATGCAACCCAATGTGACAAGGGGCGCGGTCGCGAATCCGAATTCCTCGGCGCCCAGAAGCGCCGCGATGATCACGTCGCGGCCGGTCTTCATCTGGCCGTCCGCTTCGACGACGATGCGGCTACGCAAATTATTCAGCACTAACGTCTGATGAGTCTCCGCCAGGCCTAATTCCCACGGAAGCCCCGCGTGCTTGATCGAAGTCTGGGGCGACGCGCCCGTACCGCCGTCGTGGCCGCTGATCAGCACCACGTCGGCATGCGCCTTCGCGACGCCGGCGGCGATCGTGCCCACGCCGACTTCGGAGACGAGTTTGACGTTGATACGCGCATCGCGATTCGCGTTCTTCAAATCGTGAATCAGTTCGGCCAAGTCTTCGATCGAGTAAATATCATGATGAGGCGGCGGCGAAATCAGACCCACGCCCGGAGTCGACAGACGGACCTTGGCGATCCAAGGATAGACCTTCGTACCCGGAAGCTGGCCGCCTTCGCCGGGCTTGGCGCCTTGGGCCATCTTGATCTGGATTTCCTTCGCGTTGACTAAATAATGACTCGTCACGCCGAAACGGCCGGAGGCTACTTGTTTGATCGCGCTGTTTTTCGAGTCGCCGTTTTGCATCGGCTTGAAGCGTTCGGGATCTTCTCCGCCTTCACCGGTGTTGCTCTTGCCACCGACGCGGTTCATCGCGATGGCGAGTGACTCATGGGCCTCGCGGCTGATCGATCCGTAGGACATGGCTCCGGTCTTGAAACGTTTACAGATCGCGTCGACGGATTCGACTTCCTCGATGGGAATGCCTTTTTCAGGAAATTTGAAATCCAAAAGCCCGCGCAGCGTCGCGAGTCTCTGCGACTGATCGTCAACGGAACGGGAATAGTCTTTGAACGCCTTATAGTCATTCGTGCGCGTGGCGAGCTGGAGCTTGTGGATCGTCTGCGGGTTGAAGAGGTGATACTCCCCTTCTTTGCGCCACTGATATTGGCCTCCGACGTCGAGCGTCGGGCGGTCTTTCGCGCGTTCCGGAAAAGCAACCGCATGGCGCTGGCGGACTTCTTCGGAAATTTCTTTAATGCCGATGCCTTGGATGCGTGAGGCCGTGCCGGTGAAATAGCGGTCGATCAAAGATGAGCTCAAACCCACGGCTTCGAAAATCTGGGCGCCGCGATAGCTCTGGATCGTGGAAATGCCCATCTTCGACAGGACTTTCACGACGCCTTTAGTCGCGGCCTTCAGGTATTTCTTCACGGCATCCGCGTGCGTGGTGTCGGTCAGTATGCCCTGGCGGATCATGTCATCCAACGTCTCGAACGCCAGGTACGGATTCACCGCGCCCACGCCGTAACCCACGAGCAGGGCGAAGTGATGCACCTCGCGCGGCTCTCCTGTCTCCAAGATGAGCCCCACGCGCGTGCGCTTGCCTTCGCGAATCAGATGATGATGCAGGCCCGACGTCGCGAGCAAAGCCGGGATCGGCGCATGGTCTTTATCCACGCCGCGGTCCGAAAGGATGATGATCGTGTAGCCTTCCGCGATCGCGCGGTCGGCGGCTTCGTACAAATCTTCCAAGGCCTTTTCCAAACCGGTGCCGTCGGCCGCGGGGCTATAGAGGATCGGCAGCGTAGTCGAGCGGAAACCTTCGCGCTGCACGTGGCGGAGCTTGCCCAATTCTTCGTTGCTCAAGATCGGTGATTTCAATTTGATCTGATGGCAATTTTCCGGCTTCGGATCGATCAAGTCCCCTTCGGGTCCGATCGTCGTATCGGTCGCGGTCACAATTTCTTCCCGTAAAGCATCGATCGGAGGATTGGTGACCTGGGCGAAGAGCTGTTTGAAATAATTGTAAAGAACCTGGGGCTTGTCGGACAATACGGCCAGCGGCGTGTCGTTACCCATCGACCCGGTCGCCTCGACACCGTTCTTGCCCATGGGCAGCATCAAGAAACGCAGATCTTCCCAAGTATAACCGAACGCGCGTTGCCTCTGCAGAACCGTCTCGTGATCGGGCTCCGGCAATTCGGGGGCCTCCGGCAGCTTTTCAAGAGCGATCAGATGCTTCTGAAGCCACTCGGCGTAAGGTTTTTCGGTCGCGATCTCGGTCTTGATCTCATCGTCGCCGATGATGCGGCCTTCTTTCGTATCGACCAAGAACATGCGGCCCGGCTGCAGGCGGCCTTTTTGAAGCACGTTTTCGGGAGCCACTTCCAAGACGCCGACTTCGGAGGCCATGATGACGAGATCGTCTTTCGTGACGTAATAACGCGACGGCCTTAATCCGTTACGATCCAAGATCGCGCCGATCTGCGTGCCGTCGGTGAAGGCGATCGAGGCCGGTCCGTCCCAAGGTTCCATTAAGCAGCCGTGATATTCGTAGAATGCTTTTTTCTCGGCAGACATGCTTTCGTGATTGGCCCAAGGCTCCGGAATCATCATCATGACCGCGTGCGGAAGCGAGCGGCCGGAGAGATGCAGGAGCTCGAGCGCATTGTCGAACATCGCCGAGTCCGATCCGTCTTCGTTGATGACGGGGAAAATCTTCTTCAGGTCCTGGCCCCAGACTTTATCGCCCAGCATCGCCTCGCGCGTGCGCATCCAGTTCACGTTGCCGCGGAGCGTGTTGATCTCGCCGTTATGCGCGATGTAGCGGTACGGATGCGAACGCTCCCAGCTGGGGAACGTGTTCGTCGAAAAGCGCGAATGTACCAGGGCAATCGCGCTCTCCATGTCGGGGTCGGCCAGGTCCGGGTAGAAATGCTCGACCTGGGCGCAAAGCAGCATGCCTTTGTAGACGATGGTGCGTGAAGACAGGCTCGCGACGTAAAAACCTTCGGCGTCCTTCAATCCGTAACGGATCGCCTTTTCGGCGCATTTTTGGATGACGTAGAGTTTGCGCTCCCAGTCCAGTCCCGCGGCGACCGACGCGCTTCTCTGGAGGAAGGCCTGGCGTACGACCGGCTCGGAGGCCTTGGCGGTATTACCCAACGACGAATCGTCGGTCGGGACGGTCCTCCATCCCAGGAAAACCTGGCCTTCTTGCTTGACGATTTCTTCGAATTTTTTCTCGCAAGCCTCGCGGACCTTCTTGTCTTGAGGCAGGAAAATCATGCCGACGCCGTAGGCGCCGAATTCCGGCAGCGTGATGCCTTCTTTTTTGCAGGCCTTGATCAGGAATTTATGGGGGACCTGGATCAGGATACCGGCGCCGTCGCCCGTATTCGTCTCCGCGCCGCAGGCGCCGCGGTGGTCGAGATTGAGCAGGATCTGCAGGCCGTTTTTGACGATGTCATGGGACTTGCGGCCCTTCATGTGCGCGACGAAACCTACGCCGCACGCGTCGTGTTCGAACCTGGGATCGTACAAACCTTGTTTCTTCGGCAAACCGCGCACAAACATACGAACTCCTTAAAAAAACCAGTCCATGGACATGGATGGGGGAATCCTAAGGTAAAAACCATAGGAATCTTCCTGTCCAGCCCTTTTTGCATTCAAAAAGAACAGTTTAGGTCTCGTCCCTCGACGGCCGAAGTTGCGCTTCTTGTGTTGACACCTCTAGCACCCGACTTTAACTCGTCCAAAATGTTCGAGCACACCCCGCAAATCCTGCACGACCTGCATACGGAGCTACCCGCTCTTTTGGGTTTTAATTCGACGAATTCGCTCGAACAATCGCGGCTGTATCAAGATTTGAAGCCTCGCATCCTGAAGGTCCTGCACAGCTTCGAGATGACGGCCGACCACGCGATGCCCGCCCCGGAAAACTACTACCGCGCCGTCGCTTGGAACGTCGAGCGTGGTACCTGCTACGAAGAAATCCTGCATTTCCTGAAAAATCACGACGTCATGTCAGGTGCGGACGTACTGCTGCTCACCGAAACCGACCTAGGTATGGCCCGCTCGCGTAACCGCAACGTCGCACGCGATCTGGCGAAGGCCTTGGGAATGAATTACTTCTTCGCACCATCTTACTTAAACCTCGAAAAAGGCAACGGTCCCGAACGCGACATGGAAGGCGAGAACGAACTGGGCTTACACGGCAACGCCATCCTCTCGCGCTACCCGATCCTCAAACCCCGCATCGTTTCCGTCCCGAACCCGCACGATAAAATGAGCGGGAAGGAAAAGCGCCTGGGCACGCAGCGCGTCTTGATCGCGACCATCAACTTCGCGGGACACGAATTGCGGGTAGCCTGCCAGCACGTGAACATGCGTTCGACGCAGAAGACGCGTAAGAACGAAATTGAAGCGGTGGTAAAAGCCATGAACGAGGAAAAAGTGACCACCGCGCTCATGGGCGGCGACTGGAACACGTCGACTTATGACTCACATAATGCGACCTCTTCCATCATCGGCTTCTGGGTCCGCGTGGGCGTCGGCATCCACCGCATGATGAAACGGCATTACCCAAATCCCGACCTGTATTTCGAAAAAGCGCTTTTCCGAATGCTGGAAAAGAACGGTTTCACTTATAAAGACTGCAACGAACTCGGCGTCTGCACGAACCACTACAGCATCGAGGACCTCAAGCAGTTCAAGTCCCTGCGCGACTGGATCCCGCTCTGGTGTTTCCGTTTCGTGGAATGGGATTTGAAAGATTATGGCGGAAGGTGCTCATTCAAGCTCGATTGGTTTGCTCAAAAAGGCTTGAAGGTTTTGAACGACGGCGAAGCCAAATCCGCGCTCAAAGGCGCAAGCGTCCGTCCTCGCGTTTGGGGCGACTTACGTCACAACGGCGTCCCCGCCTCGGATCACGATGCGATCTCGGTGGATTTCACGCTGTAGGACCTTTAAGAACCCATTTTCCGCAAAACTTCGAAATGCCCTCTTTCGACCGGCTGCACCGATAAACGTTGGCCTTTTTTGAGGACGAGCATTCCCGCAAGCTTCGGTTCATTTTTAATCTCTTCCAAAGAAACGAAACGTTTGAATTTCTCGACGAATTCTACGTCGACCAGCATCCAAACGGGCTTTTCCTTCGTCGAACGAGGATCATAATGCGTGTCGTTCTCGTCCCACGCGCTCTCGTCCGGATGAGCGCCGGAACAGACGCGCGCGATGCCGGCAACTCCGGGCGGTTCGGCGTTCGAATGATAAAACAGGACGAGATCGCCGACCTTCATTTGGTCGCGCATGAAATTCCGCGCTTGGTAATTGCGCACTCCGGTCCAGGCCGTCTTGCAGTCTTTTTTCAGATCGTCGATCGAATAGGATCCGGGTTCGGATTTCAGGAGCCAGTATTGAGGAGGCATAACTCAGCTCTACTGTAGCGCGGTAACAAATCAAGACTCCTTAAACCCTTGATTCGAGGTCTTTTGGTCATTACCTGTTTTCCAACAACTTTCTTGAGCTAACGACGAAAGATCCACCAGGAGACGATATGCAAAAGCAATTATTAGGAGCCACACAGCTTGGCTTTTCACTGAGCCATCTCGCGAGAGATCTAAACGCCGCAGGATTGTTCGTAGCGGAAGGTAGAATTTTCGCCGTTCAAGATAAAGCCGTTCCCCTATACCAAATCCCCAGGCTGGCAGAGGCAGGTCGTCTCTCGAATGATACGGAATATGCGACCATCACTGGATATTTAGACACACGAAAACCTCTATTGCCGACACCAATTCACCCCTGGCTCGAGACAGAAAAAGCTTCACCGATTAGAGAATACTCACCAGGCTTAGTCGGTTTATTTATTCACAAGTTCATAACCGGCGGCATAGATGGTAATTTCGCCGGTCCTTTGAGGGGCTTCGCGCCCCGCTTATCGCCTTTCTCTCCGACTCCCTTCGTCTCAACGCCCGCCACTGCGGCCAACGATCCAGAACTGATGACCGTACTGGCGGATATAGCCTCGGCGTTAGGAGCCGCTTTTTGTTTTGTTTCTGAGGGGACGCTACGATCCTTGAAGCTCACCCCAATTGATATGAAAACTCTTCAAGGAAGCGGGATCGAAGGAGAGCTGCTCACCCCTCTCCTTAAAGCTTTAAATAACACCTTCTTTTCTGCCGTATCTCCGAAGCTCCCGGCCGCCATTCCACAGCGATCCAATGCCGAGAGGTTACAAAAAGCCATCTCTCAGGCCCTAAATGGCCAAGACCCGCAGCTCAACGATCAGTTATATCTGGCAATCGTTAAAGGCGAACAGCCCGTTTCGCCGGCAGACCTTCATCTCATCCCAGAAGATATCGCGGCAGCTTCATCCGAAAGTATAGCCATCTGTATTCGGCAAAATACAATAGATGAGCGCGAGCATGAATTTCATATCCCTCTCCGATTTCAATCGGATGGCTGGGCCTGTGATCTGAAAAGAGAATTAAGCCCTACGGTCCTGACACAGATAGCCTTGCTGATCGAAAAATTCGGCTGCTCTCTCATGCCCTATAAACCTATGTTGCCGCAGGGACATGGCTATGAAGAGAACGACAAAACGATACGCACAAACAGCAACCGTCTCAGGGAAGAAATAAATCGATACACTCATAGTCCTCAGCGCGTACGAAGATTGCTGGACTCCAGGCTCATAAAAGAAGTGTTGTTTTTGGAAGTCAGTGGCTTCGCCTTTTCGACAAGGGTGGCAAATGCCATTCAGAATGCAAATATCAAGTATGTCGGGGAACTTATCCACCGTTGGGACGAAACACCAAAACCAAGAAATTTCGGGAAAAAATCTCAGCAGGAGATCATAGACGTCATGGCAAAAGCGGGAATTCCACTACCTCCGAAGGCTGAGCATCTTGCGGTATGGGAAGAGATCATCCACCCTCGTGCTGCCAAGTCCTAATCCCGTAAATTTTTTGTTTTCATTCGTCCCCTAATAATGACAATTCGGCGGGAAGATACCGCACAAAGGGGAGACCATGAAAAATTTCGTTCTTTTGATTTTTTTTGCTCTCGTCGCCGCGTCTTGCGGCAACGAATCGCAGAAGGCTCCTGCTACTTCTCTCAATCCGGCAACGACTAATCCTCCTGCCGCTGCTGCGGAAACGGCGAAAACGATCCCGGCCTTTAATCCCGCCAAAGAGGCCCCTTTCGTGAAAGTGCCGTTGGGTCTCGACTACGAAAACTTGAACATACCGGCGGATAATCCGCTGACGCCGGAAAAAGTCGAATTGGGACGCATGCTATATTTTGACAAACGCCTCTCGGCCGATGGGACGGTGTCGTGCGCAAGCTGCCACAATCCCAAAATGGGATGGACCGACAACGCTGTCGTTTCGACCGGCATCCACGGCAAGAAAGGCGGCTTAAGCGCGCCGACGGTCGTGAATGCGACTTACATGGGATTGCAGTTTTGGGACGGACGTGCGGCGACGCTTGAAGAACAATCGCTCGGGCCTTTGGTGAACATGCTCGAAATGGGCAACCCTTCCCACGACAACGTCGTGAAAGCCTGCGGATCGATCGCGGGTTATGCGTCTTATTTTGAAAAAGCCTTCGGCAGCCCCGGCATCGATAAAGACAGGATCGCCAAGGCCATCGCCTCTTTTGAGCGAACGGTCCTGGGTGGAAATTCCAAATACGACCGATACACGTTCGGCGAGGCCGATGCCATGAACGCCTCCGAAATCCGCGGCCGCGATCTTTTCTTCGGCAAGGCCAATTGCACGCGCTGCCACGCGGGCCCGAATTTTTCCGACAGCATGTTTCACAACTTAGGCGTGGGACAATCGAAACCGAAACCTGACATGGGCCGCTTTGCGGTCACGAAGGCCAAGGAAGACAAAGGCGCGTTCAAGACTCCGACCGTGCGCGACATCACGAAGACCGGCCCCTACATGCACGACGGATCGGAGACGACTCTGGAAGCGGTCGTGGAATTCTACAATAAAGGCGGCATAAAAAATCCGAACCTCGACGTGCGCATGGAGCCCTTGAATTTGAACGATCAGGAAAAAGCGGATCTCGTGGCCTTCATGAAAGCGTTAGACAGCGATCCGTATCCGATGATGGAAGATCCGGCCCTGCCGCAATGAATCCCTTGATGATTTTGTGGTTCATCGACGACATGGCGTAGCGGCTTAAATCTTCAACCGCCAGCCAAACCCGGTCTTTATGAGTTTTCGGGGAAGTTTCTCGGGAGTCGTCCCGAGAACTTTTCTTAAGCCGACAGAGAAACGGGAAAATTTTCAGCCTCTTGTTCAATACCGAATGCTTCACTGCCTTCAGGGGCTTACAGGGTTCGATCGAGAAAGATTTTTGCAACGCCGCCAGATCGCCTTCGACCATCGGCAATTCCCACATGCCTTTTAAAAGACCTTTTTGAGGGCGTTTCACGAAGAGGATTTTATTTTCTTTTTGGATGATGGCGGCGGTCAAGATGACGTCGCGGTAATCGGTTTTCTTTTTCCCCTTCGGAAACTCTTCGGGTCTTCCGAGCCGCCGGGCTTCGCAGTCTTCGTGTACGGGACAAATCAAGCAGGCGGGATTTTCAGGAGAGCAAATCGTCGCGCCTAATTCCATCAAAGCCTGATTGAAGTCGCCGCAACCACTGCGAGGCAAGACCTCTTCGGCGCGTTTCCAGAATTCTTTTTGGCCCACCGTTGATTTCGGATCATCGGCGATCGCATAGAGGCGCGACAGGACGCGGATGACGTTACCGTCCACGATCGGAGCGCGGCGGCCGAACGCGATCGAGGCAATGGCTCCGGCCGTATAACGGCCGATGCCCGAAAGTGTCAGCAATCCCTCGACCGTATCCGGTATTTTTTTGGAATGCGATTTAACGACGGTTTGGGCCGCTTTGTGCAGATTACGCGCCCGTGAGTAGTAACCTAAGCCCGCCCAGAGCGCCAATACCTCGTCGTCTTGGGACTCAGCCAGTGCCGTCACGCTGGGAAATTTTTTCAGGAATCTTTCATAATACGGAATCACCGCTTCGACCGTCGTCTGCTGCAACATGATCTCGGAGACCCAGATCGCGTAAGGATCCTGAGTGCGCCGCCACGGCAGGTCGCGCTTGTGTTTTCCGTACCAGGAAAGAAGTTTCTTTTGCCACGTCATGAAGCCAGAAGGCCTAGCCGTCGGATTCGGCCGTTGACAAGTTTTGATTCCTGTTCTGTTCCTGGACTATGGCCAAAGTCTTAGTCTTGGGAGCGACCGGTTTCATCGGATCGCACGTCGCACGGGCGCTCGTGGCGAAGGGCTACGACGTCCGTTGCTTAAGCCGCAGTCTTATCCCCTCTCCCGCGCTCGAAGACCTGAAAGTCGAACGCGTGATCGGCGACATCGACGATCCGGAATCTTTGAAAAAAGCCATGGGGGGCTGCCAGGCTCTCTTTCACGTCGCGGGTTATTATCCTTTGTATTCCCTGAACGCCGAGTCCCAGAAAAAAACCGCCGAGATCCAGATGCGGAACGTGCTTGAATCCGCGAAAATCGCGGGCATCGAAAAAATCGTCTACACGAGCTCGATGAGCACGATCGGAAAAACTTCCGATGGATCGCCGTCGAACGAAGACACTGCGTATGATCCGGATTATTTCATCGGTCTTTATTACCGGATCAAACGCCTCCAAGAAGACATGGTCTTGGAAGCCGCCAAGCGCGGCCAATGGATCGCCGTCGTGAATCCGACCGGAGTCTTCGGCGATCACGACGTGAAACCCACGTCCGGAGCCTTGATCGTGGCCCTCATAAAGAAACAGGCGCCGTTTCTCTTCGACGCCCCGATGAACGCCGTCGACGCGCGCGATGTGGGGCGCGGCCAAGTCGCCGCGTTGGAAAAAGGCGTGTCCGGCAAGCGGTATATCCTGGGCGGCACGAATACGACGGTGTGGAACTTAGCTCAAAAAATTTGCGCGATCGCCAAAGTCCGGCCGCCGTTCGCGCGCCTCCCGATTTTCGTAGGCGACGTCCTCTCACTGGTGTCGGAAACCGTCGAAGACGCCTTAAACCGCCCCAAACCCTTGCTCCCCCAAGTCGGCATCGATTTTCTAAAATACGGGATGCATTACGACGTGAGCAGAGCTCGGGAGGAATTGGGATTTACTTCGGTGCCTCTCGAAGAAACACTGACGCGCGCGGTGGAGTGGTTTCGGAAAAACGGGTACGCCTAAGATTTTTTATCCTTCAAAAGTCCTTTGAGCTCTTCCATGAATTGGCTCACGTCCTTGAAGTCGCGGTAAACCGACGCGAAACGCACGTAAGCCACGTGATCCAAGACGTGCAAGGCCTTCATGATGCGCTCGCCGACGACCGCCGCGTCGATTTCTTTTTCGCCCATTTCCTGGATCTCGCGCTCGATCTTGTCGACGGTCGCCTCGATCTTGTCCATCGCGATCGGACGTTTCTCGCAGGCTTTGAGGATGCCGCTTAAGACTTTCTTGCGGTCGAAGGCTTCGCGCCGGTTGTCTTTTTTGATCACCACGGGAAGCAGTTCTTCGATGCGTTCGTAAGTGGTGAAACGTTTCTGACAGGACTCGCACTCACGCCGGCGCCGGATCGTTTCGCCTTCTTGCGAATCACGCGAATCGACGACGCTGCTGGCCGTATGCTGGCAAAAAGGACATTTCATAAGGACCGGCGTGCCTTTTTAGAGATAGAGTGGGAATTTTTTACAAAGGGTGCGGATGCCTTCGCGGACGGTTTGCTTCTTCTTTTCGTTGTGAATGTCCGCAAGGACTTCGTCGATCCAGCCGCCGATGAGTTCCATTTCGGCTTCCCTCATGCCGCGCGTGGTGAGCGCCGGGGTGCCCAGGCGGATACCGCTGGTGATGAGCGGGCTCTGATCGTCGAAGGGCACAGAGTTTTTATTGGTCGTAATGCCGGCTTCTTCCAGCGCGTCTTGGGATTCTTTGCCGGTCAGCTTTTTATTCCGCAAATCCAAGAGCATCAGGTGATTGTCCGTACCGCCCGAGACGATGTTATAACCTTTCGCGAGCAGGGTCTCGGCCAAGGCTTGCGCGTTTTTGATGATTTGCCGCGCATACTCTTCGAACGACGGCTGCAGGGCCTCGGCGAACGCGACGGCCTTCGCGGCAATAACGTGCATGAGTGGACCGCCCTGGATACCGGGGATGATCATCGTGTCGAGCAGCTCCGACATCATCTTCGTGCGGCCGGATTTCGGTGCTTTTTGGCCGAACGGGTTTTCGTAATCCTTGCCGATTAAGATCAATCCGCCGCGGGGACCACGCAAAGTCTTATGCGTCGTCGAGGTCACGACGTGGCAGTGGGGAACGGGGTCATTCAAAAGTTTTTTGGCGATCAAACCCGCCGGATGCGCGATGTCGGCGAAGAGGAAAGCTCCGACTGAGTCCGCGATCTCGCGGAACTTCTTATAATCGATATTGCGTGAGTAAGCCGACGCGCCGACCGTGATCATTTTCGGTTTTTCTTTTTTCGCCAGGTCCGCGCATTGGTCGTAATCGATGCGGCCGGTCTTCGCGTCCACGCCGTAGGCGACGAAATTATAGAGCTGGCCCGAGAAATTCACCGGAGAACCATGGGTCAAGTGGCCGCCGTGAGAGAGGTTCATGCCCATGACCTTGTCACCCGGTTTCAAGAAACTGAAGTACACGCCCATGTTGGCTTGTGACCCGGAGTGGGGCTGGACGTTCGCGTATTCGGCGCCGAAAAGTTGTTTCAGGCGGTCGCGCGCGATGTTCTCCACCTGATCCACGAATTCGCAACCGCCGTAGTAACGTTTGCCCGGATAGCCTTCCGCGTATTTGTTCGTCATCACGCTTCCGGCCGCTTCGAGCACCGCGCGGGAAACGAAATTCTCGGAGGCGATCATCTCGAGGGACGTCTCCTGCCGGTCAAGTTCTCCGGCGATGGTGGCAGCGACTTGGGGATCTTTTTCTTGGAGTAAGCTCATAGGTTGGTCGGGGTAGCATGGGGCTTTTTCAGCTGCAAGAGTTGGGAAACAAAAAAGCCCTGCACCAGGCGGTGCAGGGCAAGGGTTTGTGCCGGGAGGGGGACTCGAACCCCCGAAGATCTCACCTTAAGCCCCTGAAAAATAAGAAGTTCAAAAAGCGCGGTGCCGCGTAGGTGCCCGAGATGATCGAACTTGCCTTTAACTCCCGATCTGATATTCTTACTGGTAAGATTATCCTATTAGGAGGCGTTTATGGAATCCATCGAAGTCACCACCATGACCTCACGGGGGCAGATCGTGATCCCCCAAGCGGTTCGAGAAGCCTTGGAACTCGGTTCGGGGACCAAGTTCGTCGTAATCGGCGAAGGAGACACGGTCATTTTGAAAAGAATCGGAGGCCCGTCCGTGGATGAATTAAAGGCGCTTCTCACAAAGAGCCGTCGCCTCGCCAAAGAAAAAGGTCTGAAAGAAACCGACTTGAAGGACGCCATAGATCAGGAAAGGAAAAAACGTTGAGAGTCTGCCTGGACACCAACGTGCTTTTGTCCGGTATTTTCTGGAAAGGAGTCCCGGGAAAAGTCGTCGACTTATGGGTCGAGGGCCGATTCGAGCTTTTGGTCTCCGCCTCCATATTGGAGGAATACAAACGAATCCTCAGACGTTTAGGGGACAAACTGGGATCGGAGACCGCGGAGCGATGAATCACGAAGATCGTTGAGAAATCTTCGGTTGTGGCTACTTCCTTATCTCGCAAAAGGTGGAGTCGCGATCCCCATGACGATCAATTCGTTCATTGTGCCCTATCCGGGCAAGCGGAATACCTCGTGACCGGCGACCTGGATCTCTTGGAATTAGAAGAAGATTTACCGATTCAAATCGTATCGCCAAAAGAGTTTTTGGCTGAGATTAATTCGTAGGAAAAGGAAGAAAATTAAAAGTCACGTACCCGCGTGTTCTTCTGAATTTCTCCAGTCAGCGTGCCCCAATGTATAATTTTGAGGCAAAACGCATTCGCCGATGCGTGGCTCATGTCAAAAAAGGTATAGAACAATGGCGCTGCCAGGCTTGGGCTCTTTGGCGTGATGATCGTCAGTTGTGCGTCAATCATGCAGGCAAACACCACAAAGGACCTCAAACTTCCCTGCCACGCCTTAAACGGCGCACCCGTCCAACATGTTCTTGCCGAGCATACTCTTGGCCTCATCGCCCTGGCAGCGGAGATTGTAATTGGCCATTAAAACCATTGGTGACCTGTAAAAGGCCTTCAGGAAAGCACCAGGAATTCCGCAGGAGGAGCTGGAAAGAGTTTACGTCGAGGAGAGCTAAAGGCGCTTGAACAAGTTCCCTAGACTTACGCCAAACACGTCAGCGAGTTTTAAGACTGTTTTCAAATGAATGGGTTTCCCGCCCTCAATGCGTTGGTAATACCGGACTGAAAAACCTCTATCGAGCATGTCTTCCTGCGTGAGCCCGGCTTTGGTTCGCAAATCTTTGATACTCTTTCCTAAAGCTCTGAAAAGTTTCCGGGTATCTTTGTAGCGCTCAACGGCCATTGAGGGATGGCTAAGCGGGACGACCTGATTAGACCACGGCCCGATCAGGCCGTATTATATCTTGATCTGTTTGTTCTCAAAGGTAGACTGAGGATATGCATAAAGCATGGGTCTTCGTTTTGATCTTATTTGAGCTGGGATGTAGTCCTTCTACACACGGAGGGTCCATTCACAAAGATGCTGATACCGTTGTTTGTAATATATCTAGATTTGTATCGACCGGGTTCACAAAAAGAAGAGGCCT
>JBPOJN010000067.1:0-4985 GCA_052033505.1 Myxococcota bacterium | reverse complement strand
TCGAAGCAGACCTCTATAACGCCCATCTTTTCGGCAACACCGCGCTTTATTTGATTCAGGGACGTTCTTACGAGACCGGATTTTATTTTCAGGATGACCGGCGTGTGGGTGAAATTATCGACAGAACCCGCTTTCGTAAAAGAGACAGGAATTGGGATACGCCCCGCGTGTTCGGGTTTTTGGAAGTTTGGGACCGAGGTAAAGGGGAGCGTATCTCTGAAGGGCTGTCTGATATTTACCCTTATTCCTACATTGCACCCGCGAAGCCTGGCATCGGCGGCAAGATCACCGAATTCGCCGAAAAATATCCCTGGACGGCGCGGTTTTTCGATAAAGAGGAAAACATCGTCACGCGGTGCTGCCGTCATCATTACCGCGGGGCTTCCGATAGTTTCTTGTCGGGGCTCAAAGATTTTATTCTTCAAGACGCGTTCGCCTTGGCGTTGAACTTTTTCTTGGGAGGCGCTGTTCTAAATTCAGGTCTGCTGTTTTTGAGTAATTATCCTTTTTCGGGTGATTTCGAGCTCCATCCACAGCGCGTCGAATGGGAACGTTTGGCGGATAAAGGTGTTTTGCACACGACGTTGGAGCTTCCGGGCGATCTTTATGTTTCCGTCGATTTGGGCCACTTCCAGGAAGGAACGAGCAAAAGAGCGAAGAAGACGCGAGCCCGCCAGATACGGGCGGCGCAGGATTGGCATCGCGGCGCCTCGCAAGGCGTCATCACTTTAGCCGACTTCAACGTGGAAAGAGATTCTTCCGAGTTCCAGGAGGTTTTTAGGGGGCTTGGTCTGCGCGAGGCCCGGACGGAGGAAACCTTCCGCGACATCGCCGGTTTCCAGCAGAAGTTGGAAGGCGTCCCCGCTCAAGCTCTTTCCAGCGCCAGGCACGTCGACTTCATCATGTACAAGGGGTTGCTGGCTTTGTTGAATGCCGGAGTGGATGACTATTTCGACGGTCTTTCAGACCATCGCTTGTTAGGTGCTATTTTTGAAGTGGGTCAATCCGTTGTGTCGGGAGCCCAGGTTTACATGGGGCAAGAGCAGGAAATCGTGGGTTTAACGAGGGCCGCTTGAAGCCGGCGCCGCTGAACCCGGGTTTTGGCCGGTATTTTCCCCAAGGTTTTCCCAAGAGATCACTTTCCATCCGAACGTCTTTTTCTCGAAAATCGCGCGAATGCGGTAGGTGGGGCCGTCCAACAAGGCTACGTAAGCTTCCGCTTCCGCCAATTTTTTCTGGATCTCACGCACCGAAACGATCTCGATGCGTCCGACCGCATGCTGGCCGAACGGGCTGGGTTTGTATTTCTTGCCGTACTTATGGAAGTGCTTGGTGAGTTTCGTATGCGCCGTTTGAGGGGAGGGGGAGCGGCTGCCGCAACCCACCGCCAAGAGAGCGGTGAAAATCAGGATAAGAAGCGATTTTATCAGTGGTTTTCTCATTGAGGCGCGGATGTAGCGTAGGCGCTTTTAACTCGCAACCTCTTTTGGGCGGTTACGAGAAGCTAATTAAGGGGCCCATGGGTATTGATTTTTTAAATAAATGCTTTTTCTCTCATGTGGCTGTCGGACCTTCCGGCTTATGGATTCGTCCGGAAGAGGTGTTCGCGTATGGTTCCGGCGCGGGAATCATTCAACCCCGCCAACCCGATGCGTCCGCTCCGAAGCTCCATTCTCTTTTTCATCCTTTGATCGAAGCGGCGGTTTTGAGGCTGTCTTCCGAGTTATCTTCCAAGGGTCATTGGGATTTCGTCAAAATTCGGGAGATCGTCTTGAAGGCGGGCTGGATCTCCATGTCCTCAGGAGATGAGGAAGTCGGGGATCCCACGATCGAGGACAATCATTACCGAATACTCGATGAAGAAAAGCTTCTTTCGTTCTTCAAGCGCACGGTGAGGAGCCCGGAATCGATACGAGAGCTGGCCCGGACCTATTTCAATGAAGATGGGGAAACGCATCTCTTCGGCGAAATCGTTTTTTCATTATTGCCTCCCGAGATCAGGCCTAAGCTCGTGATGGAGTTTTGCTATGAGTTGTGCCGGAAAAGAAATCGCGGAGGATCGATCGATTTCCGGGAAGGTTTTTATTTTTTCGCCCGTATCGTAGCCCTGTGCAGCGTTTTGCCGGAAGGTGAAGACGTTTTTCGTAATTTGGTTTTAAAACAGCGCCGCATGCTCGTAGAGGCTTTATGCGGTTTCTATGAAAACCATAAAGCCTCCGGTGCCCGTTTTTTTTCAGCGACCCGGGAAATTGTGAGGCGCGTCCCGAACCTGGCTTCCTCCGAAAAGATGCTGGGATTTTTGAATCGGGTCTATGGCGATGGGTTTTTCATTCATAGGATCCAGGATTCTACCTTGCCGGACGCAACGCGTCTGTGGTTGGGACGCTTTTTAGGTCGGGAAAATGAAGCGCGTCAATGGCTGGCTCGAGAAGGCCAGAAAAAAATTTCCCCTGAAGCTTTATTCTTCGAGACTTTGCCGAAGGATCGGGAAAACGCGCTGGCTTATTGCGCCGCATCGTCCGTGGATCCGGAAAGCCCTTTGGATGCCGAGCTTTTGTTGAGAGTGGCCGCTCGTTTGGGTTTGGGGCTCTTCAGCGAGGACTCGGATCCCATCACTGCCCGGAACGAGGAGTTTGAAGGCACTCAGGTCGATTTCATCCGCGACTTTTGCGGAGCGGCGGGAGAGGGCGCGGCCCGTCTCTTGATCGAGACTGCAGAAGGCGGGCACGCGAACGCCTTTCGGTTGTTTCGGTCCCTGACCCAAGAGCAAAAAGAGCGCACGATGCAGTCGATGGTGGCTCTTTCGCGGCGCCGCAAGTGGGTGCCGGGGTATCAGCCAGGTCTATTCTTAATCTCCCGGTTCATCGCTTTATTCGCGACTCAAGACCCGAAAGCCGGCGCCGAAATCTTGGCGAATTTCAGCTCGGATGAAATAGGCTTCATCTTGCACGATTATTTCGCCTTCATAAATGAATACAAACCGCCGCGCTCCGGCGATCCTTTGTCCGTGGAGATCCGTGAGAGTCGACACAGAGAATTGCTCTTCGGCGCCTCGCAAAAAGATAATTCCTACTTAAGAGGAGTGTATGAGCGTCATCCCGGATTGGATCCCTCGCTCTGGATGCGCTTTTTTCTTTTTGCGGTGACGCGGGAGAGAATCGAACTGGCCTTAAAGGAACCCACTTTGCCTCGGGTTGTCGCGCAATGGACGCTCGAAATTTTGGATCGATATGGAAAAAATACTTAAACCTCTTTTGATGTCATCGGTGGTCGGTTCGGCGATGGCCCTAGCCGCTCTGGCCTTATTGACGTCGTCGGGTTTGTTATCTTTAGGGTCTTTCGAAAAGATCGTCTTCGTGATTGGAGCCGGAATTTTTTCGGCCGTGTTCAGAGGATTCGGATCGTTTGAAAAAGATGAGATTCTCAGAGAGTGAATTAAAAAAACCAAAATAAAAATGACGCGGATCTGATAAATTTTCGGAAAAAAAGAGATTGTGTGTGGAAAATTCATACACATTTCTTTTTCACTATGTAACATCCAGGCAACTTTTTTGGGTTTTGCGAGATAATTGAATCTGTAGAGGAGATGATTATGGCTCAAACTGCCGCTAGAACTCTCGCTGTTCCTGGAAATGTTGGTTCTGCCGTTCCTGTCTTGCAACAACCGCCCCGGTTCGCCCATGGAACGGGTCCTGTTGAAATAGTGAAAGCCTCACCCAGTGCTGCCGCTATCGTGGAAGCGGATCGTATTCACGCCATCCTTCAGGGTCGTGATTATAATCAGAATCAAATCGTGGATTATGCGACGATTTTATTGAAGCTGGCTGAAGGCCGAAAAGTGTCGGTACCCTCGCAAGATCCGATCGAGTTGTCCGCTATAAAATATTGGGATTTGCATCGTACGACCAAAGGGCCGGAATATATTGCCGGCCTTGCGACGTATTTAAGAGACGATGCCGCGCAGCAAATCGATCAAGAAGAGCGGGCTTGTGCCATCTATGATGGACTGGTGTCGGAGCAGAAGTTTACGGGGCGCCAGGTTTTGGCTTTTGCGATGGACCTTATGACGCATGTCGTGAGTCAGTCGCCGATTTCCAAAAGTCCGACTGCGCCTCTTAGTAAAAAAATATTTAATTCTCTGATGGACGCGGGAGGTACGGAGCAACAAGTACTCGGCGTCGTTTGTTTCCTGATAGGGTTTTCCACCCGTTCCGTCGCTCTCGAGTTAACAAGAAAATAAAATCTCCTCTAGTTTCGATTTTACCAAAAAAAGAGGCAACACCTCTTTGTTCTTTCCGAAGAAGCAGGATCGTCTTTCAGAACAAAGGGGAAATATGCAGCCGATCCTACCTAGAGCCTTTCTTCAGCAACCAACAGTGGTTACAGACGTTCCGATCCTAGCTCCTTCGGGGCAAGGCGGGGTAAGTTTTCGGGAGAAGATCCTAGCCCAGGTCCGGCTTCCTCAATATTTTACTGCTTTTGATATCCGAAGGGCGTTTGCAGTGACGAAAGAGCTGCAACGTGCCGTGCGCGAAGAAGTCGAAAAAGCCAAAAGCCGAGACCATACACTGCCGCTCAGTTTTTTAGGGGACATTCGGAATTTGGAAGCGGGGATTTGTTTTCTTTATTTAAGCGCTTTGAAAAACCCGGCCCGCGATCAGGGAATGACGTCTCTTGTCGTAGAATTGGAGGCTTTGACCCATGCGGGAATCGAGCTTCATAAAGATCTCGACGAGTGTATAAAAAAAACGGAAGCTTCCGATTCCAGAGAAAAAACTTGGGAGGCTACA
The DNA here is from genome assembly GCA_052033505.1 of Myxococcota bacterium. GTDB lineage: Bacteria > UBA10199 > UBA10199 > JACPAL01 > JBPOJN01. The sequence goes on along the minus strand of JBPOJN010000067.1, from coordinate 195 downwards.
TCGCTGATCGGGGAGAAGCAAAACGGGCGGAGTTTAAAAGATCGAATCCTGCCGTCTATCAAACTCCCTGAAGATTTTGAAATACTCGATATCCGAATCGCGTTCGCGGCCATGAAAGAATTGCAAAGTGTGGTTCGCGAAGAAATGGAAAAAGCCCGCAATAACGACGGATTATTGTCCTCGAGTTTTTTGGAT
>JBPOJN010000073.1:0-4017 GCA_052033505.1 Myxococcota bacterium | reverse complement strand
CGTGACGCGCGGTACATGTTTTCGTAGAGGCGCGCGGAATACGTGTTCACCCAGAGGGAACCTTGCGATTCTTGCGCTTTCATCTGGTCGTTCGCGGCGTCGCCGACGTCGAAATATACGCGTTCGTCGGAGGCGCGCGCGTTCATGCTTTTCGCGGCGGCATCCACGGCGTTTTTCTTGGCGAATACGAGGGACGGAGCGAGAGCGAACACGCCGATCACGGCGGCGGCACTTACGATCCGTTTGTTTAAAATCTTAGAAAACAATTTCCACCTCGCTGGAATTCAAGGGACGCCCCACGACGATTTTTTTAGAATCCAGATTTTCGACCGAGACCGACCCGCCGCCCAACGTCTCACGCACGCGGCCCAAGGCGCGTACTTGAAGGCGCTGGCTGCGAGCGATCAAGGTCACGAGAGAGCCTTTTTGCAAGGATACGGGAGATTGCAGATCGTCGCGACGCACGGGCGTATCGATCTCCAAAGCCCGAACGACGTTCCAAATCACGCCGTCGTTTTTACCCGCTCCGCTTAAATCCGCCACGCGGCGGAAATAAGCGCCAGGTTCGTTCACGACGCGTTTTTCCTCGCGGAAAAGATCCGGAGTAACGGTAGTCCCGGCCGGAAACGAACGGTTAGGCACCAAGACCGGGAACAAGACCTTCAGGTCAGCGATGAACGTGACCGCGTCCTGCGACTGCGTCGTGCGGTTTTGGTTCCAGAAAGCGGCTTTGATGTTTTTCGCGGTCGGACGTGAGACGTCGTTCGTTTTTTCGAATTCGACGGACACACCGTCGAATGAATCCTTTTGCGGGAGCGCGTCCGGGATCGACTCGAACGACACGGTCACATCCGCCGGATCAACCTGCCAGAGTTGGACCGCTTTTTTCACAACGGCTTTTTCGACTTGGGCAATCACGGCGCTGCGCTCGGAAGAAGCCTGTGATTTCAGACCCGATTCACGGATCCAAACGCGGCTTAAGTCCACGCCGGCACGGCTCAACGCCGCCATGACCTGCGAAGGTTGCGGACGTGCGTTCACGGAGGCACCTTCGATCGGCAGATAACCATAGCGCTGCAAAATTTCCGCGCTTGTTCCGACCGGATCCGCAACATCGCGTAAGACCGGATGCTCCGGTATCGCGCCCGCGCGCAGAGAAATCTGCCACGAGGGATTTTCACCGGCTAAAGCGAGCGCCGGGGAGAAGAGCATGGCTGTCATGAAAAGCAGGTGTTTCATAATTTCATTCACCTAAAAAACGCCGTTCGACGCCTTCATCATTTCACTGGTGGTCGACATGACTTTGGAATTCGCCTCGTACATGCGTTGCGCCACAATCATGCCGATCAGTTCTTCGGCGACGTTCACGTTCGAATTTTCCAAGACACCTTGGCTTAATGTTCCCGCGCCGCTTAAGCCCGCATCCACGACCGTAGCAGCGCCCGAGGCGTTGGTTTCCTGATAGAAATTCTGGCCGATGGATTTGAGTCCCGCTGGGTTCTGGAACATCGCCAATTGGATCTTGCCCAACTCTTGCGCACTTGTCTGACCCCCGATCGTAACCGACACCGTGCCGTCACGACCGATGGTGAGGTTTGTGGCGTCCGAAGGCACCGTGATCGCCGGGTCGATAACCAATCCCTGCTTCGTCACGATCTGCCCTGTGGAATCGAGCGTCAAGGCGCCGTCGCGCGTGTAGGCTTTCTGCCCGTCTTCGAGCGTGAGCTGGAAAAATCCGTTTCCTTCGATCGCGACGTCGAGCTGGCGGCTGGTCTGGCTGATTTCACCTTGGGAAAATTGTTTGTAGACGCCCGAGAGTTTCGTGCCGTGACCGATCTGCGCGCCGACCGGAGCGACCGTGCTCGCACCGTTTTTCACACCTGGCGTCTGGACCTGATCGTACATGAGGTCTTCGAAACTGTCGCGCGAGGCCTTGAAGCCGACGGTGTTCACGTTCGCCAGGTTATTCGCGATGCTGTCGATGCGCGTCTGTTGCGCATCCATTCCGCTTGCGGCCGCATAGAGAGCTTGTAGAGACATAGATCACCTTTATGACAATTTGCCGATGGAAGAGGCCGCGACTTCGTCGACCTTGTTCTGCGCGGCCATGACCTTTTGATAGGCCTGGTAATCGCGCGAGACTTCCATCAGTTTGATTAAATTCTTCATGACGTTCGTATTGGACGTTTCGAGTTTGCCTTGGAGCACCGTCGTCTCGCGGTCTTCCTGCGGCGTCGCTCCGTCCTTAGCGCGGAAAAGCGAAGCTCCGACCGGCTCGAGGTCGTCTTTGCCGAAAGAAACGATGCGGATCTTCCCCTGCTCCTGACCGCTCACGTTGATGTTGCCCGCGGGTGAGATTTCGACACTACCCTTCTGATCGATGTGGATCGCACCACCTGCGCCCATGACTTTTGCGCCACTGGTCGTCACCAAATACCCCTCGGAGTCCAGGGCAAGGGAACCGCTGCGCGTGTAGAATGTTCCCGAATCCGTCTGAATCTCCAATAAGCCCTTGCCCTGAAGACCGATGTCCAAGGGGTTTTGGGTGGACGTAAAAGCTCCTTGTTCGAAATTCACGACGCGCGCACCGATGCCGGCAAAAGGCGTTTCCCCGGGCGTGCCTTGGTACTTCGAAAGGAGGGCGGTGAACGACACGAGGTTTTCCTTGAAACCCGGCGTGGTCGCATTGGCGATGTTGTGAGCCGTGATGTCGAGCTCCTGCTCTTTCAACTTGATCGCCGACAGCGCTGAGTACATCCCGATCGACATGGTTCTTTGCCCTCGTACCCCGAAAATGCAAGGCCAGGGCCAACGTGAAATCGACGATAGATCCTTTCAGGTTCTTGAAATAATTAAGGAATTAAAAGCGGGACTTTCAAGTCTCTAAGCAGTTCTTTCCGTCACTAGGAAAATTCGGCAGGGTGACTACCGTCTTAGGTAGTTAAGGTTTCTAAATATTTTTCCACGAATCGACGCGATACTGTTGAAAATCAAATGCGTCCTCGCCCGCATAAAAGCATGTGCCTTTCAGGGAAATTTCGTCATCCGCTTTCTGCAATTCATTGAGATAACGCGCCCCTTTCAGGAAATCCGAATGAAAAGTCGCGGAGGATTTGATTTCGATGGGATAGAGCCTCTCTCCTTGATCGATGACAAGATCCACTTCGTTTCCCTTCACGTCCCGCCAAAAATAAAAATCCGGCTCCTTGCCCCGATTGTATTCGGCCTTCATTTTTTCGACGATGACCCAGTTCTCGAAAATCGCGCCTCGCATCGAATGATGAAATAGCTCTTCCGGGGAACGGATCCTCAGCAGATAACAAAGAAGACCTGTGTCGAAAAAATAAAGTTTCGGCGATTTGATGAGACGTTTGTTGAAATTCCGGAAATGGGGCGAAAGGGTAAAACAAACGAAGCTCGTCTTCAGAACGCTCAACCATGCGTTGGCGGTCGGGGGCGAGACACCGCAGTCGTTGGCCAGCGACGAAAAATTCACGAGCTGGCCCACCCGGCCCGCACACAGTCGCACGAATCGGTCGAAAAGATCGGCTTCTCCGATGTTTAAAAGATTACGCACGTCGCGTTCGACGTAGGTTTGATAATATTGTTCCAACCATTGTTGCGGATCTAAATGCTGATCGAAGATCCTCGGATATCCACCGGCATGAAGAAACGCTTCGAGCGACTGAGGCACATCTTCCGATTTTTGCAGTATTTCCCTGCGGGAAAACGGCAACAGTTTGGCGATAAACGTACGGCCGGCGAGAGACTGTGTCACTTTCTCCATAAGCAACAACTGATGAGAGCCCGTGAGGACAAATTTCCTACGATTGCCGGGTTCATCGACAATGGTTTGAATGTAGGACAAAAGATCGGGCGCTCTTTGGACCTCATCGAGAATCAAGTCGCCCGCGTACTGTTTAAAAAACCCGCGCGGGTCCACAGACGCACTCTGGCGAACATCAGATTCTTCTAGAGAAACATACGTAAAGTTTGGAAAAAGACACAGGCTTAAAG